>JANMKU010000202.1:0-16055 GCA_031372205.1 Gemmatimonadaceae bacterium | reverse complement strand
GCTGGCGTTGTGTCGGCGATTGTCGCGCGCGGAAGGCGTCGATGCTGTGCTCAAGAAGCACAAAGTGGACGCCATCGTTGCACCATCGAATGGTCCGTCGTGGCCAACCGATCTGGTCAACGGCGATCGCTATACGGGTGGGAACAGCAGTGTGGCGGCGGTCGCCGGGTATCCGAGCATCACCGTGCCGATGGGTTTTGCCTCCGCATTGCCACTCGGCATGTCCTTCATTGGCGGCGCGTGGACTGAGGCGCGGCTGATCGCGTTGGCGTACGCGTTTGAGCAGGCCACGCACGCGCGTCGCGAGCCCACGTTTCTCCCCACCATGCCGTACGCATCCACGTGACCGACGAACACAACTTGGCCAATCCGCGTCGTAGCGCACTCTTCGGACTTGGTGTGGCGGGGTTGCTGGCTATCGGCACATGGTTTGGGTTGTCACGCGCTGCTGACAGCGGCATTGATCGTCTGGCGCGCATTGATGCGCTGCGTGGGCGTTGCAATAGTCTGTGGAGCGCGGCGCGGACAAAGTCCGACACGCTCCGGATTGATGCAATGGCACTTCCAGACACCGTCGACCCGCGTTCGAATGCAGCGCTCAAGCGGTGCGGGAGTCTGCGTGCGCGGAGCAGCGCTCGCGCTACACCCAATCCCCGAGAGATGTCGGGGGAACCTATGCCGCGCGGATTGCGATAGTGCGACGCGCACGCGTGGGCGCAGTCGGGCTCGCGCTGTTCGCCGCCGTGTTGATGGCGTTTTTCAGCCTCGCACCGGGTATCGTGGACCGTCGCATGAACACGATCGTGCCCACGACGATGCCGACAGTTTCAGACGCCGGGCGCGCGTTGCACCAGTCATTGTTTGTCGCGGATCTGCATGCCGACCAACTGCTGTGGGGTCGCGACCCTCGCGCGCGTGCATTCACCGGGCACGTGGATGTGCCGCGATTGCAGACGGGCAATGTGGCATTACAAGTGTTCTCTGTTGTCACGAAAACGCCGCGCGGTATCAATTATGACAAGAACACCGGTGAAACCGACAACATTCTGCTGCTCGCCTTGGCGCAGCGCTGGCCAATGGCAACGTGGCGCAGTTTGCGCGCGCGGGCGCTCTACCAGGCAGGGCGTTTGCGCGACGCAGCAACGCACTCAAACGGCATGTTGGTCGTGATTACGTCGCAGCAACAGTTGACAGCGTTCGCCGCGAAGCACGCTTCCGTCGAACGGGAGTCTGCCGCGCGGGGACAGTCGACGACACACTTCAGGGTGGCTGGGGTGCTCGCCATTGAAGGGTTGCATGCGCTCGATGGACAGTTAGCGAGTGTTGATACGCTCTTCGCGGCGGGCTATCGCATGATGGGTCTGACGCATTTCTTTGACAACGAGGTTGCGTCGAGCGCACATGGCGTGCTGCACGAAGGGCTCACTCCTTTCGGACGCACGGTCATTGTGCGCATGGAATCACTCGGCATTGTTGTCGACCTGGCGCACGCATCGCCGAAAACGATTGACGATGTCCTGGTGATCGCCACCCGGCCCATGGTGGTGTCGCACACGGGCGTTGCCGCGACGTGTCCCGGCCCGCGGAATCTGACGGACGAACAACTACGCGCCATTGCCGCGAAAGGAGGCTTGATCGGCATTGGCTACTGGGACGGTGCAGTGTGTACCCTCGGTGTCGAATCGATCGTGCGTGCGATCATGCATGCCGCGCGAGTGATGGGGGTGGAACACGTCGCGCTCGGTTCAGATTTCGATGGCGCCACCCACATGCCGTTCGACACCGCTGAGTTATCGCGCATCACCGACGGACTACTTACGGCCGGAATGTCAGCAGCCGACGTGCGGCGGGTGATGGGTGGGAACGTGTTGGAGTTTCTCTCGCACGCACTGCCGAGTGATAGCGCTCCGTAACTGGGCGAGGCCCGTGTCGTGCGTTGGCTCGTCGTGGTGCGTGCTGTCGTTCACACCAGTCGGCGCGACCCAGTCACCACTCTCTCCGAGATAACAGCCCATGCTGCTCCGACGCATGACCTTTCTGACCACCGCACGGGTCGTGTTCCTGCTCGTGCTCGCGGCGATATCGATGCCGGCGCAACCCATCGCACGCACACTTGGCGTGCGCGCACCAAGCGCCGACTGGACCATGGTGCCGAAGATTCGCGAGGAAGGGCTGCAGCGCTCGCATGTCATGGAGTTCGAGGGATATATCGCCGACGTACTCGGCGCGCGGCTGACGCTGTCCAGCGACATGAAACGCGCCCAGATGTGGGTGCAAAGCGAAATGACGCGCATGGGTCTCGTGCACGTGGCTGCAGAACCGTTCATGGATTTTGGCGTGACGTGGGATAACGAGTACGTCTCGCTGCATCTCCTGGAGCCAGACTACACGCCGATGGTCGGCTATCCAATTGCGCACACCGCCAGCACCAAAGGACGACAGACTGCGGAGGCCGTGATCGTCGATCTCTTGGTGAAGGCGGATCTCGCCACCTATCGCGGCAGGCTCAAAGGCAAAGCCATTCTTGTGACGCCACCCGCTCCCATCGACCTCGCACCGCTCACCAACGGGGTGCCACGCCTGACTGAGCAGAACCTGCGGCTCATTGAGCAAACGGTCATCGCACCCGTGCGCGCAGTGCCAGCACGCACGGTGCGCAATGCCGAGTTGCTCACGGCCGATGAGAAGATCGCGTTCTACGCCGCTGAGGGTGTGACGGTGGTGCTGCAATGCGAGAGCGGCTGGCTCGGTGCGGTGCGCGGCTTCTCGCGACCGGGTTCTCGTGCCGACGGATGGTCACGCGAGGGCATGCTCAAGTCGCCGGTGATCGTCGCCGTTACACCCGAGCATTACAATCGGATGTACCGCATCCTCAAACGGAACATTCCGGTCAAGATCGAAGTCGAGGTACGGAACAAGATCGGCGACAAGGTCGAGCAGGCGATGAACATCGTCGGCGAGATAGCCGGCAGTGATCTGCAGGAAGAGGTTGTCATGATCGGTGCGCATCTGGATACATGGCACGCGAGTCCGAATGCCAGTGACAACACGTCGGGCGTGGCGGTGGCGCTTGAGGCAATGCGGATACTCAAGACGATCGGTGCGAGCCCGCGACGTACGATTCGTATCGCGCTGTGGGCTGGCGAAGAGCAGGGGTTGTTCGGCTCGCGCGCGTACGTGAAACAGCACTTCGGCAATCCGCTGGATGCGGCCATTGGCACGAAGCCCGCGTACGAGAAGTTGTCCGCCTACTTCAATCAGGACTACGGGGCTGGTCAGTATCGCGGTATCTATTTGCAAGGCAACGAACAGGCCAGGGCAATGCTGACGGCGTGGATGGAGCCCTTCCGCGATCTCGGCATGACCGTGGTGTCGAACCAGGGTGTTGGCAGCACGGATCACGTCGCATTCGATGAGGTTGGGTTACCGGGCTTTCAGTTTCTGCAAGATCACATCCCGGGCACCGGCGGACATACAAATCTCGATTTCTATGACACTATTCAGGCGGACGACCTGATGAAGAACGCCGTCATCATGGCGGCGTACGCATGGCATGCCGCGACCGCCGATACGCGAATCCCGCGCAAGACGATCAAGTAGGGAGAGGCGCGTCGTCGATGAGCTCTCGCGAGCGCAGTCTACTCCCAGCGAAACACACGTGTCGATAGCGCGGTGCAGCACACAAAGATCACCGTGAGTGCGACCACATTCCCCCAGTGCGCGCCCCATCCCGTGCCATCCCACACTCCTTGCAACAGCGACACGCTGTGCGTCAACGGTAGCAGCTGCGCACAGCTGCGAAGCGCCGCCGGCAATCGCTCAAGGGGCACGAAAAGACCGGAGAGCGCCAGCATCGGGTAGAGCACGACGGCGCTGACCGGTTGCGCGAATCGCGCCGTGGGAACAACGCTGGCGATGACAAATCCCAGCGAGAGAATGCTCAACGTGCTGAGAACCAGCGCGGCAGCGAAGCTGAATACGTTCACCTGCAGCACGCCGGGAAAGAGCCGTCGTCCTGCCAGTATCATCAGTAATAGGCTGACGACGGTGAACGCGAGTTTCACGGCAACGTGCGCGCCGAGTATGGTGACCGGCGAGAGCGGCGTGGCGCGGAGTCGTTTGAGGATGCCGCCTTCGCGATAGATGGCGATGATCGCGACGAGCGATTGCACAGCACCGATGGCAATGAGGACTGCGGCCAGGATCGCGACGTTGAACGGCGGCGTGCGCGCGATGCCGTCTGGCACGACCGGCCTATTGATGCCGATCGTTCGGCCCATCAATACAAAGAGCACGACCGGTATCAGGAGTGACCCCGCGACGCCCATGGGCTCGCGCACGAACACTTTGATCTCCACCCACGTGAGTTTCCAGAAGCCGCGCAGCATCAGTCTCGTATCCCGCGTCCGGTGAGCTTGAGAAAGACGTCTTCGAGGGTGGGGATCTCGGTGCGAAATCCCGTGACGTGCAGCTGCTCGTGGGCGATAAAGTTGATGACATGTGTGACAAAATCGTCACCTTCACCGCGTAGCGTATGCACGAGTCCAGTGCTGCTTACTGAGCGCAGCACAGCAAGCGAGGCAAAGCGTTCTGCGGCGCGCTCGTCATTGCTGGTGAACACCACGCGACGCTCCGGACAGTGCTTGCGCACGAGCTCCTGCGGCGCACCCATTTCGATCACGCGACCATGTTCGATAATCGCGACGCGGTCGCAGAGTCGTTCGGCTTCCTCCATGAGGTGCGTGGTAAGAAACACCGTCGCACCGCGATCACGAATACCGGTAATGAGATCCCAAATCGTACGACGCGCCTGTGGATCGAGGCCCGTGGTGAGTTCGTCGAGAAAGACCAGTTCTGGTTCGTGAATGAGCGCCAGCGCAATGAACAATCGCTGCTTCTGTCCACCGGACAACGTCATGAACCAGGCGTTGCGCTTCGCCTCAAGCCCAAGCCGCACGAGAAGCGCTTCGGTGTCTACGACGCGCGCATACAGTGAAGACCACAGATCGACCGCTTCCCACACCTTGATGCGCTTCTGCAAATGCGCTTCCTGGTGTTGCACGCCGATCCGCTGCCGAAGCGCGGCAGTATCACGCTGCGGGTCGAGGCCAAGTACCGAGATCGTGCCCGCGTCCTGGCGGCGGTGCCCCTGCAGGCATTCCATCGTCGTCGTTTTGCCGGCACCGTTCGGTCCGATCAGCCCGAAGATCTCGCCTTCAACGACTTCGAGCGAGACGTCGTCGATGGCGACCGTGGAGCGATACCGCTTGGCAAGGTGGGCAGCGGCGATAACAGTGCGAGGCATGACGGAACCTACGCACGACCACCACTCAGTGTGTCACGACCCCAAACTGGTACGTGCACGCTCGACCATTGAACGATTGCTTCCATGTGGCCACCAGCGCCGTGAAGTCGGTAATGACGACCTGACTGCTGTCGCGAAGTACGATGAGCGGTTTGATGATGGTCGATTCGATCTCGGCCAGTCCCGCGGTGGTTGTCACAAGCGAGGGCTGGATAGGCATGGATGCGGTGAGCATACACGTGGTGGGCGCCTGTTTGCTGCGGTAGAGCGCGACCAACTCAGTGATACCCGCAACATCGTTCTTCCAGCCGCCAATGCAGGCGATATTGCCAGCGGGATCGTCGACGAAATAGTTGTTGCGATTGGTCGGTCGCCACACACCGCTTACGGTGGGATCATTGACGTGGTTTGGTGTACCGCTGCCCATGAGAATGTCGCCGCGCCAGAGCGCCGACGGATACTGCGCACCGCGCACGGGCACGCGAAAACGGTCCCACGCCGAGAACTGCGGCAAGGACGGATCCCAGATGTGCCCACCGATCACGGTGGTGCCGCCAACGCCGAGTGAGTCGAGAAGATGCGCGACGTCAGTGTAGTTGTAGCCACTGCCCTCGTGCGAGTGGGCGTCGATGGCGACGTTGAGACTGTCGCGCAGGTAGCGCAACACGTTCAGTCCACCCGTGGTCGCGCGTGTGGTGACGTCTTCATACTGCAGTGCCGCGAGCAGGAATTTCCAGTCGGGCTG
This sequence comes from Gemmatimonadaceae bacterium, assembly GCA_031372205.1. Lineage (GTDB taxonomy): Bacteria > Gemmatimonadota > Gemmatimonadetes > Gemmatimonadales > Gemmatimonadaceae > Gemmatimonas. Next base: position 10,005 of record JANMKU010000202.1, on the reverse strand, counting down.
GAGGGACCAGCGCACGCGGTAGCGACCGGTGAGCGCCGCCATTTGCAGCAAAGAGCTTCGGAGTGCGAGGTAGCTCGTGCGTGCTGCGGCGGACCCGATCACTCCGACTGGTGACTGGTCTTCAATATGTGTGAAGAGGACGACCTGCACCGGCGGCAACACCGTGGGCGCGGCGACCACCGGTGCCGTGGCATCGACCGCATGTCCGCACGCGGCGACAGTGACGGCGAAAGTGACGGAGAGGGCGCCGATCCGTGCGCGCCGCAGTGCGGTTAACGTGGCGTGAGCTCGCGGATCTTGATGTTGCGAAGCGAGAGCGCGCCGTTGTGGTCGCCCTGAATGACGATGTGTCCCGACTTGGCGAGTGCAAAATTCGCAAAGGGTGCGAACTTGAGCGGCTTCTTGGTGGGATCGTTGGGGTCGCCGTGCAATTTGAGATTCCACTCCGGCGACCAGAGTTCGTACTGCGCGATCATCGTTCCGTTGAGCCAATGCTCGACATGCGCACCATTGACGACGATGCGCGTGGTATTCCATTCGTCGGCCCGTTTTGCAATGCCGCGGATGGACGGATAGAAACCATACACGGCACCGGCTGACGTCATGATGTTGCGGCTGTCCGGTGTGAGCGAGTCCTCGGCTAACTGGTATTCCGGCGCGCTCCAGTAGGCACGCGTCTCTGCTTCGGTGGCGCGATAGAAGATGCCCGAGTTGCCGCGCGAGGCGACCTTCCAGTCGATGCGCAGTTCAAAGTTGCTGAACTGCTCGCGCGTGATGATGTCTTCAGTGGTGCGTGTTTTGTTCAACGTGCCATCCACCACCGTCCATTCGGAGGGCATTTCCGCCATCTGATAGCCGCGCCATGCACTCATGCTGGTGCCATCGAACAGCAGTCTCCACCCCGCGGCCTTTTCGGAGGCGGACAGTGTGTTGAGTGCAGGCGTTTGTGCCGTGGCCTGAGCGCCTGTGATGGCAAGCGCCAGGGCGAGCGTGCGGGCGTGCGTGAAAATGAATCGCATAGGCATGAGAGACGCGGCGTTGAACTAGGGGACCAGTGCTTTGGCGTCGCTCTTCGGGTTCTTCACATACACATCAAACCAGGCGAACCAGCGCGCCCACAAGTCGAGATCACTCTGATAGGTCGCGACGCTGTGATCTTCGTACGGATACAGGTAGAGCGCGGCCGGTTTGCCGAGCCCCTGGAGTGCTGCCATCATGCGAATGGAGCTGATGGGTGCGGTGCCCTGATTTTGGTCTTCCGTTGCGTGGTACATGAGCAGGGCGCCGGCGATTTTGTCGGCGCGGAAGAACGGCGACATATCGAGATACGTGTCCTGTGCCTGATAGAAGTTACGGCGCTCACTCTGAAATCCGAACGGCGTCAGGCTGCGATTGTACATGCCGTCTCCGGCGATACCGGCCTTGAAGTACGGCACCAGCGTGAGGGCATTAACGGTGCTGAATGCGCCATAGCTGTGTCCACCGATCCCCATCTTGTCGCGCGCCACGAACCCGGAATCGACGACGGCGTCGAGAACCGCATCGAGATTTTCTTTCAAGTCGCGCGTGTAGTTGTCGTTCATCTTGCCGGTATCGCCAAAGATCGGGATGTCGGGTTCGATGAGTGCATAGCCCTGGCTCACCCAAATCTTGGTGGACGAGGCCGGACGCGCCGATGGCACTTCGGGGAACTTGTTGATGTTGGTGGCGAACCGGGAGCGATCGTAGTCGGTCTGCGAGGTGTACTCGCGTGGATAGAACCAGATGATGCCCGGCAGTTTAGTGCCTGGCCTCCAGTCGCGCGGCAGCGTGACGTCTACCCACATCTTGAGTCCGTCGCGCGGACGCGAGACCTGAAAGCGCTTCACCTGCGCGAGCGAGACGGCCGGTCCGACATCGAGATTGTTCGTCAACTTCTTACTGGTGCCCGCGGCCACATCGCGCAGATACACATCTGGTATGACCGTGGATGATTCGTGCGTGTAGAGAAACTGTGAGTAGTCGTTGTCGAGTGGCGCAATAAACTCGTCGTAGGCGTCGGTTGGGCTCTCGAACAGGCGGGTACGTGCGCTCGTTTCGATATTGAGTTTGTCGAGCCAGGGGCGCGGCGCTTGCGTGCTCCACTTGGCACCCGGTGTGCGCGTTCCAGCGACGGCGACCGTGTTGCCATCCGTGCCGACAATGACCAGGGGCTGCCCGCTTGGTCCGCGTGTGATGGCGAGTGCACCGGTCGATGCCGTGTCCGTACCCGCTGCGCCGGGAAAGCCCGCCCCACCACCACGTCCACCGAAACCACCGGCCGACAACGTGACGCCGCGTCCGAGATTGAAACGCTTGGATGGATCGGCGGTGCGAACGGCAATGACGGCACCGCTGTCGTTGACGAACATCGTCTTGCTGTCCACGCTGTACGTGACGGCGCTCAGTTGTGCACCGCCTTCGTAGACAAGCTTCGTATCCGTCGCGCTGAACGGTGGCAGCCAGTTCATGTACCGCACGCTGGTTGGCTGCGGCCGTCCCGCCGCGCCACCGGCGCCTGGTGCACCACGACCACCGGCGGCACCACCACGTCCTCCACGACCAGCAGTTCCGCCTGCAGGGGCCGCATTGCTACTGGCACCGTTACCCGCAGCAGCGAACACCGATTGCAGGTAGACGAGTCCCGGGCCAACCGGATTCCACTGGATGTTGCGCTTGCCCGTATCGGCCCCCGTCTGCACGGCACCACCGCGCCCACCCGGCGGTGCGTCGGTGCCATCTTGCGCGCCTTCTCGCAGCGGTGTCGTGTTGAGAGTCGCGATGACCTTGCCAGTGGCATCCCACAATTCCTGCACCGAGCCAAAGTTCGAGACGGGCACGAGATAGGAGAACGGTTCCGTCATTTGCGTGACGCGGAAGTACTGCCCGTCGGGTGAGGCGTCGACGGCGCGAATCATTTTCGGCGTGCCGATTTTGCGCACGGTCTTGGCCTTGACGTCGAGCAGGGCGAGTTGCGCCGTGCTGTAGTACGTGAGCAGCGCTTTATCGTGCGGATCTTCGAGCAGGCTGGCGTGCACGGCCTGTGGTAACGCGCGCGAATTGGTGAGACGCACTTGTGGTCCGTCTTCGACGCCGTTCTTGCCATGCGTTGGCGCGGGGCCGCGTCCGTCGGGCACGAGCGGGGCGATGATGCTCTTGCCATCCGCAGTCCAGGCGATGGACGTGCTGAGCGTGGCGAGCAGCGGCGCTTTACTCACTTGCACGGATTTGCCTGACGCGACATCGGCCACGTACACGTACGACGCGTCGTCGAAGTTGGCGATGTACGCGATGTGCGCACCACTCGGCGACCAGGTTTGCGCGGAGATGGAGGCTCCCTTCGGCGTTTCGAGCGCGCGCGTTGTGCCGGTGTGCGGGTCAACGAGTAACAAGCCGTGACTGGTGCTGGTGGTCAGTGAGCGGGCGCGATTGGCCTTGGTATCGACTTGCAGACCGCCGAGGTAGATATGCGGCTTGCCGTAGTCCTGAATGTCGCCGCGGTCCATGGACGAGGTGCGCAGGAACCACTTGCGGTCGGGGCTGGCCGACGTGAACGAGATATCAGTTCTCGGCGTCACGATCATCTTCTCGACGTCGGCTGGTGGGCGCACGAACGTCTCGGCCTTGAGAATGTCTTGCGGGTTCCAGCTATTGGTCTGCGCGGCGACGGGGTGCGCGATCGCGGCAAGGGCCAGGAGCGGGGCGCCGAGTGTCGAAAGGCTGGGACGGACGAACGTGGTCATGCGGAGCTCGGGGGCGAGGCGCGGGGGCGCGGGCGGCTGAGAGACGAGCGGTAGCGACGGGGAGGCGGTACGCGAATCATATAGAGTACGTGGCAGACGGACAGATGCTGAGACGTGCGGACTGCGGAGGCGACCGAAAATGTTTACGCGGAGGCGCGGAGGCGCGGAGAAAATGCAAAAGGTGGGAGGTGGACGGGGGGTAGTGGAACCGATCGAGCGGGCGTCGCGGGATGAGATTGGGGCGTTGCAGGTAGCGCGGCTGCGGGCGTTGCTGGCGCATGCGTATGCGCGGGTGCCGCATTATCGGGCGACGTTCGATGCGCTGGGGGTGCATCCGTCTGATCTTCGCGAGCTCACGGATCTGGCGCGATTTCCGTTTACCGTGAAAGACGATTTCCGGGCGCATTATCCGTTTGGCATGCTGGCGGTGCCGAGGGAGCAGCTGGCGCGCGTGCATGCTTCGTCTGGCACAACCGGCAAACCAACGGTAGTCGGTTATACGGCTGACGATATTGCCACATGGGCTTCGCTTGTCGCACGGTCGATGCGAGCGGCCGGCGTGATACCGGGCGACATGGTGCACGTCGCGTACGGCTACGGGCTTTTCACCGGCGGTTTGGGCGCCCACTACGGCGCGGAGGCGTTGGGGTGTACGGTGATTCCGATGTCCGGCGGGCAGACGGAGAAGCAGGTGCGGCTGATGGTTGACCTGCGGCCAGATGCAATCATGGTCACGCCGTCCTATATGCTGGCGATTGCCGATGAGTTTGAGCGGCAAGGGATCGACCCTCGCACCAGCTCGATGCGTGTCGGCATTCATGGCGCGGAGCCGTGGACGGAAGCGATGCGACGCGAAATCGAATCACGGTTCGACATGCACGCCGTCGACATCTATGGACTATCAGAGGTAATGGGACCCGGCGTGGCGAGCGAGTGCGTGGAGACGAAGGACGGGCTGCACCTCTGGGAGGATCACTTCTATCCGGAGATCATTGATCCGGCGACTGGCGCCGTGTTGCCCGACGGCGTCATGGGGGAGCTGGTCCTCACCACGCTCACGAAACAGGCGCAACCGCTCGTCCGCTATCGCACCCGCGACCTCACGTCGCTGTTACCGGGTACGGCGCGCACGATGCGACGCATGTCGCGTATCAGCGCACGGTCGGACGACTTGCTGATCGTGCGTGGCGTCAACGTGTATCCCACGCAGATCGAGGAGATTCTGCTCGCGCACGAACCGTGCAGCGCGCACTATCGGCTGGAGCTTCGGCGTGACGGACGGCTCGACGATTTGACCGTGGTCTGTGAGATCAAACCCGGGGTCACGTTCGACGAAATCGCGCGCTACGGGGCGGCGCGTCATCTTGCCGCGCGCATCAAGGACATCGTTGGTGTCTCGGCCAGCGTCCAACTGGTTGACCCGAACACGATCGAGCGGTCGACGGGGAAAGCGAAGCGCGTGGTGGACTTGCGGGGCTGATCGGCAGGATTGAGCGAAAACTAAGGCATTCAGCATTATTGTACATTTTTGCAATCGTTTTCCTTAGTTTTTCGGTCCTATTGAATCACTGAACTAATGTATTTGTTCATTAAAATTATTTATATTGACATATTCATTGGTTATTGCTAAGTTCGCGTGTGATCTATATCCCGGACAGCCCGCGCGCCGCAAACACGCTGCATGTGGCCGCACACGCCACGGTGGTACGGAGACTCGCACACCGCCTCTACACGGACGACTTCGAGCGCCAACCGGCCGAACTGGTCCGCGCGAATCTGCTGGCCATCATCGCCCGTCTGCTGCCGGATTGCCATCTGTCGCACAGCACGGCGGCTGTGCTGGACGCCGTACCGGAGCGGGGCGACGGGCCGGAAGACGACGCGCTTGTCTTCGTCTCCGACCCGGGCACGAGCCGACGGACCCTGCAACTGCCGGGCGTCCGCATCGTCCGTCTGACCACGCTCCCGGCCGCCGAAACCGACCTGGTCGACGCGCCAACGCGCATCGGGACCACTTTGCGTGAGCCGCCATCGACGGTACGCCTGCGTGTTGCCAGCCGACTGCAGAATGTGCTGGAGTGTTTGTCCAGAGTGCGGCTCCATCCGGCAGCAAGCCTCCCCGACTACCACATCCGCGAACTGATTGCCTCGTTGGGTGCGGCAGACCGTGCACGCGCAGCCGAATTCGCCGAGCGGAACAACATGCAGGTCGAGTTCCGCCGATACGCGGAGATGGTGCGCACCGCACCGCACATCGCCACAGTGCGTCTCCGTTCTACGGACGCATTTGATGTGCACTTCTACGACTGGTGTGTTGGACGCCTCACGGCACTCAGCAACGAGGAATTCGCGTTCGAGTACGACCCGCAGTGGACGCGTCCGCTCAGTCGTGAACTGCCGCGAGTCGTGAGCCCCACGGGCGAGCGCGAAGTGTACCGCAAACGCGGCATGCCGACTTTCTTCGAGAACTTTCTGCCGGAGGGCTGGACACGAAGTTGGCTGGCCCGCACACACCATCTCGATGCCGATGACGACCTCGGTCTCCTGAGTACCACGCGAAAATATCTTTCCAACATCACGCTGCGTCCGCTCGGCATCGCACGGGACGAACTGCGCTTTGATACGCTCACGCTCCGTCTCAACGACCTCGAACCACCCGGGGCTGGCAACGTGCGCGCGATGCGGAGTGCTATCGACGAAACAATTGACACGCAGGCCTTCTGGCTCGCCATGCGCGACCGCGGTGGTGTACGAATGTCCGGCGTGCAACCCAAACTGCCGGTTGCGCTCAGCGAGACCGAGACTGCACATGGTGCACCCGTGCTCAGTCTGGGCGATCTGCGACACTCGTGCTCGCACATCCTCAAGCTTCAGTCGAGAGAATTTCCGCAATTCGTCGAGAATGAATGGGCGACCATGGAGCTGGCACGACGCGTCGGGCTCACGGTGCCCGCCGTCTGCATGATTGATGTGCGGCGCGTGCGTACCGATGAGCCTATGCGCGCGTTGCTTGTCGAGCGCTTCGATATTCCTGACGTGAGAGCGCTGGCGACGGGTGGTGCCGATCTCCGCTTGATGTGGCAGGAGGATGCGTGCTCATTACTCGGGCGCCGTCGGAAGGAGAAGTACGACGTGACCATCGAAGATGTCGCCGACGCGTTGCAGACAGCCGGTGTGCAAGCGGACGAACTGTGGGTGTTCCTGGCGCACGTCGCGTTCGCCTGGATGACGGGTAATGGCGACTTGCACGCAAAAAACTTCTCCATCGCGCGGCAGTTTGCGCCGAGTCCGACGGGCGGACCGCCAACGCTGCAGCGCGTGTCCTACACGCCGCTGTACGACCTGCTCAATACCGGAGTGGCGATCCGGGACGACGCGTTCGCACTCCGGCTTAACGGCAAGACATCGCGCATCAATGCGAAAGATTTTGCACGTCTTGCGGCGCGGTGGGACGGTGCACCCGATCGCGCGCATGACATCGTGCACCGATTGGCCCATGGCGTGCGCGAACAGCTGGACGACGTGCTGGCGCACTCGCAGCTCGAGACCGCGCGCGCCGAACGATACCGCGAGATTGTTTGGGCGCGGCTTGATGGACTCGACGGAGGTAGAACACCTGGGTCGCGCACTGAACGGCGTCCACGATCGTCTGCGATTTGACAGCCAAGCGGTGAACTGGTGGCCGACGCGTGGTGCCAACCTTGCACGCTCGGGTCGGTGGTGAGGCATAGCAAGCTTGCCCATACCCGTCGATACCAACGTGCTCGTCTACGCGCACGGCCTCAGTACTGAAAGGGTGCTGCACAATGGCCGAGCGGGCCTTCTCTTGGGTCTTGTCGGCGCGGCGGCCTGTAACGGCGCGCCAACACGGCGATCTGACTGCTGTCCACGATCCGTACAGGCAAACCCAACGGGAATAGGTTCAGCGATACTCGCCCGACCACAGCGCATCAAGAAAGTGGCGCCACGGAAGTACGGTGACGCCGTGAACGGTGCGCGGTCGATCAACAAGCGCCACGCAGAGAAAGCGTTTGAAGTGCTGCTCGTCGGCGAGGGCGTTCAGTCCTTTGAGATGGTCATTCGTAATCGTGCGCGTTGCCTTGACTTCAATCGCTGTGTGGTCGCCAAGAATAAAGTCGACTTCGAATCCTGACGTGGTACGCCAGTACCGAAGGTCTTCGCCGGATCGGTAGTCGGTGTACGCCATGAGCTCGTGCATGAGATACGCTTCAAATCCAGCCCCAAACTCCGGCGTATCGGCGCGTACCGTGCGTCCCTGCAGTTTTGAAGCAACACCGACGTCGAAGAAGTAGTACTTGGAGGAGGTGATAGGCTTGCGCCGCGCGGACAATCGCCATGCGGGCAGTTCGCGAATGATCAGTGTGTCCTTCAGAATTTCGAAGTATTCATAGACGGTTGTGCGGGGCACCTGCGCGTCATTCGCGATGTTGGTGAAGTTGACGATCTGGCCATTGCAGAGCGCCGCGACGTGCAGAAAGCGACTGAAGGCCGGTGCATTGCGTGTTGCGCCTTCGGCGATAACCTCCTGTTGCAGGTAGGTGCCTGCGTACGCGTCCAGATCAGCGGCCGGGTCGTCAGAGAAATAGATGGTGGGAATGGTGCCCCGTTCAACGGCGCGGCCGAGGTCGAAGTGCGGCCCCAGTTCGTGTCGCGTGAGCGGATGGAGATACTTCGTGCGGGCGCGTCCGCCAAGCAGATTCACTCCGCCGCGGCGAAGCGTTCGCGCACTGGAGCCCGTGAGCAGGAAGTGGATGCCGCGCTGCTCGATCAGCCGATGCACCTCGTTGAGGAGTTCTGGCAATCGCTGGATCTCGTCGATCGCGACAATTCTCGTATCGGCGTTGAGCTCTTCGGCGAGGTGATGTGGTGCACGGCTCAGGTCGAGATAGACGCTGCTGTCGAGGAGATCGTACGAGCGAACGCCGGGTAGGGCGTCGCGGATGAGCGTGGTTTTTCCAGTCTGCCGTGGTCCCAGCAGAAAGTGAGACTTGTGCTCCATGAGGGAGGCCAAGTCCAGGTCGCGGAGGAGTCGTGGTGTCGGCATCATCGTCATTTAACATACCAAATGACGATTGCGTCGTCAAATGGCGCCACGTGGACTGCACTATTTACCCTTCACCTCGATTGCATGCGTGGTCCGAAAGAAGTCCACCGGGCAGAACGTGCTCGCACGTTGGTCCGGGTGCGGGATGTCGGTGCACTACCGCACTGCCACTCCAGCGCGCAGCGCCGCCATCTTGTCCGGCGCCCCACTGAACATGCCGTCCACCCATCGCCCATGCGATAACACATCGGCGTAGATCGACGCCTGCCGCACGCAGAGTGCGGCACACCGTCGAACACCTCCGGGAACGTATCCAATCCACATCAGACCAACTACCGGACCGCGACTCCCGCCCGCAACGCCGCCATCTCGAACACAGCGCATCGTGGTGCATCGTCCCACGGCAAGCGCGTGTGAACAATGCAGACTCGAACATCCGATCAAAGGGCGTGCGGATCGCCGCTTAACGTGGCAAGAGGACGCATGCTCGTTGCTTTAGCGTTGCCGCAGGTCAAAGTACGACGTAAGCATCAAGGATGTCGCCTACGCGTCGCGGACGGCCGGTGTGCAAGCGGACGAGCTGCGCATGACGTCGGACACCGCTTGCCTCAGACAAGCGCGCTCCAACTGTGAAGGGTGAGACAGCCGACTACCGCACCGCAACTCCCGCCCGCAGCGCCGCCATCTTGTCCGGTGCCCCACTGAACATGCCGTCCACCCATCGCCCATGCGATAACACATCGGCGTAGATCGACGCCTGCTCATACTTGTTCACGCCCAACCCCGCCAGATACTGCAGGCGCAGATTCCGATCGCGATTCACCTGCGCATCGGCGAGGTACGATTTCAGATCCGACGCTTGACCAGCGAACGTGGTGAATAGCTCAACGCCCGAATTGAACCCGATGTCCATCAGTGACTTTCGCACCGGTGCGTACTCCGGTTGCGCCAGTCGCGCTTCGATCGCATCGAGATCCACCTTGAGCGGCCCGGCGCGCCCCACGAGCACGACGTCATAGCCCTGCCCGTTGAACGTGTTGCCGAACACCACGCCGTCTGGGAATGCTTCAAAGAACGTCGCCGTCTCGCTCTTCACAGCCGCGGTGCCACACTCTTACAACTCCAAGAACACGGTGAAGACGCCGCCGGGATTGAGATGATTCTTGGCCTCATCCCCGA
>JANMKU010000200.1:0-1538 GCA_031372205.1 Gemmatimonadaceae bacterium | reverse complement strand
CGCCGCACGTTGCGAGTACAGAATCGCATCTTCTTCCGTCACCGTGATCACGCCGTCCAGCGTGTCGCGGTGCAGGTTGTTCGGAATGAACCCGGCGCCCACACCCTGAATACGGTGCGGACTTGGCGCGCCACCACTGATCACCGGTGATTTCGCCGGCTCGACCGCAAACGTCTGCATGTGCTGAAAGTGCTGCTTGAGCACCTCGCTGCACCCGGTGATATGCCCACCAGTGCCCACACCCGTGATGAGGTAGTCCAACCCCTCGGGAAAATCCGCGATGATTTCGCGCGCGGTGGTCTCCGCATGAATGCGAATGTTGGCCGGGTTATCAAACTGCTGCGGCATCCAGGCGCCGGGTGTCGATGCAACGAGTTCGTTCGCCCGCTCGATCGCGCCTTTCATCCCTTTCTCGCGCGGCGTGAGATCGAACGTGGCCCCATAGGCGGCCATGATGCGGCGACGTTCAATCGACATCGACTCGGGCATCACCAACACCAGCTTATACCCCTTCACCGCCGCTACCATCGCCAGCCCGATCCCGGTGTTCCCCGACGTCGGCTCAATGATCACGCTGTCGCTGGTGAGCAGTCCGTGCGCCTCGGCGTCCTCAATCATTGCCATCGCGATGCGATCCTTGATGCTCGCCCCAGGATTCGCCCGTTCAAGTTTCATCCACACCTGCACCCGCGCATCGAACAGACGCTGAATGCGCACATGCGGAGTGTTGCCGATAGTGTCGAGGATGGTGTTGGCACGCATGGTGTGCTCTCCGTCAGGTGTAGGTCACTGTGCCCACGCACAGTGGTGATCGCTCAGATGTGAAACTCAAGTCCATCGTCCACCAGCGCGCGCGGTTCCACGCGACTGCTGAACTGCACCACAGACCGCGGCGGCACCGACGCGGTCAGCCATACATTGCCGCCAATGATCGAGCCGTCACCAACGATGGTAGTGCCGCCAAGAATAGTCGCATTCGCGTAGATGACCACATCATTGCCGATCGTGGGATGTCGCTTCTTGCTCGCCAACTTCTTGCTCACCGCAAGCGCACCCAGTGTCACGCCCTGGTAGATGCGCACCCGCTCACCAATCTCGCTAGTTTCGCCAATCACCACACCCGTGCCATGATCAATGGCGAACCCGCGGCCAATAGTGGCGCCGGGATGGATATCGATCCCCGTTTCGCGGTGCGACCATTCCGACAGGAGCCGCGGGAAGAGGGGCACGTCCAGCCGATAGAGTTCGTTCGCGAAACGATGCACGGCCGTGGCCAGAAAGCCTGGATAGGCCAGCACAACTTCGTCCAAGCTTTCCGCGGCTGGATCGGCGTCAAGAATCGCCTGCGCGTCGGCCAGTAGCGCAACGTGCACCTTGGGCAACGTCTCCATGAACATGGCTGTGACCCGAGGCGCATCGGCCATCAGCGGCCCGATCGCGGCCAGCAGCAGTGCGGGTATCTGCTCCGCATCCTCGCGGAGCGATGAAACGTCGCGGCGCTCGTTGCGCGCAAACTGCGGAAACAACAACGCCAGCAC
>JANMKU010000183.1:0-2791 GCA_031372205.1 Gemmatimonadaceae bacterium | reverse complement strand
TTCGCCGACGGCTTCGACCGCGGACATATCGGTGCAGTGGGCCGACTCAAAGTGCGTTGGCAGAGTGCCTCGCTGCGCGTCACCGCACTCCCGGCAGATGGCGCGGCAAGTGTGCGGCTGGAATGCTGGGGCGCGAGCCGCAAGCGTGCGCTACTCGAGGCCGTGCTCGATCGTCCCGTGGAAGTGATCGCTCCCGACGGCACCGTGGTCACCTTTGACGAAGGCGACGGCGAGTAGCCACGTTCCGTGTTGCTCGCCGCTACTCGTCGCGCACCGGCTCAGTACGCCCCTTGCCTTCCGTTCGCGGATTGCCCTTGCTGTGGGCCGGTCGGCTCCGCGCCTTCGGGCTCGTGCGCAGCACACCCACGGCGCCCCAGGCGTCCTTCATGAAGATCTGTTGCGTCGCACACATGATCTCCGTACCGGGCTGGCGCCGACGATACGCCCCATCGGCGCTCAGTTCCCACGCCTGATAGTTGTCGGCGAGACACGTCTCCAACACCGCGTGCAGCCGCTTTTGCAACTCAACATCCGCGATCGATACCAATGCCTCAACGCGACGATCGAGGTTCCGCGGCATCCAGTCCGCAGAGCCGATGTAGTACTCCGGCTGCCCGGCATTCGCGAAGTACACCGCCCGCGAATGCTCGAGAAATCGGCCGATAATCGAAATCACCCGAATGCGCTCGCTGATGCCCACCAACCCCGGCAGCAGGCAGCAGATGCCGCGCACGATTAGATCGATTTGCACGCCGGCCTGCGACGCCGCATACAGTGCCGCAATGATGCCCGGATCAACCAACGCATTCATCTTCGCGATGATGCGGCCACCGCGTCCTGCCTTGGCGTGCGCCGTTTCCCGCTCGATCAACGCCATGGTGCGTTCACGGAGATTCGTTGGCGCTACCAATAGTTTGCGATACGACTTCTGACGAGACACGCCGGTCAACGAGTTGAACAAGTCGGACAGGTCAGCGCCGATCTGCGCATCACACGTCAGCAAGCCGAGATCCGTGTACAGGCGAGCCGTTTTCGAGTTGTAATTGCCAGTGCCAATGTGCACATAGCGACGGATGCCATCCGCATCGCGACGCACCACCAGTGCGGTTTTGGCGTGCGTCTTGAGTCCGGGCAATCCATACGCGACGTGAATCCCGTAGCTCTCCATCGTACGCGCAAACGTGATGTTGTTTTGCTCGTCGAATCGCGCCTGCAACTCAATCAACACCGCCACCTGCTTCCCCTGCTCGGCCGCGTCGGTGAGTGCGCGCACAATGGCCGTGTCACCAGACGTGCGGTACAGGGTGATCTTGATGGCGAGCACCTGCGGATCATAGGCCGCACTCTCCAGGAACGCGCCCACCGTCCCGGCGAACGTTTCATAGGGATGGTGCACGAGGATATCACGCTCGCGGATCGCGTCAAAAATGCTGCGCCCACCATCGCGGAGCGACGGCGGCAGCACAGGGGTGTGCGGCGGATCGCGCAACTCGGGAATCTCCAACGCAGCCAGCGTCATCAGATCGCCGAGTTCCAGCAGTTCGTCGACATCATGTACATCGCCGGCAACGAGCGGCGCGACGACTTGTGTCTCGCTCTCCCCGAGTTCATCAAGGAGCAGCCCACGAATGGACGAAGGCAACCCGCGCTGCACTTCAAGTCTTACAACTTCACCGAAACGGCGTTGGAACACCTGTTGCTCAATCGACTCCAGCAGATCTTCGGGCTGGTCCATCTGCCCCAGATCAAGATCGGAGTAGCGCGTGATCCGGAACGTATGCCAACGCTCCACGGTCATGCCGGCGAACAGCGAACCAAGATTGGCCCCGATCACTTCTTCGAGTGGCACAAAGCAATGCTCGCGGCCGATTGGCACCCACCGCGGCAATGATCGCGGGACCTTCACGCGGGCAAAATGTTCGGAGCCGTTGCTCGGATCGCGAATCTCCACGGCCAGCGACAACGACAAGTTGGAGATATTCGGAAACGGATGACCGGGATCGACCGCCAATGGTGTCAGCACCGGGAACACTTGCGATTCAAAGAACTCGCCGACGCGCGCTGCCTCCGACGGCGCGAGTTCATCCATGCGCACCAGCTTGACGCCGCGTGCCGCCAGGGCCGGCAACAGTTCGTCGCGCAACGCCACGCGCCGACGCGTTAGCAACTCCACCACGCGCGCACGAATCGCATCGAGTTGCTCGGCGGGTGTGAGCGTATCGGGTGGGTACTGCGGCGCGCCGGCCGCCACTTTTCGCCGAAGTCCCGCCACGCGCACCATGTAGAACTCGTCCAGATTCGTGCTGAAGATGGCGAGAAACTTGAGGCGTTCGAGCAAGGGGACGCGAGGATCCAGCGCCTCTTCCAGGACGCGCGCGTTGAACGCGAGCCAGCTCAGTTCGCGATTCAAATACGGGATATGCCCAGTGCGCGCGATCATGCCGTGCTCCGTCGGTGCTGTTCCACGCGCTGATTGCCTAGAACGACACTACAGCGGCGAGGATCTTGAAGGACATTGCCGCGATCAGGGCTGACGCTGGAATCGTGATAACCCATGCCCACGCGATGCGGCTGGCTAGTCCCCACCGAACCGCAGACAGTCGTGTAGTGGCACCGACTCCAACGATTGCGCCAGTGATGGTGTGCGTGGTACTCACCGGAATGCCGAGTTGCGTTGCCGTGAGAATCACAATCGCACCACCGGTTTCAGCACAAAAGCCACCAACCGGTCGGAGCTTGGTGATCCGTGTGCCCATGGTGTGCACAATACGCCAACCGCCGAACAACGTCC
>JANMKU010000176.1:0-4381 GCA_031372205.1 Gemmatimonadaceae bacterium | reverse complement strand
CCTTGGCGCGACCGTTGAGCCAGTCGACGACGAACTTCATGGGCGCACGTTCTGGATAGTCGCCGACGGTCGCGCAGCCTTGCGATAGTCCGGTGCCGGTTGCTTCCGAATGCACGACGGCGAATCCGCGCGGCACCCACTCGTTCACCAGCGCGTTGGAAATGCGACGGCGATTGGGTTGATACGGTGGCGCAGTAAGCGGACGACGTTTGGGCGATGGCGCACCGAGTTCCTGTTTCACGTCCCAGTTGGAATCATCGCGCGAGGTGCCGGCAAAGTAGGGGCTCGATCCGTACAGAATCGACACCTTGAGTCCGCCGCCATCGGTTTGCGCGGGTCGCGTGACGTCGACATGGACGCGATCGCGCTTGCCGTCGCGATCGCTGTCGAAGTTTGTCTCCACCCAGAGATCTTGGCGTATCCACTTGGTCGAGTCCTGAAATGCTGGCACGACCTGCGCCATACCGTTCACGAATACGGGTGCGGCGGCTGGCGCGATGGGTTGGGCTGATGCGCGGGATGCAGTGAACGCGATCGTGACGACGAAGAGCAGCGGGGCAGGGACGCGCACGTGGAAGGGGCCGAAGATGATTGGTGGGACCAGCGAGGCAAGATGTTGACGTCGTGAAACGGTGGGGCGTGTCTATCGCGGCTGGCCACCCTTGTTTGGTTGCGCCAGTCCGTCCGTCATCCACACCGGCGCCGGCTTGTCCATCAGGTAGTGATCGAAGAACTGTTTCATGCGAATGGTGAAATCTTTTTGATTGTCGCGATTTGTCAGGTTGTGCGCCTCGCCGGGGTACGACAACAGAATCACCTGCTTGCCGTTCTGTCGCGCCGCGTTGAAGAATTGCAAACCTTCCACGTAGTCCACGGCACCGTCTTCCATGCCCTGCAGAATGAGCAGTGGCGTCTTGATGTTGCGGACGTGGAAAATCGGGGATTGATCTTCGTAGAGATCGTGCGCGTTCCACGGCGTGACGTTGGCGCCCATGCGGACCTGTCCTACCGTTGTGATGCCCTGCTGCACCGTCCCCGTGCTCTTGTACAACTCGTCGTAAAAGCTGATCAGATTGGTCGGGGGTGCGCCCGTGACCACGGCCGCAAACATGTCGGTCTGCGTGACGATATAGGAGGACTGGTAGCCGCTCCAGCTGTGTCCATGCAGACCAATGCGTTTCGGATCGGCGTAGCCCAGTTCGATCACTTTCTTGACGGCGCTGGTCATGCAGTCGAGTGCCGACGTGCCGGGCTTGCCAATCTCGTACACCATATCCGGTTGAAACACGAGATAGCCATTGCTGGCATACGTGGACAATTGCGGACTGTTGCTATACCCGGGGGTCGAAAAGTTGTTGTGCGTGTTGGACATGATCTCGTAAAACTCGACGAGCATCGGGTACTTCTTTCCCGGCTGGTAGTCGGGGGGCAGCATCAACGTGCCCTGCAGCTTCTTTCCTTTCGAATTGGTGTAGTCGATCAGCACCTTCTTGCTGGCCCACGTGTATTCACTGAGGATGGGATTCGCGTCGGTGAACTTCTTCGGCGACGCAAACGCCGTATTCGTAGCCCAGTAGTCGGGAAACTCATCGAATGACTGTTGCGTGAAAATCAGGCGGTCGGCATTGGTAGCCTTGCTCACACCGCCGATGTTTTTGTCGGCCCACACGATGGGCGACGGGGCACTGCCCGCCGTCACGCGCCAGTAGCCGGACTTCTTTGTGCGATCGCCGTACCCGGACAGTGTAACGGGTTTGCCGAGGTCGATGCCGTCGTCTTCGTTGTCGGCGCCAGCACCGCCGCCACCACCACCACGACCACCACGTCCGCCGCTGCCTGGCGCATCGAAACGCACGACGCGGAACTGAATGTCTTGTGCGCGTCCAACGCCGGCCGTGAGGTTCGCGGCCTTGCCGCCATCGAGCGGCACCTGCCAGACGTCGAACTTGTCGTACAACAGCACAAACTTTCCGTCTTTCGACCACCCACCGACGCCCCAGATGGGCTTCTCGTAGGCATGGTCGTCGTCGTCATTCACAAAACTCTTGCTCGCGATCTGCGTCGCATCAAGCAGCATCGAAGTTGATGTTTCCAAATTGAACGCGCGCACCTGCTTGTTCTTGAGGTACAGGAACCATTTCGAGTCGGGCGAGGTGCCGTACGTGCGCGAGAGGCCTTTGTCGATCAATGTGCGCGCACCACTGTTGACATCGACGCGATAGAGGTCCGCACGGTTGCCTCCCCATGCGACTTCGCCGCGGTACGGGGTATCGTCGCGACCCACACCGACGTTCGCATTCGGCGCCACGGTGACGGTGCGCATGCTGTCATCGCCCAATCGCACGAACTTGCCGGTCCCGAGGAAGTACACGGCAGGCAGCGTGGCGCGCCGCAATTGTGCCACCTGCACGATCTGCTGCGATTGTGGCTGCGCGTCCTTCCAGTGCCACACGTCGACATTGGCTTTGGTGGAATCGGCGGCGGGGATCTCGCGCTCTTGTGTCTTGACGCCAATGTAGACGCGCAAGCCATCTTTGCTAAACCTCGGCGCCGTGTACTCGCTCACGACCATGTCTTTCGGGAACGACGCGTCCTTCGCTGGATCAAACACAATGGTCTTCACGTTGCCGGTGCCGAGTGCGCTCCATGTCAGCAGCGCGTTGACCTTCTGCTTCATGTCTTTGGGCTTGTCGCCACGCAGCACGGCCAACTGCGCGCCTTCGCTGCTCCACGTGAGTTGATCGTAGTCTGCCGAGGCCGCGTCCAACTGTCGCGTGTCGCCGGTCGCGGGGTCGAGCAGATAGATGCCGTTGCCCAACCGTTCTGCAGCGTCCACCGTGTAGGCCAGCAGTTTCCCCGCGTCGTCGAATTCGTATTGACTGACGCTGCCGATGAGACGATTGGCACCGGTGGTGAGATCACGGACGACGAGATCGGCGCCGTTGTGCTTCGCGTCCGCCTGCGCCTTGTTGAGGCGAGTCGCCAACCACTTGGACCCCGCCGAAAATTTCCACGAACTGGCGTTCAACACTGACGACTTTTCGCCCGTGGCGACGTTGAGCAATTCGAGATGCCCCGGCGTCGCGACCACCGGCGTGGCCCCGCGCCCCGCCCCCGGTACGCCCGCGCCGCCGCCTCGCGCACTGCGCCCGCCAGTGCGATCCGGTGGATTCACGAAGTAGGTCACCCAGTGCGAATCGTCCGAGAATTGCGGCGCGTTGCCACCACCGCCGCCGCGTCCACCGCCGCCACCGGCGCGTCCGGCACCGCCGCCCGCAGTGCCGAGCGAGGTGGTGTAGTCCTTGTCGCCATCGAGCGCCTTCACATGCAGTGTGGGCTCACCATCGTTCGGCGTGTAGGTGAACGTCGTCCACTTGCCGTCGTTGGAAATCGACGCGGCGCCGATGCGATTCCAGCGACCGTAGTCCTCGAGATTGAGCACCTTGCGTCCCGCGCCGTCGCTACTGCTTCGGGACCCGACGACCGCCGTTGTCGCTGTTACGGTGCGGGTGCCCGCCTGCGCGCGGAGCGTTGTAAGTGGCAGGGCGAGGGCGACGAACGCGACACTGCAGCGTGCGGCGTGCGGAAACGAGGGCATGCGAACGGTGATCATCGGCGGTCTTCCGGAGGAAGGGAGAGAGAGTGCGAGGAATGTGGCACACGCGGAGCCGGGGGGCCATTCGGACGAGACCGCCACCCCCGATGAACATGGGCTGCTGGCACAGCGCGAATGGTCGCGCTATGTTAGCCCGCCTCGATTGGATTCTTGGCCAACCTCGCATTAAATGGACGAGAACATGACTGATCAGAAGAAGACCGAAAGCGCCACGCAAAAACTCGATGATACGCAGCTTGACGCGGCCGTTGGCGGCGCGGCCGGCGCGAGCGACGCCAGCATCATCCTCTGTCGAAAGAACGTGAACACCATCGTTCCATGCTTCAAGACAGCGAACGTCGCTCCATGCTTCAAGACCGCAAAGTCGCCGTGACGGCTCGGCCCCCGGCATGCTGTGCCGGGGGCGACTAGAGTGCTGCGACCCGCTTCCGAATGCGGTCGACGATCAGCACTTCCAGCGCGCCGGTCGAGCCACAGCCAGCTGATCGCCTCGACCCCGTGTCCACGTCCCGCGTCCCGGCGAGCAGTCCAATCTTGACGCGGCTCGTGCTGCCGCTCCCGCCATCGATCCACACCATCAGGGCGATGGTGACACGCCAGGTATCGGCCTGCTGACCGCTCAGCCCGACGCCGCAGCTTAAGTACTTGGAGAGGCGCTCGTTGCCCAGCCGGCGGAGCAACGTGAAGCCCGTGTTGCCCACCAATCCCGTCGCCGCATCCTCGGTCGTCACGGGGACGCTGAGCTCTTCGAGTACGGCTTTAACC
>JANMKU010000038.1:0-43582 GCA_031372205.1 Gemmatimonadaceae bacterium | reverse complement strand
GACGACGCCTGACATGTGGTGGAATCAGCGTCGTCCGGAAATCGCCGAAGATATGGAGCGGGAGATCTATGGCCGACTGCCAAAGAAGATTCCGGCGGTGAAGTGGACGGTGCTCATCAACGAGCGAGAGTTCGTCGGTTTCACGCCAGTGATTGCGAAGCAGCTCGTGGGGCGCGTCGACAACGCCGCGTTCCCTGGCATTCGCGTGAACATTGCGATGACGGTTGTGACACCAGTGAACGCCACGAGTCCCGTGCCCGTGCTGATGATGTTTGGGCCGAGTGCGTTGCCCTCGCCTGCGCAACCCGACAAGGAGTCGATGGATTCGCTCAACGCGGCGCTCAAAGACATGCTGATCAAAAGCAATCCGAGCGTGAAGTCCATCTTCGACAAGTATCCCGCGTACACGCCCGTATTGCGTGCACCGACGGCGAATGCATTTGCACCACCAGCCGGCGATCCGCCTACTACGCAGCAACTGCTCGCCGCGGGTTGGGGATACGTGCTCATCGATCCGGCCAGCATTCAGGAAGACAATGGTGCGGGTCTTGTGCGCGGCATTATTGGCCTCGTCAACAAGGGACAGCCGCGCACGCCCGAGCAGTGGGGCGCGTTGCGCGCGTGGGCGTGGGGTGCGGCGCGCGGGCTCGACTATCTCGAGACGGATGCAGCTGTTGACGCGAAGCATGTGGGCATCGAAGGCGTGTCGCGCTACGGAAAGGCGGCGCTGGTCACGCTCGCATTCGAACAACGATTCGCGATGGGGCTCATGGGTTCAAGCGGCAAAGGCGGCGCGACACTGCACCGCCGCAATTGGGGCGAAGCGGTGGAGAATCTTACCGGTGGTGAGTACAACTGGATGGCCGGCATCTACATCAAGTACGGCGCGACGAGTGCTGCGGGCACGGTGATGACCGCGAAGGACATGCCGGTGGACTCACACCAGCTCATCGCGATGTGCGCGCCGCGACTGACGTTCATCAGTTACGGCGTGCCGGAGAAGGGTGATGCGAAGTGGCTCGATCATCAGGGGAGCTACATGGCGACGATCGCTGCGGGCCAGGTGTTCAAACTGCTTGGGGCGCGAGATGTTGGCGTGTCGAACGATTACAGGATGGAGATCATGCCGACGGTGAATGTCGGTATGCTGGACGGACAGCTGGCGTGGCGGCAGCATGATGGTGGCCATACGGACGCGCCCAATGTGAAGTACTTCATTCAGTGGGCGAACAAGTTCGTCCGCACCCCGGGTTCATAGCCGCCCGTCAGTCAGCGACCGTCCTGGTGATTTTCAGTTTCCAACTACGGAACTCGCTCGGCCTGACGCGATAGCGATACGTCGCGCCTTCATGGAGCGCGACAAGCAGACCGAGCGC
This sequence comes from Gemmatimonadaceae bacterium, assembly GCA_031372205.1. GTDB lineage: Bacteria > Gemmatimonadota > Gemmatimonadetes > Gemmatimonadales > Gemmatimonadaceae > Gemmatimonas. The sequence goes on along the minus strand of JANMKU010000038.1, from coordinate 42,206 downwards.
AGTTTCGACGAACGCGTCATGAAAAGCACTGGGGATGTCATGCTGCTCGGTCCATCGCGCCAGGTCGCGACGAACAGGTGCATGGCCGTTGACGACAAAGTCGTGCACGAGCTCCACGAGTTGCTCACGAAAGCGCAGTCGGATGGGGTCTGGCTGAATAACGGAATCGCGAACAACGCGATATTGCGCAGACGAGCGTTCGTACGCCCATGCATATACATCGCGGAGCAGCTCGACGCGATTGAATTCGTATACCGCCAGCGTGCCTTTAACATATGCACGTTCCGGCACACCAACGAATGACAGCGGGCACAGATTCTGCTTGATGAGTGGGATGTTGGCAGCGAGCCGCGACGTGCGTTTGTTGACGTCGGCGAATGGCTGGAGATATGGCAAGTGCACCATCATGAAAAACGATTGTTCAAACGGGTCCGGAATGTCGGTGGCCTTCGCGAGTATGACGTCGAAGTGTTCCTCGATTTTCTGCGGAATTGACAACGGGACAAACACCGTACCGGTCACGCCAACGACATTGGTGCGCAGACGTCCTTCGTCTTGTGCGTTGCTGAGCAGGTTTTCGGAGAGCGCCGCATGCAGGTTCATCATGGTGTATCGATTGAACTGAATGTCCTCGGCCTGTTCGACGAGGAACGCGATGGCCTTCTTGTGATTGAGCAGCATTTGTGCTTCGTCCGCATCCTTGCCGTCAGCGCGAATCCCATGGTCCAATAGGTTTTGCGTGTCGAGTCTGCTGTACGTGTTGCCTTCGAGTTTGCTGGACGCCCACGCGAGATCGATGAGCAGGCGTTCGAAAATGTCGCGCGCAAAGGTGCCTGCTGGCCTTGATGCATCCGGTGTGCGCCCGAGTTCGTGCAGGTGCGCGCGCACCGCATCGGGCAGGTACCAGGTGACGCCGGGTTGATAGCTGTCGAGAAACTGTTCGTCGTAGCCGACCGGTTGTCGGGTGATGATCGGCGCGCGGACGAGCGTCTGTACGCGGACGGCGTCGGTGGAGAGTGGAATAGCATCGTTGCTGCCGGACGCCGGCGTGATCTCTGCGGTGTTCTTCGCCACGGACCACTTTGCGGCGCGGGTTCTGCCAGATTTCAGCAGGATGCCAAGTCGCTGCATTTCCGAGAGGCGTCGCAGGAGGGTGCGTTCCGAGGTGGGTTCGGGTGCGCTGGCTGCGTACTCGCGCGCGAGCTCTCGCATCCCTATGCCGTCCGGGTGTTGGCGGACAATCTCACGGAGACGACGGTGCGCTGCATCGTGCTTGGGCTGTGTCATTGGCTTTTGGGTATTATCAAGACTAGCACAGTTTATCGCCAAAATTCAACCAATTACCGCCAATTACCGTCTATTACCGCCACCTTTGCCGTTTGCCGCCAAACAGCATTGATTGCCGCCATTTACCGCCAATGTGCCAACCACGGCTGGGGCTACGTACTCATCGATTCGGCCAACATTCAGGAAGACAACGGCGCCGGTCTGGTGCGCGGCACTACTGGTCTCGTGAACAAGGGACAGCCGCGCACCCCCGAGCACTGGGGCGCGTTGCGTGCGTGGGAGTGGGGTGCGGCGCGCGGGCTCGACTATCTCGAGACGGATGCAGCCGTCGACGCAAAGCATGTCGGCATCGAAGGCGTGTCGCGCTATGGAAAGGCGAGCATTGGAGCAACGATTCGCAACGATTCGCGATGGGGTTCATTGGTTCATCGGGCAAAGGCGGCGCGACACTGCACCGCCGCAACTGGGGCCCTCTCCCCGCTCACTCCCGCGTCCGACCCGCGCGCGCCCATGCCGCGCGCACCCGCGCCACGCAACTCATGCACGACGCGAAACTCACCGTGCACGTCGACGCGGCGGGCAACATCTACCGACGACGTGCTGGTACGCTCGCCAAGGCCAAACCGGATCATCTTTGGTTCGCACGTCGACTCCGTACCCGAGGGCGGTAACTTCGAGGGCAATGTCGGTGTTCTCGGCGCTATCGAAGTGGCACGCACATTCAGCGAACACGGCATCTGGCTGGGGCAATGATCGCACAGTACCGTTGGCACATGGACCGACGTGACTTCACCCGACTCGCCGCCGGCACGATGGCCGCCGCCGCCCTCCCCCACTCGCTCGCCGCGTCCGACCCGCGCGCGCCCATGCCACCCGCGCCCGCGCCACGCGTAAACGGCGACCGGCTCAACGGCTGGCTCACCGCCATCGCCGAATTCGGCAAGAACCCGCAAGGTGGCGTGACACGACTCGCCTACAGCGCACCCGACCTCGCTGCGCGCGCGTACGCCACGCAACTCATGCGCGATGCGAAACTCACCGTGCACGTCGACGCGGCGGGCAACATCTACGGCAAACGCGCTGGTACGGTCGCCAATGCCAAACCGATCATCTTCGGTTCGCACGTCGACTCCGTACCTGAAGGCGGCAACTTCGACGGCAATGTCGGCGTGCTCGGCGCTATCGAAGTGGCGCGCACATTCAGTGAGCATGGCATCACCACGCGTCATCCGTTGCAGGTCGTGATCTGGCAGAACGAAGAGGGCGGCACGTGGGGTAGTCATCTCGTCACGTCTGACGTAACCGCTGCTGAACTGACCACGGTTGCGCGCAGCGGGAAAAGCATCGGTGACGGAATCGCGATGCTTGGTGGCGATGTGAAGTCACTGGCCGCCGCACGTCTCCGCAAAGGCGACGTGTTTGGTTATCTCGAACTGCACATCGAACAGGGTGGCAATCTCGATCGCGAAAAGCTCGACATCGGCATCGTGGAAGGGATTGTCGGCCTGCGCGAATGGGATGTCACCATCGACGGCTTTGCCAATCACGCGGGCACCACGCCGATGAATGAACGTCGTGACGCAATGTTGTCCGCGGCGCGGTTCACCGAGATGGTGAATCGTGTTGTCACATCAGAACCGGGGCGACAGGTCGGGACCGTTGGTCGCATTCAAGCTTTTCCCGGAGCACCGAATGTGGTGCCTGGCAAGGTGACGTGCACGCTTGAGCTGCGGGATCTCGACGATGCGAAAATTCAGCGTCTCTACGACACCGTGGTTGCCGAGTCAAGAAAGATTGGCGCGATGAACAACACCGCGTTCAGCTATCACGAGTTTGTCACGCACGAATCAGCGTTGTGCGACACGCGCGTCCGCACGATCATCAGCGACTCGGCGAAAGAACTGGGCTACAGCACCAAGAGTCTGCCCAGTGGTGCCGGTCACGATGCGCAGAACATGGCGCGCATTTGTCCGATGGGGATGATCTTCATTCCGAGCGTCGGCGGGATCAGTCACGCGCCGAGTGAGTTTTCACGCGCGACCGATATCGCGAACGGCGCGAACGTGTTGGCGGCGGCCGTGTTGCGCATGGACGCGGCGTCCTTGTAACGAAGCGCCGACGATCAACGGCTTGAACCGGACGCATTAGCGACCGGACTAGCCAAGCAGCGCAGCTGCATCGAGACCGTATTGACTCGCGAGCGTCCGAATCTGCACTGCGGTGAGTTGACGCTCCCCGCGGAGAAGCCGGTATGCAAGCGACGGATCGACGCCGAGGAGGTTGGCGAGGGCCGCACCGTTCTCCCCGCGCTCGGCGAGCACGAGGCGCAGTAACTCGGCACCTCGCGCGGCCGCGATGGGGAATTGCGTGTTCTCCCATCGCTCGTACAGGTCACTGAGCAGATCCAGATAGTCCGCCTGGTCAGTATTGAGTTTGTGCCCTGCCAGGAGGTCGATGATCTCCGCCGCGTTCTGCGCGTCTACCTGGTCGTGGATGGGGCGAATCAGATGCACGGCCATGAGGCCAGCATAGGTCTTCGGGATCTTCGAGTACGGAGTTGTGGTCGTGGCGGATTTCACAGGCGATCCTTCCAGCTGCTTCGGCTGTATTCGACGTGGGTGAGGAAGTCGAGAATGAAGACCTTTCCTCGGTCGTAGTGGATTGCGGTGATGAGTCGGAAATCATTTCCGCAGATGTTGAATGCGGTGACGACTCTTCCGCTTTTGACCTTCACCTGATCGGCATGCGGATAAGTTTTCCGCGTGTCTACCAAACCATGCCATCGGGCGGCTAGCGTGAGCCTCGACCATGTCTCAAGCGGTGTGGCGGCCTTTGAATAGCGTTCGCCAAAGACCCGCAGCGTGGTTCGTTTGATCAGTCGCACTCTGGACAATATGTCCACGGAATGGCCTGAGTGTCAAGAGTCACTACCGCCGCGACGAACTGTCCGGGTTGTCCGTAGTTGTCCGGAGTTGTCTGGAGCTATCCCGAAGCTGTCCGGAGTTGTCCGAAGTTGTTTATTTGGGAGGAGATCCGCCTCCAAATGCCTCAACTGGTCACCGAGCTGCCACGATGGTCACCCCGTCAGAACGCGCCCAAATCGAGGAAATTCTGCGCGCAGCACCCCAAGGGATGGGACTGCAGGAGCTCGTGCAGGCATACGCGGACCGTTCAGCCACGCCTGTTACCGAACGCACCATGCGTCGGCGTCTGCGGCTGCTACAGGCCGACGGGGTGGTCCGCTCCGAGGGCTTCACCACTGCCACACGCTATTTCGCGGTCACACGAGCCAACGCGGACGTCGAGCTCACAACTGACGAGCATTACGTCACCCTGTCCACAGCCGGACGAGCGGTTCGCGACCTTGTGGCGCAACCGCTCATGCGCCGCACACCGGTGAAATACAACGAGGCGTTTCTCTACGACTACCAACCCGGCACCACATCGTATCTCACCGAGACGCAGTGTCTGCACCTGCACGAACTCGGACGTACAGCGGACGCCGAACGTCCGGCCGGTACCTTTGCCCGCGATGTGTTCGGTCCGCTGCTCATTGACCTGGCATGGGCGTCGAGCAAACTCGAAGGCAACACATACAGCCGACTCGATACGCAGAACCTGCTGGAAAATGGCATTCGGGCAGACGGCACCGACACCACCGAAGCGACCATGATCCTGAATCACAAGAAAGCGATCGAGCTGCTGGTTGATGAGGCGGACAGCACGGGCTTCAATCGCTATACACTCTTCAATCTGCATGCCGCACTTGCGGAAAACCTGCTGAGCAGTCCTATGGACGAGGGACAGCCTCGCGTGAAATCGGTGTTCATCAGCGGCACCGTCTTCGTGCCATTGTCCGTACCACAAAAAATAGATGAACTCTTTTCCGCAATTCTCGACAAGGCCAGCGCCATCGCTGATCCGTTTGAACAGGCATTCTTTGCGATGGTGCATCTGCCATACCTGCAACCATTCGTCGATGTGAACAAACGCACGTCGCGCCTGGCCGCCAACATTCCGCTGATCAAGGCCAATCTCTGCCCACTCTCCTTCATTGACGTGCCGGAGAACGCGTACATCGACGGAACACTCGGCGTCTACGAATGCAATCGTGTCGAGTTGCTGCGCGATGTCTTTATGTGGGCCTACGAACGCTCATCACAACAATACCGCGTTGTGCGTGACGCTGTCGTGCAACCCAATCCGGTTCGGCTACGATATCGTGCGCAACTCCACGCGCTCGTTGCCGATATGGTGCGAGCCGGAACAGCGCCACGTCGCGAGACACTTGTCACGTGGGCTCAACAGCACGAAATCGAAGCCGCAGTGTTAGACGCGTTCGCTGAAACGGCGCTCGGCTTGTGGTGAGTTTGCATGAAGGCGCCATCGCGCGGTACGGTCTCAGACCGAGCGAGTTTGACGACTGGAAGGCGAAGATCAGAACGTGAACGATCGGCGCGATTTGCAGCTTACGGCACGGAAATCTCTCGCACATACCACGGAATACTCGTCACACTCAACAACTTCTCGCTCCCGTCAAAAAGCGCAGCAAACGCCGGCCCGGTGGCCTTGAACTTGAGCGCATCGACCCGATCAGGCATCGACAACCCATGCACCACGTCCACCAATTGGTCGATCGCATAGCTGCGCGTGACCTCAGGGTGGAGCGCCGAACGGATGCGCGCATTCACGTGACTCTTGACCGGCGTGCCGCGACGAAACGCCAACTCCAGCTCCACCTTCTCGCCTGTCGCTGCGGCGGCAAACTTCCAGCGCTCTTCACTGCGCCCACCTTCTTCCTCTTTTGCCCGTGACGCCCGCTCCGCGCGACTCGTCGTCGCGGTGACATAGACCCCGTACGCGCCCGCGCCTTCGGGCGAGATACCGGTGATGATCACAGTGTTGGACTCTCCGGCCGAGTTCTTGACCGGCGCGCCAAACACGATGTAACGCGACGTCCCGGTGCGATACGGCTTGCCCTGCGCGTCAACCGCAAACAGCCGGTCCACAAACGTGACCGTGAGATTCGACCCGCGGTTCGTTGCCACTGTTGATGGCGCACTGGTCCACCCGGCTGGCAAGTGACGCGCGAGCACGGTGTCATTGACGTGAAAGCTCAACGCCACGCGGGTCTCGGCGCTCCATTCCGTTACGGTTTGGGCGGACGTTGACGAGGCCCCAGTGAGCCACGCCGCGGCACAGACGACGATGCAGAGACGATGTGTCATACGAGGGATCCGAGCACGGGACGAGACGGGGCGCACAGTGCACGCCGCTACTTCGCATCTAACATGCTATGCTACAACGCTTTATACGTCAATCTATACGTCAATCTATACGTCAATCTATACGTCAATCTATGCGTCAATCACGCAGTGGACAGATACCGTGCTGGCCAGCCGCTTGGGCATCTCGTCGCTCATACCCCAGCCAGCCTCGCCCGGTTCGGCGCATGACGCAGTTCAGCGGTTACCAAATCCTCGCGACTATGGCAACTTCCCTGCGACGCGTTCACTCGCATCCCGGAGACCCGTCGTTCGGCCCCGGGACCACCTTTTGTTGCCTGCATGACTGCACCACGCACCGCCGAAGCCGACCACAAAGGCAGCGTGACGATTGGCGAAGGCGTCATCGTGCACGGCACAATCACGGCTACCGGTCGCGCCCTGGTGTTCGGCTCACTTGACGGCGAATTGACGGCCGGCGAAGTGCTGATTGGACCATCTGGACGCGTCGCGGGGCGATTGACGGCGGACATCGTGGACATTCACGGCGATGGCCCCAAGGAAGTCACCGCCTGGAAGTCGCTCGTTGTGCGCGCCACGGGACGGCTGAGCGGAAAGATTCAATACGCGCGTTTGGATGTAGAATCGGGCGGCACGCTCGATGGCGAACTGATTCCGCTCGCTGAACCATCGCCCAACGTCGCGGACATGTCTGCGGCCACGAGCACGCCGCCATGAGCGGAGTGGTCACGCTCATTCAGCGCGTTCACCCGCTTCGCGCGCTGCGCACGGTGTGGCGCGCGCTCACCGCACCGGTTTCCGCGTTCCGCGATATTCGCATCATCGTTGAACGGAACGGACATCTTCACCACTTCTATATCACGGCAGCGGTGCAGCGTGCCGCACAGCGCACAGGCATTGTCGCCGTGGCACTCGCGGGCTGTGTGCTGGCGTGGTCGGGCGCGATGCGATTCCAGGCGAACCGCATCCTCACCGCGAACGAATCGCTGTATGCGGAATTGCTGAGTGCCGCGAAAGCCGAAGGATCGATGAGTAGCGACGAGTTGCAGTCGTTGTCTTCATCAGATCTTGCGGCGCTCCTTCGTGAGCGCACCGGCGTGTTGCGCGGTGAAGTGAATGCCGCAGCCGATCTCCTCGCGACATCGAATGGCAGCTGGTTTGATTCCCTGACCGACGTGGGCGTGCCCGTGGCGCTCGATCTCCGTGGGGCCGTCGACGGCACCGGTGGTGAAGACGTCGTTGGTGTGGCGCGAGGGAAGGCCATTGGTCGCATTAGTGGGGAACTTGAGCGCTCACGACAGCTGATGGCGACCGTTCGACAATTTCCAGATCGCTTGCCACTCGCGCAGTATCGCACGACGTCGGACTTTGGGCTACGGCAGCATCCGATCACGTTCTCTCGCGCGCTGCACGAAGGGCTCGACTTGGTGAGTGACAGCGATCAGGACGTGCATGCGGTGCGCGCCGGCCGCGTGGTGTTTGCCGCACGCAGTGGCGGGTACGGAAACAGTGTGGTGATCGCGCACGACGGTGGCATTGAAACGCGGTATGCGCATCTGCGGAACTTCACCGTCGCGCGTGGCGATTCTGTCGCCGAATGGCAGAAGATCGGCACGGTCGGGTCGACCGGGTTTTCGACAGCGCCACACTTGCACTACGAAATCCGATTGCTCGGCCGCGCGCTCGATCCGCAACGCATTCTTGGATTTCGCGCCAATGTTAAATAGGTGGCTTGGCGGATCGTCGGAGAAGAAGGCCGACGTCGCCAGTCGATCATCGAATGGCAGTGCACCGCATGGCGCGCATCTCAAGCCATCGATCATCAGTGAAGGCGTCGCCGTCGATGGCGACTTCAAAACAGAACACGGGATCCTGCACCTCGATGGCCGCATCGTGGGCAACGTGCGCATCACGGCGCTCATCATCGGGCCCACGGGACATCTCGACGGCACCGTTGAAGCGACGAGTATTACTGTGCGTGGCGTGTTGACGGGCACGGTGGTGTGTGAGGATCTCGTGCTCGACGCTACGGCGCGTGTGTCAGGCAATGTTCGGTATCGCACACTGGCAATCAGCGGCGGTGCGCTGATTGAGGGGGCGTTGGTGCGGCTGGCCGAGCGAGCGCCGGTCGCGTCGGAGTACAGCGCGCCTCGCTAGTGCGCCGAACGCCAGCTGTGCGCAGCCTACGTCGCCGAATGTATCAGGCGTTTGCCTGCGTACTTGTGGTGAGCGGATGGCGGTTTGCTTCGGCTGCACCGCAGGAGCCGAAGGGCGAAATCTTCCAAGCATGGATGGCTTACCTGGCCCCGTTGCGCGGGCACCTATACAGTGCGGCGTGTACGCCCTCGAACGACTGGCTTGCTGCAGAGCAAACCCGCTGGCCGTGCTACAATCTCGCGTTTCTCTACCTGTCGAACGACGCACGCGTGGATGTGGTCGACATCCAACCGGTCGTCCCGTCAGTGAACAGGCTATACCGCGTGGTCACTCTATTCCGCGGCGACTCCGCGACGAGTCCCATGCGGTCGGACAGTGTGCGGGTGACGGTGTTCGCGACGCGCGAGAAGAGCCGCTGGGTGTTCGCGAATGCGTTGCCGATCCTCACGCGCACATGGCGGCGCGAGCGCGTCGGGCCGATCGAGTATGTGATGGAGCCGGGTTACACGTTCAACCGCGTGCGCGCTGAGAGCGCGGTGGCGTTTACCGACTCACTGGCGGTGGTGTTCTCAGTGCCGCGTTTGGCGCCGCTCACCTACTATCTCACGAGCACGTCTGACGAAATGACTCGGATCCTCGGTCTCGAAACGCGCATCAAGTGGGGGCCAAGTGGTGGACTCGCGCAGGCGGTCAATCATCAGCTGTTCTCCGGCATGCCCGCCATCGGTGAACGCTACGCGCACGAGTTGGTGCACATCATGCTGCGGCCGCTCGTCAAGCATACGATCGCGTTTGCCGATGAAGGAGTCGCGACGTGGCTTGGTGGCACATCAGGCATGGACTTTCCTGTGGCAGCACGCGCGCTCGCGACGTTTCTCACGTCGCATCCAACGGTGAGTCTCGATTCCATCATGGCGGGCAACATCACTATTCCCTCCGGAACGCTCGCGGTGTCGGCGCGTTACCCGGCCGGTGCGGTGTTCGCGATGATGGTGCACGAGCGCGGTGGCGCTAATGCGATTCGCACACTGCTCGATGCCGGTTACAGCGTACCCGAATTCCAGCGGTCGATGGAACAGGTGTTCATGCAACCGTGGAGCGCGATCGTGGTGGAGTGGCGCCGCCGTGCGCTCGTGTTTGCCGCGAAGGGGCCACCGCGCTAGTTCACGAATGGATGTAGCTGTGGAGCTGATCGATGGTCATTTCGTGATCGGCGATGATGTCGTTCATGATGTCGCGAATGGAAATCATGCCAAGTACGGTGGCCCCTTCAAGCACCGGAAGGTGACGGATCTTCTTTTCGCTCATCAGCGCCATGCAATCGCGCGTGCGGGTGCGCCTAGTCACGGTGAAGAGGTCCGAGGTCATGATCTCCGAGACCAACGTCTCTTTCGAGTTGCGTCCCTGGAGTGAAATCTTCCGCGTGTAGTCGCGCTCCGAGAATACGCCAACCAGTCGATCGCCGTCCATCACGAGGAGAGCGCCGACTTCGTACTGCGCCAGCGTCTGCAGGGCGTCGAACACCGTGATGTCAGGGCGTATTTGCCACAGCGTGCCGTCGTGCTGTTTCAGGATTTCGCCGACAGTTTTCATGACTGGCCCCGGTCGAGGTGAGGTGCCTAGCCTACGCCCCAGAGCGCCGTTCCGCCACATCCAGCGAGAAATTCGTGCTTCCGGGCCCTCGCCGGTCGGCAGCCGACACCGAGCGGCTTATCGAGAGCCCAGCACGCGGTGAAACGGCCGACAGCGCATGGCCCCTTCCGAATGGCGCGGCCGTTATTTGCATGATTCCAGCTAGCAAGACATGGCTGCGCAATCACCTGCAGGGTGTCAACGCAGCGAAGGGCACCGAGAGACGGCGCCCTTCCTTGTAGTGCGCAGCGTGCCGACGTGGATTACTGCGAGCAGTACGCGTCGACGACTGCCATGATCTGTTTAGTGGAGAGCCCTGCGGCATTGCCGAGGCCGCCGATTCCGCGGAAGGCCAGATCAAAGTTCTTTCCAGCCTGCGCGAGGTAAGCCACCGTCTGGCCCTTGCAGTTGGCGGCGCCGGGCGTTCCCGGGGCGGTGTGATCACCTGGCGCGGCGCTGGCGGTGGCGGCGAACACCAAGGCGAGTGCGGCTACGAAAGCTGCGGTCTTCTTCACGGTATTTTTCCTCCAGAGGGAGACTGAATTACGAACCGTCCGCATGGGACGCCATGCCATGCTATCGCCCAAGAACTGAGCGCACATCGGGCATTTGCCCTATACACGCGCCCCAGTATCGGTAATTGCCGAGTCGGAAACTCCATTCCTAGAGTCTCCCCGCTATCTGTGCGCGCTGCTTGGCATCAGTTGAGTTTGGCTGAGTCATGATCAAGGCTTACAGGATGAATGCTTGCGCATGCAAGTGGCGATTCGCAGTTTGTCATGCGCGGAATGTTAAAGGGTCAGCTGCGCTCCTCGCGTCAATTCACGATCGGGATTCCGGGGAGGGGTCGATGAAGATCGATGAAGTTCGCGACAGGCAAGTGCGTGCAATCACGGAAGTTGGCCGAGCTACGATCGAAGGCAAAGATCGCGGAACACCAGCCGATGTAGCGGCTCGAGTTGCGCCTCCCGTTGTTCTGACCGACGCGCCGACAAATAGATTCCCGCTCATCGAACTTCTGGACATCACGCCAGTGCCCATGGGCCTGACCGATGCACTCGGCAACATGAAGTTCGCTAACGCAGCGTTGAGAGACTTGCTGTGCGACGACGCGGACCACACAGAGCATCGCATTGCGCTCGCAGCCCAGGCGCGCGCGCTTTCCGGCCTGACCGATGGGAAATGTTCTACGACGTCCGAGGTTTCGGTTGACGTCAGTTTCGCCGCCGTCGTCGGCTGCTGGCGCTTTCACGCTAGGTTGTTGCCGTCGACGATGCCTGCTCCGCCGGGTTCTTCAGTGTTGGTTTGCGCTGAACGCACCGGAATCACACGGGAACGGTTGGACACGGTGCGGGCGCAATACGGACTCACCGATCGCGAAGCACAAGTAACGGCGCACATCACGCTTGGGCAAACCAGCCGACGCATTGCAACGATCCTCGGAATAAGCATGCACACCGTGCGTCGGCACACTGAAAGCGTACTCCGAAAACTAGGCGCGCACTCTCGCGTGGAGGCGTTGTTGTTGATCGCCGGAGCATAGGCCACTCTCGACGGCTGACAGTCTATGCCGATCTTCTTCGCTGATCTCTTGGGCGGCTAAGGTTGGAGCATTCATTGACTGCGGTTGCGGATAATCGGACCGGACGATACGCCCCCACCCTGAATCTCATCCCCAGAGCGCACTCGCTGGCGGCTGCATTACGCCGTCCACGCACGGCATGGCATGCTCGCGATCATGCGTTTGCAATAGCGGTCCATCGAGGTCGACATAGCCGCATCGCTGCCCCACAAGAAATGCCGGCGCCATGCCCAACGACGTGCCGCACATATTGCCCACCATGAGTTGCAACCCACGCGCCAATGCCTCGTCGCCCATGGCCAGTGCTTCGGTGAGGCCACCGCACTTGTCAAGCTTTATGTTGATGTACTGGTAGCGGCCAATAATCTCCGCGAGCGACGATCGATCGGCGCAGGATTCATCCGCGGCCAGCGGCAACGGCGATTCAAGTCCGTCCAGCTGCGCATCCTCGTGACGGCGCACGGGCTGCTCCACCATCTCGACGCCGAGTGCAGCCAGCTGCGGCAACACGCGTTCAAGCAACGGGCGCGACCAGGATTGGTTCGCGTCGACGGCGATACGCGCGCTAGGATGTTCTTCGCGCACCCAGCGCACCACATCGACATGGCGCTCAGCGTCGCACTTGAGTTTGAGCAGCGGATAATGCCGCGCCGCGCGTGCCTTGCGTCGTGTATCGGCCTCACTGCCCAGTCCGAGTGTGAACACAGTGGTCAGCACGCGCAGCGACGACAAGCCGGCGCTCTGCCATGCCGGAATGCCCGACTGTTTCGCACGCAAATCCCAGAGGGCGCAGTCGAGCGCATTGCGCGCGCCACCAGGTGCCAGCAACGTCTGCACAGTGGCCAACGTATGAGCGCTCACGATTCCGTGCGGCGCGGCATCGTTCATGGCGGCGAGCACCGATTCCACCTGCGTGGCCAACATTGCTGGCGTTTCACCGTCGTAGTCCACGCCCGCCGCCTCCGCCCGGCCCACATGCCCCTGTGCATCGCGCAGCACGACAACAATTACCGGCAGCGCCGTCATTGTGCCGCGGGCGATTTCAAACGGTTCGATGAGCTCCCATCGTTCGACTTCGATGTCGCCGCTGATCATGGTGTGGCTCCGCCGTGCGGCGTCATGTCCATGAGTTGTGTGACGATGGCGTTGACGCCGCCACGCAGAGGGTCGCACACCGGCACACCCAGTTCGCTGGACACTGATGCCTGATATGCTTGCCACGCCGTATCGGACAGCGATGACGAGTTGATGCTGATGCCCACACAACGAATGTCGCGATTGGTGACGCGGCCTGCCTGCACGTACTGTTGCACTGCGTCGGCCAGCGTGGGGAGTGGCGCGTCGGGGTAGCTATCGATCGTGCGACGTGATGGATCGTGGCAGAGCACAAATGCATCGGGTTGTGATCCATGCAGCAAACCGAGGGTCACACCGGCGTACGCGGGATGAAACAAGGAGCCTTGCCCTTCGATCACATCCCAATGGTCTGGTGCGTTATCTGGCGAAAGCAGTTCCGCCGCACCGGCGACGAAGTCTGCGACCACCGCATCAATGGCGATACCCGCACCGGAAATCATGATGCCGGTTTGTCCGGTGGCGCGGAACGTGGCCTTCGCACCTCGCGCTTGCAGCGCGTTGGTGAGCGCCAGCGCCGTGTACTTCTTGCCGAGTGCACAGTCGGTGCCCACGGTGGCAACGCGCATGCCGGAGCGTTTGCGCCCTGTGCCACAGGGGAAGGAGCGATCGGAATGTCGAACGTCCATCAGTCTGACGCCGTGTACGCTCGCCAGCTGCACCAGCGACGGAAACGACGTGAGCCGCGTGTGCATACCGCTCACGATATCCAATCCCGCGTGGATCGCTGCCTCGAGATCAGGCAACCACGATTGCGGCACCTTACCGCCGACCGAGGCAATGCCAATCACCAGACTGCCAGCACCACGTCTAGCCGCGTCCGCGGGCGAAAGTCGTGTCAGCCCAACGCTCACCGTTGCGGTGGGCAAACTCCATTCGCCGATCACGTCATCCGGACACCAGTCGCGCAGCCCGCACGCGGTTTTGGCGTTGCTCGCCTCGGTGCAATCGCCGAGGTAGAGGAGGTAGGGCTTTCTGAGCAGATGCATGGTGTTTGTTGGCACGGGAAGGTGGCGCGCCCGTCAATTGAATAGAATACGAACGCGTTGTCCACGTGCACTATCGACTCTTCCGACGCTTCTCATGACCCTCCCGCCCCCGTGTCTCCTTGGCGTGCCATACGACGCGAGTTCCTCATTTCTTCGTGGATCGGCCAAGGCACCGCCACTGATTCGCGCCGCGTTGCAGTCGGAGGCCGGTAACGACTGGACCGAAGCGTTGTGCGATCTTGGTGCAACCGGAGCCCTCACGGACACCGGTGATCTCTCGCTGCCGCATGACGACAGCGCGCGAGGGTTGATCGAGTCCGGTGTCGCATCGCTGCTCGACACCAATGTCCGCATCATCGCGCTCGGCGGTGATCATTCGGTGACCTATCCGATTCTGCGCGCGCTGCAGCACGTGCACGCGGCGCCAACCATTCTGCACATTGACGCGCACGCCGATCTCTACGACACGTTTGACGGTGATCGTTACTCGCACGCTTGTCCGTTCGCGCGCATCATGGAGGAGGGACTTGCCAGTCGGCTCGTACAGGTTGGTATTCGCACGCTCACGCGACACCAGCGTGAACAGGCCGACCGCTTCGGTGTGGAGATCATCGATATGCGCGCATGGGAGAGCGGTGTGCGTCCGGTGATCAGCGGACCAGTCTACGTCTCGATGGACATGGACGCGCTCGATCCGGCATTTGCACCGGGCGTGTCGCACTGGGAGCCGGGCGGATTGAGCGTGCGCGATGTGCTGTCGCTGATTCAGGGTCTGCGTACGCCAATTGTTGGGGCGGATGTGGTGGAATACAATCCTCGGCGCGATCCGACGGGCATCACGGCGGCAGTGGCGGCCAAGATAGTGAAAGAACTTGCCGGTGCGATGCTGCGCGCGGAGCTGTGAGGATTTGGTGTTGCGTTTCGCGTCTTAGAAGCGCAGGGAGAGGCAGCTGAGACCACCGTCCATTTTCTCAAACTCGTGCATGTCGAGCATTTCGAGTTTGTAACCGAGGCCACGAAGCATGGCACGGGTGTGCGGAAATCCCTCGGCCAGGAAGACCACATCGTTCACGCGCACACAGTTGGCGGCGTATTCTTCGCCTGTTGGCACGCAGACCATATCGTAGTCACGGAACGCGGTGTTTGACACGAGTGCCGTGATAGCGAGCAAACGCCCATTGCCGAGTGCAGTGACTCCGCTCTTGAGGTGTAGGATGCCGGGGGTGTCGCGGATATCGACGATGACAGAAAGCCGGCCCTGCGCTGCAAGCCACTGCGCGAGTTGGTGCGCACCCTCGGCGTTCGTGCGCTCGGAGATGCCGATGAAAACGTCATATTCTGTTTCGCAGACGTCACCGGCGTCGAGCGTACCTGGTGCAACGATCTGCGAGAGCATGGGAAAGAAGCGTGTGATTCCTGGGCGAATGCTATCCACTTCGCCTGCCCGTGATTCGGCGCCGGGCCGCGTGAGTATTGCGCCGACGCCGGGGAGGATGAGCGCGGTGTCTTCGACGAAGGTGGAATCCGGAAAGTGATCGTCGGCTGGCAGCGTGATGAGTTCGCAGCCGTTGCGCATGAGCGCATCGCAGTAGTGGGCGTGCTGCTCCATTGCGAGATCGACATTGGGAGAACCGAGTTCGACCGTGGTGAGTCCGTCTGCGAAATTCGCGGCGGGTGGACGGACGATGGCGTGGGTGAATCGAGCGAACATGGTCGAGGGGCTGCGCGTGGAAGGTTCGTGTTCCCGCAGTATGGCGCTTTGGACGCACGCACGGAATGATTGGCGGCAGCAAAAGCCCTGGGTGACGCGGTACGGGCGGCTCACCGCGCGCGTCACACCTGATCCGTTGCCTCCTTCGGGTGCTGCTCGATGACCGAAACGCTCAAACGTACGCTGGGCAGTCGAGACCTGACGTTGCTGGTGGTCGGCAACGTGATTGGGTCGGGCATCTTTCTTGTACCTGCGTCGGTGTTGCTGCAGAGCGGCGAGTCAATGCCGATTGCCATCACGGTGTGGCTGGTGGGCGGGGTGCTGTCGTTACTGGGTGCGCTCTCGTATGCGGAGTTGGGTGGCATGGATCCGGGCGCCGGCGGACTGTACGCGTACATCCGTGATGCCTTTGGGGCGTTCCCGGCGTTTCTGTACGGATGGACGTTGTTCTTTGTGATTGGCGCGGGAACGATCGCGACGCTGTGTGTGGCGGCGGCGGACTATCTCACGCAGTTCACACCGATGTCCCCGGTGGCCAAGAACGTTGTTGCGGTATCCCTCATCGTGTTGATGGCGACCATCTGCGTGCGCGGTACACGCGAGAGTGCGTCGGTGCAAAACGTGGCGACGGGTGTGAAGGTGCTCGCCATCCTGGCGATGAGCGCGCTGTTGTTTGCGTTCGGTCACGGTACATCGTTGCCCGCTGTCGCGCACACCGTGACGCCAACGAGTGTGTCTGGTGTCGGACTGTCGATCATCTCGGTGCTGTGGGCGTACGAGGGGTGGCAGTACGTGACCTTCGTGGCCGGTGAAGCGAAGGATCCGCAACGCACCATTCCGCGCGCGCTGATCGTCGGCACCGTAACGCTGATCGCGATCTACATCGTCGCCAATTTTGCATATGCGGCAGCGCTGGGCACGGTGCGCATGTCCATGTCCGAGCGTGTCGCGGGTGAAGCGGTGGCGGAGGTACTGGGACCGCTCGCGGGGAAAGCGATTGCGCTCGCCATCATCATCTCGATGTATAGTGCAGCGCACGCAACCGTGATTACGGTGCCGCGGGTGTATTTCGCGATGGCCAAGGATGGGCTCTTTTTCAAGAGGCTCGCCGAGGTGCATCCGCGCTATGGCACGCCGGCGATCGCCGTGATTGCCAGTTGCGTGTGGGCGGCGGTGCTGGCACTCACGGGCACGTTTGAGCAACTGCTCACGTATGTCGTGTTTATCGGGTGGATCTTTTATGCACTCGGCGCCGCGGCGGTGATCGCATTGCGCATCAAACGTCCAAACGCGGACCGGCCGTTTCGTGTGCCGGGGTATCCGATCACGCCGGCCGTGTTCGTGTTGGCGGCAGCCGTGATAGTGCTGAACACGGTGGTCACGCAGCCCGGGCAAGCGGCGATTGGTATTGGCGTAGTGCTACTCGGTGCGCCCGCGTACCTGATGTTTCGACGAGGCACGACAGCGGCGTGAGTGCGTCGCACGTGCCCCCCTCCGGTCTCACGCTGCTGCGTTCACATCCGTTCTGCCCAGCGGCGCTGCTGATCGGGCTGTGCTGCGTTGCACCCGCACTGTCCGCGCAGCGCGTCATCGTTGGAGTGCTGGATCATCCGCCGTGTCATGCGCAACCCAGCCGCGCCGTTCGCATGTTGTTCGTCAAGGATTCTGCCGCGTGGCGCGCTATTGCGTCGCGCGACGTGGCCAACGCCGCGACGGTGCCGACCACGTGGACGATTGCGTTTGATGGCACGGATCGCGGCATGATACGCACGCAGCACCCGCTGCGCGCACCGTCGAGGGCGTCATTCCGGCGCGACTATCTGCTCACACTCACGGGCACGCAGGCGCTGTTCGCAGTCACGATGCCTGCACGATCGGCGAATGTTGCGGGTGATACGATGCCCAACGCATTCGGCGGCTGGTGCGAGCACGGTGCGTCGCGCCCATTGGTCGTGGTGTCGGCGTCGCACACGGCCGATCCAGATCGATGGCGCCCGCATGCAGTAACGCCAGTGGACCTGTCGCGCGTGTTTGCCGCGTTCAGGCTGCACGCCGATTCGGCGGAGTTTTGTCCATCGCGTCGCGACAGCACAGTGCCGTTTCCTGTGCGCGCGGAAGATGTCGATGTGGTGGGCAGCTACGGCGACGCGCGCGGTCGCCGATTGGTTGCGGTGCGACTCAAGCCGTCGCTCAGGGCGTGTGATGGACCAGCGGATGATGCGTGGCTCGTGCACTGGTTTGCGGTGACGACGTCCGCACGCTTCATTGCGCGAGGGCTGACGCTGATTGATACGGGCGACTATGACGGGGACGGCGCGTCGGAGTTGGTGTTCTGGCACAGCGGTTACAACAGCGATGGCTACGTGCTGTTGCGCGCGGACCTGCGGCGGCTGGTCGAGTATCTCTGGTCGTATCATTGAGCGCGTGTCCCGCAACCCACGTCGATTGAGACGTACCATGAGTGATGCAGCGATCGTTGTGCTTGTCTGGTCCGCGATCGCCATGCATCTGGCGGTTGCGGTTGCAGTGCGTTCGCGGCGCAGCGACCTGACGTTGCTGCCAATTCTCAATCTCGTCGTCGCCCTGTGCGTGCTCGGCTACTGGATACCACGGTGGTACTCGTACGTGACCAAGGGCATCATCTGGTACGCGACCGATCAGCTCGTGCCGTTGTACGCCATCATGGTGTGTGTGTTGTCTGGATTCGCGCTCGCCGGACGATACCGCGGCACAGTGCCGCACTGGATTGTCTTTGGCGTGGACTCCGCGGTTTTGATCGCGTTTGCGATATTCATGATCACATTCAAGTTGAAACGACTCTTCTAGGCGCCCTTGCTCTCCCGCGGCGCGTAGTGTCTCGCGGTGGCGTGGCCGTGATGAACCCGGTGAATTGCTCAGCGAGGAAGTGATGTGGCATCCGGACGGGATGTCGGGCCGTTCGTCCTCGATCTCGTCGACTTTTTTCAGGCGGCGAGTAGCCGTGCGCGTGGACGATGCTGACCAACGGAATCTACTTGGCGACCTTGGGTGTCGGCGATGGTGGCAACGACGCGAGCCGTCGCTTCATCTGCTGAAAAGCGTCGGAATCGATCTTCAGATTCCTCAGCTGCGCCGGTGTATACGACGCGATCTGTTTAGTGGTCGCCGCAATGCGGCTCTCTTCAAGCGGATGCGTCGCAAAGAACGCATCCACCGCCCCAGGATTCGATTGGCGTTCATTCAACAGAATCCGAAACATCTTTGGCACCCCGTGCGGATCGATACCGGCTTTGACGCTCGTCCGTACGCCCTCTTCATCCGCTTCCGCTTCGTCCTGTCGGCTGAAACGCGCAAATAACGCCGTGCCACCGACATTGATGGCCGCCTGACCAACGCCGCCCTCACACACTTTCGTGAGGGTGCAGAGCGCCATCAGACCGCCACCCACTTGTTGCGATTGCTGCATTTGTTGCACCGAATGACGGCGGGTCACGTGGCCGATTTCATGGCCGAGCACACCGGCGAGTTCATCCATCGTCTCAGCGCGTGCAATGAGCCCACGGTTGACGTACACCCAGCCGCCAGGCACGGCAAACGCGTTCACCTCCTTGCTGTCCACAACAGCAAAGTGCCAGACGAGACCACGCGCGTCCGTGACTGCCGCGAGTGAACGGCCGAGCGTCCCGATCGCGTTGGCGACGTCGGCGTCACGGATGATGGGTAACTGCGTGTCGATCTGCGCGGCGTACCGCGCGCCCAACTGGATTTCCTGCTGCTGCGAAATCGCGCACGCCGAGAGGACGGGCAGGACGATGAAGGCCACAGCACTCGTGAATGGTCGCATGCGCTGGAGACTAGGGGAGCATGCACGTCGCATCCATCGCTCAAATGGATGAATTCCGGACCATTAGGAAAAAATGGCGCGCTCGTCCGGACGTCGTTCAAGCGCGCCACTCCAACATTGGCACGTCTTGCTAAGCGCGGCGGCGACGCGTGGCCGCACCAACGGCGGTGAGTCCAAATGCGAGCAACGCCCAGGTTCCGGGCTCGGGGACAGTGGTCAGCGCCAGTCCGCCAATCACGCTGGCGGTGCCGATGTCGCCAACCAGGGAGGCCGCGCCCGTGCCAAGATTGATGGTGTACAGTCGGCTCGACGTTGATCCCACGCTCGTCGCGGCGAAATACGCCGTATTGAGGGGGCCTTGCGTGAAAATGTCGAAGCCCGTGATCGCGGACAACGCGCCAAGGCCCAAGCTTCCCACGGTGCTGATGTTGCCACCATTCGGATTGGTAATGGAAATAAGCTGGCCGAGACCGACATCAATGCCGTACAGTGTCGTCCCGGTTGCGGGATCGTTGTCGGAGTTGGTGTAGGCCACAGCGGTGAACGACGGCATCACACCGAAGTTCGCGTCACCCGGCGCAAACGTGTACGCACCGTCGACGGTGGTTGCACCAGTGAGCTGGTTGAGGCGCATGTTGCCGCCCGCTGCGCTCACCACACGAATGCGATCTACGACGGGATTAAAGTCGAAGCCCACATTTCCCGAAGCGTCGTTCACATCAAACGCCACCGTAGCCGCACCCGTGTTGACGTCGACCGTGTAGAGGATGCTGCCGTCGTAGCCGTAGAGCACGTTGGTCGCCGGGCGGAAATCAATGCCTGTGAGGGTGACGCCCGTGGCGCCAATCGCTTGCACACTGCCCGGGGACGATGGGCTAAAACGCACGAGTTGCTGGACGCCCAGTGCATTCGACGTGATGGCGTACGCGGCAACCTGCGCGTGGACGGTGCCAGCCATGCTCAACAGCAGCAGGCTGACGGGTACGAGTTTTCGGAACGAGCAATGCATGGAGAGATCCCGGCGAGCGGTGAGGTAAGAAGCTTCGGACATTGCTACGTCCGTCAAACGATCCCAGATCTCTGTTCGCGGTAACAACACACACACACCGCATGATCGAGAATGCTTCCTACGCTGGCGCTCTCATCTATGTGCTATTTGTTGCGCGGGACGAACCACTCGCCCCGCAACCAATCGACCACGAGACCAATTTCATTGTCGGTCAACGACTTCTCCGGGCCGTAGGACGGCATGCGGTCATTGTTGTCACCGTAGAATCGCGTGTGCGACGGATCCGTCACGAACGCCATCATCCAGGCCCGCGACGCATAGCCGGTGAGATCGGGACTGCCCTTGCCCGCGTCATGAAACAGATGGCATTCCCCGCACATCTTCGGGTCACGAATCGTTTGTGCGCCAGCAGCGATCAATGCACTGTCGCGCGAATCCACCGTACGCTGACTCTGAAGTTTCGCTTCGGCGGATAGCGCGACGAGCACCCGCCGAAACTTCTCCTGCTCGTCCGGTGGTGCACCGTCAACGTGCTCGAGAATCCAGCTCACCATGTCGCCATCCTTGAGCGCGGTGCCACCCCACATGTGCGGCCCGGCGACTTCCTTGGGATTGAAGAGCCGCGTCAGCCATTCCCGACTGCCGAATCCCTTGAGGTCAGATGCAGAAATGGAATCGACCGGCAAGGCGTTCCCGAGTCCGTCGTGCCCGTCGTAGCGATGACACGACGCGCAGTTGCGGGAGAAAATCCGCGGACCCTGCGTGAATGCATCGTTGCGCACCAGCGTGAGTGCGCCTGAAATGGGAATGCCTTGATTGGCCAACGTCACCGCGCGATCCGCGTCGCGCTCGGCGGTTGCTTTCGCGACGATGTAGCCGGCATCGTTGCGATCGTCCACGACGGCCAACCAGGACAGCACCCCCACACCAACCAGCATCACGGACAAAAACCCGATGTTGAAGCGATGACCGAGTTTCCATCGCCCGATGTAGGGAATCGCGACGAGTACGAGCATGAGCAACACCGGCAGTACGATGGCGCCAAAGACTTCGCTCCGGCCGGGGAAATACTTGAGCAGCTGAAAGAGAAAGAGGAAATACCATTCCGGGCGCGCGGCCGAGTATTGCTCGGAGGGATCGGCCGGTGCGCCGAGCGGTGCTCCGTGGTAGCGGAGAATGAAGAACACCACGACCGCGAGCACGGCGAGACAGGCGACGGCGTCGCGCAACACTTGCTCCGGCCAGAAGCCGGCGTCAGGTCTGGTGCGCGGTTCCTTGGGGGTGACGCCGTGTCGTCGGAAGAGGTACACGTGTCCGACGATGAACAGCATGATGCCACCGGGAATCACACCGGCATGCAGCGCGAAGAATCGCGTCAGTGTCTGATGTCCGTAACTGCTGCTGCCCACGAGCACGGTCTGTAGTGCATCGCCAACGCCAGGCGTGATTCCGACGATGTTGGTGGAGACGGCAGTGGCCCAGAAGCCGTTCTGATCCCACGGCAAGAGATATCCCGTGAGCGACAAGGCCAGCACCAACACCAACAGCACCACACCGGTCCAGAAGTTGACTTCGCGTGGTGCTTTGTAGGCGCCGTCCACCACCACCTGCATGAGATGCAGGACCAGCAAGATCGTCATCGCCTGAGCGACGAAGTGATGCAGGCCGCGCAGGAACCAGCCGCCCCACATCTGATGCTGGATGTAGTAGACGCTTTCCCATGCGGTCTGCGTGCTGGGGCTGTAGGACATCCAGAGGAAGAGCCCCGTGATGACTTGCACACTGAAGAAGAACACGAGTGTGCTGCCCCACACATAGCGCCAGCGAGCGCCGCCGGGCACGTTCTCGAACAAGGTGTCGTGCACCAGCGCGCGGTACCCGGTGCGCTGATCGAGCCAATCGAGTCCGGCGCTCATCACACCGGAATTTTGTCGACTGAGCCTTTGCGGAAGTTCTGGAACTTCACCCAGACCTCTCCGTCGCCATGCACCACGGCGTCCAGTTCATCCATGCGGCGGGGACTCGGACTCTTGGGATTGAGAATTTTTCCGTCAACGGAAAAACTGCTCTTGTGACACGGGCAGAAATAGCCGGCATTCGCGCTACTGTAGCCCACCGAGCAGCCGAGGTGTGGGCATACGGCGTTGAGTACGCGCACGGTGTTGGGACCGGTCTTCTGCACATACACCGACCCAACGGGCACCTTCTCGGTGCGATTCCAGGCGTCGACGAGTGTGTCGAGCACCGGCAACTTGCGTGGCTCGCCATTGGCTGGCAGCGAGGCAAGCGACGTGACGCGCACCATACCACGCGTGTCGGCTTTTCGTCGCAGGGGATCAAGAAACGTGAACAGCCCCGCCACCGGAGCGACCACCGTGATGAGACCACCCACCACGACGGCCGCCACTTTGGCGAAGTAGTTGCGTCGATCGGGACGAAGGGGGGCGCGTCCGTGTTCGTCCATGCTCTCAGGAGTGGGGCGAGTGCCGTCCGGCGCCACTTATTTAATGGTGAGCGTCGCGACCATCATCTTATTGAGGTGCGGCTTGCAGTAGTACTTGTAGAGGCCCTTTGGCATGCCCGCGAATACCACATCGTACGTGTCACCCTTCTTCGGCTTCCGCATGCCGAGGAGCGGCGCGATCGTGTCGGGCATGGCTTTCCGGAGGAGTTCCACGGCGCCCTTTGGCACACTGTCCGACCAGAAGCCGACGTTATGGCTACCGCTCACCGCGAGCCAGCTCACGGTATCGCCGGCCTGAATGGTGAGCTGCGCGGGTTCGAAGCGCTGCTTGCCATCCTCCGTGATCATCTTCACTTCCCACTTCTTGGCGGCGCGCGGCGGCAGGGCCCCGGCAGTGGCCGACTGTGCGACAGATAGGGCGACGACGGTGGTCGCCAGCACAAGGATTGCAGCACGAATGGTGCGAACGCTCACAAAAGGCTCCGGACAAATTTCGGGTCGGTCGGCCCCGGCCGCGGGCAGTACGCCATGCGGGCTGGGCCGTTGAGAATCACCTCGGCTCGTACCCCGAATGGGTCGCCGAGTGCATACCGTAAACGCACGGGAACGCTCAATCGCTGGCGGTGGGGGCGGATGACGATCCCGCGAGAGCGCAAGAGGACATTGTTCAGAAACCGAGGATGGCAGGTGCGAGTCGAGACCCCCTGTGCTCCCCGCGTCCCCCGTGGTTTAATGCTCTTTCTCCTTCGACGTCCACCCCTCGTTCTCCGTTTGGAGCTCGCATGCCTCGCGCCATGAGTTCTGCCGTCCTGATCGTTCCGTCGGGCGCCCACACTGTGCTCCGTCGCGTACGCCTCGCCGCCGTACTGCTCTGGCCCGGTGTCATCGTGGCGCAGCGAAGTGCGCCGCTACCGGACATCGACCCGCGTATTCAGAAGCTGGTGGCGGCGGTCTCTGAACAGCGACTTCGCGATCTCGACACCAAGCTGGTGTCGTTCGGCACACGCATGACGCTCTCCGATGCGACGTCCACCACCCGTGGGGTTGGCGCAGCGCGACAGTGGATTTACGAGGAGCTCAAGCGCTCAAGCCCGCGTCTGCAGGTGTCGTTCGACACACACCAGATCGCGCAACAAGGGCGCATCACCCGTGATGTCGAATTGCGAAACGTCATGGCCGTGCTGCCCGGCAAGTCCGCCCGCCGCATCTATATCACGGGGCACTACGACAGTGTGAACCTCGGGCGCGGCGGTCAGACGGCACTCAACGCCGGCACCGCTACCAACACGCAGCCGGCGCGAGACGCAAGCGATAGCGATGCCCCCGGTGCCAACGACGACGGTAGTGGCACGGTGTTGACGATGGAACTGGCGCGCGTGTTTGCGGAAAGCGGCATCGAGTTTGATGCGACCCTGGTGTTCATGTGCTGGGCCGGCGAGGAGCAGGGGTTGATCGGCTCCATGGCGCATGCACAGAAGATCGCCGCCGACAAAATCGTGGTCGAGGCAAACTTCAACAACGACATCATCGGCAACAGCATGGGCGGCAACGGACAGATCGATGCCAAGAGTGTGCGCATCTACTCACTCGGCCCGGAAGACAACATGTCGCGGTCGCTCGCGCGCTACATCGAGCGCGTTGCCGCGGTGTACGTGCCGTCGCATCGCATTCGCCTCATGGCGCGCGAAGACCGCTTCGGTCGTGGCAGCGATCACTCGTCGTTCACCGCCAACGGGTTTCCGGCCGTGGTGTTTCGTGAGGCGAACGAAAACTTCAATCGCCAGCACAACGCGGAAGACAAGCTGGAAGGCGTTGACTTCCGGTATCTCGCGCAGAATGTGCGCGTGAATGCAGCGAGTGCGGCGTCACTGGCGCTCGCACCCGCGGCCCCCCGCGTGACCAACGAACGCGGCGCCGTGCAGCTCACGCGCAATCCGTCCGGGTATGATGCAAACCTGCAATGGGTCGCGGTGCCGGGCGCGGCAAGCTATCGCATTTACTGGCGTGACACGTGGAGCAACAGCTGGGAGCATTCGCAAGTGGTGGGCAATGTGACGCAGTTCGTGTTGGCCGGCGTGTCGATTGACGACTGGGTGTTTGGCGTGTCGGCGATTGGAGCCGACGGCAACGAGAGTCTGGTGAGCGCGTACGTGTCGCAGGTGCGGGCGATGAGTCCGGTGAAGATCGTCAAGTAGGCCACGGTATTGCGGAAGACCGTCAGCTGAGACTAGGGAAGACTAGCGACCGCCTCCGGCCTTCATATTTGACAGATCGACCCCGACAACGGTGACCGTAATGTTGCGATGGTGCGCATCTTCAATAAACGTGGCGAGCAACTCTTTGACGTCGTGATCGACATATCCGTTTGCACCATCAATTACCACCGTTTCTCCATCGTCTACCTCATCGAGCATGGAGACGATGCCAGGTTTCGACAGAAACGTGCCGTCACGACGAAAGTGCAGATGCCAAGCTCCAGCCGCGTCACGCGTGGCCACCACGGCGCGCCTGGTGTTTTCGTAGAGCACGAACACAATGCCAAACACAATGCCAAACACAATGCCAATGATCACACCTTTGAGCAGATCAAGCGCCAGCACCGCGGCAATGGTGATCGCAAACGGCAGCAGTTGCGTGATACCCAATTTCGCTTGTGTTGCGAAGAGCGCGGGCTTGCACAGGTTCAGGCCAACCTGAATGAGTACGGCGGCCAGACAGGCGAGTGGGATGCGGTTGATCAGCGCGCCGGCAAACAGCACCGCAATCAACAGCAGCAGGCCGTGCACCAGCGCCGACATGCGTTCGCGTGCACCCGCCGCGACGTTGGCACCACTACGCACAATCACCGTGGTCACCGGTAAGCCGCCGAGAAATCCCGACACCAGGTTCGCCGCGCCAGATGCCAGCAACTCGCGATCGAGAGACTAAGGCGCTTGAGCGGATCGAGGCGATCGACCGCTTGCAGAGAGAGCAACGTCTCGATGCTCGCCACGATCGCAATTCGTCGCGCCACCCATCCACACGGCCGGTGACGTGAGGACCGAAAAATCCGGGCGCGGGAGTGCCGAATACAACGCGCCAATCCCGCCCAGCGGCACGTTGACGAACTGCGCCGCCGTTAGTGCGAAGCTGCCCTGCAACAACGTGGCAAGCACGCTGGCCACGATGACCACACCCAGCGCTGGTGAGACCAACCGGAACTTGCCGAGCGGTGTGTGTTGCCAACCGTACAGAACGGTCAGCGACAGTGCCGCGATTGCCACAGGCCCACTGTGCCACTGACTCGCGATGTTGGCGATCCCACCGGCGACGCCAAAGGCGACCGGCACTTGCTTGTAGACGATCGTCATGCCAATCGCGGCCAGCATCCCCTTGATCACCGCCGACGGAACCAGCGCCGCAAATCGACCAGTGCGCAAGGCGCCGAGCGCGAACTGTAAGAGGCCTGCCACCATCACGGTGGTGAGGAAGGGCGCGATTCCGCCGAGCTGTTGCAACTGCACCAACACGATGGAGGTCAGCCCAGCCGCCGGACCGGTCACCGAGAGCGCCGACCGGCTGATGAATGGAACGACAAGCCCGCCGACGATGCCGGCAATGAGACCGGACACGGGAGGAACACCACAGGCGATGGCGATGCCCAGACACAAGGGGAGCGCCACCAGGAAGACCACCACGCCGGCGACGACGTTTTCCTTGGGGTGACTGAACATCGAGGGATGACTGTGCATAGCGTCGACCGAAAGAAACGCAAACGAGCTCGACACCGTTGACCACAGGGCGCAGTCTAATGAACGCGAGTAACTGGCGAAAACCCAACACACGCCCAATGCTTGGGGATCGCCGCTCCGACCGAATCGCTCTCATGCCACCCGTCCAATGCGTCTCTCCTTCGCCGTCGCTTTCTCGCTGTTCACGCTGGTGCCCCGTGCGCCACACTCGGCTGACAGCACATTCGTCGCCGAAGACGCCCTCGGCATTGTTACGTACACCGTTGGTGATCTCTCCGACGATGGCCGCTACATCGCCGCCACGTCGTCCGTGCGGCGCGATGCGTATGGGCAGGATTTCCGCCGCGATGGCGATCCGACCTATGTGCGCGGCGCACCAACACGCGTGCTGCTCATCGATACCAAGACCGGCGCAACACAGCCGATCTTTGCCGACAAGAAGAGTGTGCGCGGCATGCAATGGTCGTCCGACGGCGCACGTCTCGCCATGCTCGTTTTCAACGGTGATGTATACGAGCCGGTGGTGTGGACGAAAGCGACGAACAAAGCGGTGACACTCAAGATGCCAGCGGGCAAGTATGTCGCTGAGAATAGTGATGTGCGCTGGTCGCCAAGCGGCAAAGCGTTGGTGTTCACGACGCACACACTCGAGTGGCGCAAGAACGTCCGTGAGACATTCGCCACCATGACGGGCGTCACGCCGGTGTTTGTACAATCGAGCAAGGACCCGTTCCTTGCGTGGGATGTGCTCCGTCGGGCCGGCAACGTGCGCAGTGTGATGACGCTCGACGTCGCCACGGGCCAGGCACGCGAAACCATTCCAGAGCTCCCGCTCTCGAACTACACGCTGGCCGAAGACGGCAGTGCCATCACCTACGCGCGCGACATGGTCGCCAAGACCGACTACGACGGACTCGGCGCAGAAGCGTCACTCCGTGTACGTGACTCTGCGGGAGTCGAGCGCATACTCCACGCCAGCACGCGCGGCATGCAGATGCAGTGGGCGGAAGACGGCAAGCGCTACGCCTTTGCGATGGGTGGACGTGTGTATCTCGCCAGCATTGCCGACACCACGAAGAAGCTGCTCGCCGGGGCGCCAGAATCGCGTCGCGGCGAAACGCCGGATACAACGAAAGCCGCACGGGACAAAGCCGCCGCCGAACGATTCAGCGTCGTGCGGATGAGCCCAACCGGCGACGCAGTCCTCGTCTCCAATCGCGAAGGCCTGTGGCTTGCCGATGCGAGCACCGGTGCGCGCGAGAAGGTGGTGGCGGCCAGCGACTCCAGTGAAACGCTGCCACGCGCGACGTTTGCCGCGTGGAGTGCCGACGGACAGCACCTGTTTCTCACCATTGCGTCGCGGCAAAAGTGGGAGCGCGGCATTCTGCGGTACGATCGGCCAACGAAGCAACTCAAGGAGCTCGTCAAAGACGGTCGGTCATACTCGCAGTTCCGCCTCGCGAAGGACGGTAAGACAGTCATCCTGAATGTCGCCAGCGGCAATCGGCCGGCCGATCTGTACACGGCCAACACCGACTTGAGTGATCTGCACCGGCTGGTGGAAACCAATCCACAGCTCGCGGCACGGAAAATCGGACCGACGGACTTGCTCACGTTCCTTGATGCCGACGGACACGCGAAAAAGATGGTTGTGTACTATCCCGCCGACTACGACAAGAGCAAAGCGTACCCCACGGTGTTTGAGATCTACGAAGACTTCTTTGACGATAACTTCGACGTGCGCGCCAATGTGCTCACGGGTGCGGGCTACGTGGTCGTGCATCCGGCGGTGGATTTCGAGATTGGCTATCCCGGCGAAGCATGGGCCAAGGGCGTCACCGCCGCGGCCAATAAGCTCATCGAAATGGGCGTTGCCGATTCCGCGAGACTGGGCGTGCAGGGGCAAAGCTACGGCGGCTACGCGACCAACCTGCTCATCACGCAAACGAATCGCTTCAAAGCGGCCGTGAACATTTCCGGCAAAGTGGACATGATCAGCTTCTACACCGACAGTCCACGACTTGGCGTTCGCAATGTAAACGCGGCCGAGAAAACGCAGGATCGCATTGGCGCGTCGATGTGGGCGCAGCCGCAAAAATACGTGGCCCACTCAGCCGTGATGTTCGCCGATCGCATCACCACACCGCTCATGCTGGTGACGGGAGAACAAGACTCGAACGTGCCGGCGCTCAACACGCGTGAGATGTACTACGCTCTGCGGCGACTGGGCAAAGAATGCATCTGGGTGAACTACGCCAACGGCGGCCACGGTGGTGGTACGGCCACACCTGAAGACTTTCTCGATATGCAAAAGCGCATCGTGGAGTTCTACGATCAACGTCTCAAAACGCCGAAGGCCAAAGTCACGTCAAACTGACATGACGGATCCGGTGCCGATGCTCACCCGACGCGCGCTCCTCGTGTCGTTCGCGGCGATCGTCGCGCCCACAAGGCTGAGTCGGCGTGACGGGTTCAGCCACGTTGCCGCACTCCACCCAACACCGCGGCGCGGCATCACCGGCGCCAAGGTGCTCACGGCCGCGCAACTCACCAATGTGCCCGATCTCGTCGAATTGTTCGACGGCATTCGCGCCATTCCACAAATTGCCGACGGAATTGGTTGTCACTGCGGCTGCGCCGATTTCAACGGGCATCGCTCCTTGCTCACTTGCTACGAGACCGACGCGATGGCCAAGAGTTGCCCCATTTGCCAGGGGGAAGGCCGTGTCGCGGTGCGCATGGCCAAGGCCCGGAAGTCACTCGCCGAGATTCGCGTTGCGATCGACGCGCAGTTCGGCTGAACACGTCACAACCCTTCCATGAGTTTGCCCATGTTGTTGCATCGCTTGTGTTCTGTCAGTGTGCTCCTCGCCAGTGCGCTTCTCACGACGCCCGCGCGCTCCGCTGCACAGATCAGAGCGAGCGAGTTGCAGAGCCTCGCGCAAACGGTGGACGGTACCACCATTCGACTCACCTACTCGCGGCCGCGTACGCGCGAGCGATGGCCCATTTTCGGCACGAAAATTGTTCAGTGGGGCGAAGTGTGGACACCCGGCGCCAATTGGGCCACGCTGTTCGAGACCAACAAAGACATCACCGTTGGCGACAAGCGCGTGCCGAAAGGGAAATACTCCGTTTGGTTCATCGTCCGTAAAGACAGCGCATGGACGATGCTGCTCGACCCCAAGTGGCATCAGTTTCACGAAGACCATCCGAAGCCGACCGACAGCCAGATCCACATCACGCTGCGCGTCGACACCGCGGCGGCGATGGAAGACGTACTGCAGTGGTCGTTCCCGGTCATCAGCGCGCGCGGTGGCACCCTGGCCATGCACTGGGCGCGTACGCGCGTGAGCACGGATTTCGCCGTGACGCCAACGCTCTCGGATCTGCTCGCAGAACGCGAGGCCATGCCATATGTGGGGACCTATGTGACGCGCGAAGCAAAAGCCAAAGCCGATTCCGGCCGCATGATTGTGACCTACGAGGGCGGTGGGCTCAAGGCCCGATTCGAACCAGAAGATACGTACATGAAGACGTTTGCACTGATGCGCGTGGGCCTCCACGTCTTCACCGCCGGTCTCTACGACAAAGGCGTCATCTACGAAGTGCTGAAGCCCGACATGATGTTCACGTTCTCGCTCGTGCCGGGTAGACCGGTGACGTTCGAGGTGCGTGGTGACGACGACACGCTCGAGTTCACGGGCCGTCGCATACCACGATGACACATACCAAGCGAGATCTGTGGCTCCGCCTGCGGCAATACCACTTTGCTGACATCGTGCCCACGCATCTGTGGAATCATGTGTCGGCCGCTTTTGGTAGCGTCGATGCGTCCACCAAGGCGTTCGCCAGCAAAATCGCACGCAAGCATCAGTGGACCACGCGCTTCGCGCTGCGGGCCATCAACGAGTATCGCAAGTTTGTCTTTCTCGGCGTGACGAGTGACTTCATTGTGACACCGTCGAAGGTGATTGATACAGTGTGGCATGAGCACCTGCTGTTTACGCGCCCCTATCGCGAGTTCTGTCGTGATGTGCTGCGCCAGAACTTCGATCATCATCCCGAACTCCTGCCTACGGACTCGCAGACGGACCTCTATGCTAGGCAGTTTGATGCGACGCTGGCGCAGTACGAACGAGAGTTCCACATGCCGCCGCCGGCAGATATCTGGGGCACGCCCAAGTTCAAGCGCGACGAGGTCGCGACGTCGACCAACGCATTCGTCCTGGCCGGAGAGCCAAGCGAGTCACCACTCTACCAGCAGTTCGATGGGCGCGGTGAGACACACGGCTACCACGACATGCCGGAGTTCAGCGTGGACGCGAGCGGTGGTGGTTTCGCCGGCGGTGGCGGGGGCTCAGACTGGGGCAGCGGGCACGGGACAGACGGCCACGGGGACAGTGGCAGCGCCGGTGATGGTGGCACCGGTGACAGCGGCGGGGATGGCGGTTCGGGCTGTTCGTCAGGATGTGGTGGCGACTAGCGGCATAGTGCTGCACACCGTTTCGTCGGCGATCGCGGTCATGCTGAACGTCAGGTGAATATCGAGTTGCTCCCGCACACGCGCCGACATCGCGTCGTCAAAAATGCGCAACACCAGTCGCAGATTGGGTTCGAAGGAACGTGCATTGAGACCAATCTCGAGATTCGCGAAGTCATTGTTGATCACCGAGTACAAGGCTTTGGCGCGCATGACACCAACCTCCTGAAGCACACGCGGGAGTCGCGCATCACCGACATAGACATCCACGTCACGCGACCTGAAATGCGCAATCGTGGCCGCATCCTCGCTACGTTCCACGACAATCACGCGCTCGCCACGGGCGATCAGCCCTTCGACAATGAAGGCGCCGAGCCGCCCGAGTCCGCAGACGATGACGTGATCGCGGTGCGCGTACGTGCGACGACCAAGCGCGAGCTGAACGCGCCGCTTGATGATTCCGTCAACGGTCAGCGAAAAGATCATCCAGATGAAACACGTGGAGCACAGGATCAGCGCTATGCCCATCAGTTTGGAGAACGAGCTCGCGGTCAGCAAGTTGACGTCGCCGTACCCCACGGTGGCGACCGTCACGGTGACGAAATACAACGCGTCAATCCATGACAACCGCTGAGCCGCGTGAAAGTATGCGGTTGCCGCGACGATCATCGTCACGAACCCAAGACTCAGCTTGGCAATGAGCGGATCAACGATCATCCGGGATGGCGCATCGTTGAGCCGAACCGGTTGGTATCGCAAGGCGCGCGCGAGCGGCACGTCCAACGCCTCGACAAAGGTGGGCGCCGCAATACGTGCTGGGTTGAGTACGCGCACGTTCGGATTGGCGGCCTGCAGGTGCGGGGCGATGTTTTCGTTGAAGAGCGAGACCACCACCGGGAGACGTGGCGCAACAGACACGAGCGCAATCAGGAACTCCAGATTGACATCATCCCGATCATCCACAAGGTAGGCCGCCGAGATGCTTGCCACGTCCGCATTGCGCACCATCTGGACGATGGACTCGAAGGACGATGGGTCCGCCGCGGCCGTGCCCACCGCCTCGCGCGCCAGCAACACCACCTGGGCACCATCTGCTGTCGCCCGCGCGAGGGTGCGGCGCGCGAGATGTCCCGAACCTACAATGATGATGCGTGTCAAGATCGGATACACTGTGCGCGTCAAGAGACCGGCGTGTTCAAGTTCACGCAATTGCTGCGTGAGCATCTTCTGCGATACGCGTTTGAGGTCACGGTGCAGTGCGTTGTAGCGCCACGCTCGCTGATTGAGTCGCCACAAAATGAGCATCTTCCATTTGCCGCCAATGGCATGCAGCGCGACCTCCACCGGGCTTTGAAACGCGAGCCCGTCGAACAGAATTCCGGCATAACACTCTCGAACTGGTAAGTATCACTCCAAAAGGTGCATACTGTACGCCGCGAAGGTCAACGCATAACCTCCGTCTCCTACCTGACACCATCTCAGCGGAACTTCTCATGAGCATAGCGATCATCGGCGCCGGGAAAGTTGGCAGTACACTCGGGGGTCGCTTCGCCGACGCAGGTCATAACGTGATCTACGGCGTTCGCTCACCCGACAACCCCAAGCATGCGCAACTCGCCGGAAAACGTCAAACCGTAGACAGCATAGCGGCGGCGGCTGCACGCGCTGATCTCGTGCTGTTGGCAACGCCATGGGCGGGCGCACAAGACGCGCTTACGGCAGCAGGCAATTTATCGGGGAAAGTGTTGGTCGACGCCACCAACCCCATCGGACCCGGTATGGTCCTCACCCATGGCACCACCGACTCGGGCGCGGAGCAGGTGGCGCGCTGGTCACCCGGTGCCCGCGTGGTGAACGCGTTCAACAGCGTCGGCATGGAGGTGATGGCCAACCCACGTTTCGGCGATGCCCGTGCGATGCTCGCGATCTGTGGAGACGACGCGGCCTCATGCGATACGGTCGCGACGCTTGCACAGGACATCGGTTTCGAGGCCGTACGAGTGGGTCCGCTCACCCGCGCCCGCTTCATCGAACCGGCCGCCCTGGTGTGGATTACGGCAGCGTCAGCACTCGGGACGCGCAACTTTGCGTGGGGAATTCTGCGACGCGCTGACTGAAATGAACATCGCCGCTACGCCGGTGGCTTGGCCGCCGCCTTGATGTGCAGGGAAATTCCCAGCACCCCCCACTGCAACCGCAGCGTGGCATCCTCGCGCAGCACCACCGGGAACTGGTAGCTGAGTGTTTCCAGATGTGACGCCGAGTCGGCGGTGACATCCACACGCATCGCATCCTTCTCGCGGCCCGGGTACGGTGTGTGCGACACGCCAACCGCGCGACTGAGAATGAACGTCCAATTGTTCGACGCGCGGGGAATGAGCCACGTGGTATACGTGCCCGCCTTCACCGGCCGCCCTTCGAGCAGCACATCGCGACTGAACGTGATGCGCGTGGCATCGTCGGCACCAGGATGCCACACGCTGTCCCATGGTACCAACGCGCCAAAGAGCGCTCGGCCGCGTGCCGTGGGCCGACCATACGCGATGCGGATGTCGGTAAACGCCACCGTCTGTGTAATGCCGCCGCGCTGACTCATCGGATACATCTGCGCCTGACTGGGCATGGCAACTGCCGATGCTGCGACAACAGAGAACGTGAGAAGTATGGTGCGCATGGGGAAAGTGCGAGGAGGAGTGCAGACTCAGTTGGGAATGGTAACGAATGGGTCGGGCGCGGCGGCGTCCACGCCCAGTGCTTTGGCCAGCGTGTCCGTGCTGCGATCAATCAGAAACTCCACCCACAGGGGAAAGTGATCCGACAAGCGATCCGTCACCTGCCTCGGCGCCAGTTCCTTGAACACGCGATCGCGAAAATCGATCACCCCCGCGGCGCCCTTGGTGAGCAGTGTGAGATCGCCCATGAACCAGGCGATCTGATCGTAGTGTTTCACCACCGTCGCGAAGTTGGACTGCACATTGCGCAACGCCTCCGGCACCGTGAGACCAGACGAAATGAACGCAGCGAACAACGGATCCTCAAGGCGCCGAGCTTCGATGTTGAAATCGCCGAGCACGATGAGATTTGTTTCTTCGGCCCCGTCAAACTTGGCGCGGTCGCGCAACTCATCGGCGGTGTACTTGGCCAGCCGCTGAATTTCCGGTTTCCGATCGTCCACCGAACTGCCAAATCGAATGTGCGCCGTGAGCAAGGAGAAGCGTTCGCTGCCCGCACGAAATCCCACCACGTACGGTGTGCGATCAAACTGCTCGGCCGGATTGAGTCCTTCACTCGGCGGGAGCACCACTTCGCCAGCGAGTCCAGACGGAGTGACGCGCCGACGATCGTAGAGAAAGCCGAGTCGTTCCGAGTTGCCAAGTGGTCCACCGGAGACGTCGCTGAGCACCAAACCCCAGTTGGGTCCAAGGAACTCGTCGAGCAGGATGCGTACACCGGCCGTTTCGCGCTTGATCTCCTGAATGGCGATCACATCGTAGCGTCGCACGATCTCGGCGATGTAGGCCAAGCCGCGCAAGTTGCGTTTCGGGCTGCCAGGATTTTCATCCCACTTCCGGAACACCGTTCCGAGCTGTCGGATATTCCACGTGCCGATGATCAGATTGTCGTCGGTACGTTTGGGAGGAATTTTCGACGCGACGATCGCGCGGCGCAAGCGCACGATGTCCTCGCACACCACCTTCGGATAGTCGGCGTATGTGAACACGATTATACTCGGGCTGCGGTGGAACGGCGTGAGCCATCGTTGACGTTGTCGCGACATGGCCGTGACATGTCGTTGCTACTATAACACGTTCCGTCGCGGGCTGATGCTTCGTCGCCCGCTGCTCGCGCTCGAGTTCGGTTGCCGCGTTCGTGTGTTCCTTCCCGAGGAGTGGTGATGACAGTGAAGATCATCCGCGTCCTCGCGGTGCTGTCCGGTGTCGTCTGCGCCTGCTCGCCCGCGCTGGCGAAGGACGCCCTCATGCCAACCGTTGTGACGGAGACCGTACGCAACGATTCCGACGACCCCGCCATATGCATCGACACGATTGATGCCTCGAAGTCGCTGATCATCGGAACCGACAAGGGCGACACCACGGGCGGCCTGTACGTGTATGATCTGCTGGGGCACATCGATACCGCTCGCACGCGTGTGCCAATGAAGCGCACCAACAACGTCGACATCGTCAGTGGGGTCATGCTCGGCGGATATCTGTGGCAGTACCAACTGACAGACGCGGGCAACATTGCGCGGCGAGAAAGTGGGCGCGTTCGGCGCGTACAGTGGCAAGAAAGAAATCGAATCCATCGCCGTCGACCAACAGTTGGGATACGTGTACTACTCCGACGAAACCGTTGGCATTCGGAAGTACTGGGCGGACCCCGATCACGTCGCTGCCGCAAGAGAACTGGCGTTGTTCGCGACGACCGGGTTCGTGCAGGATCACGAAGGGCTCGCGATTTATTCAACGAACGATTCCACCGGCTATCTGTTGGCGTCGGATCAGCAAGGGCGACGACTGCAAGTATTTCGGCGGGAAGGAAGCACCGGTGCGCCGCATACACATCCGATCATCGCGACCATTCCGGTCTCCGCGCAAGAAACCGACGGACTCGATGTGACGGCGCACGCACTGGGCCCGAAGTTCCCGGAAGGTGTGCGACAGTATGGCATCGCGAAGATATCGTCGAGCAATTCGTGACTGTATACCTGGGGCGTCGTATGTCGCTCGCCGCAACAAGTCAAGCAGACGTGTTGCCGTATTCGCATAGTTGCAACACGTCCGTCTCAAGGGGCTTTCAGGCATGAGCACGCACCCGGACCCATCGCCGCCGAACCCGAACAATCGCACGGCATTTGGCTTCATTCTCGTCACCGTCGTGCTCGACACGCTGGCATTTGGCGTCATGGCGCCAGTGCTGCCCAAGCTCCTCGTCACCCTGCGCGGCGGCAACGTGGCGGGCGCTGCCACCACGCTCGGCATCTTCGGCACCGCCTGGGCCCTCATGCAGTTCCTGTCGTCCCCTGTGCTCGGCTCACTGTCCGATCGCTTCGGACGACGCCCGGTGATCTTGCTCTCGCAAGTGGGACTCGGGCTCGACTACGTGCTCATGGCGCTCGCGCCCAACGTCTGGTGGCTGTTCGCCGGGCGGCTCTTGTCGGGTGTCACTGGCGCCGGATGGACGACCGCGAGCGCGTACATCGCCGACATCACACCGCCAGACGAACGCGCCAAACGATTCGGTTACGTCGGTGCGGCGTGGGGCTTCGGATTTATTGTCGGCCCGGCATTTGGCGGGCTGCTCGCGGGTATTGATCTGCGGGCACCATTCTGGGCCGCCGCTGCGCTTTGCCTACTCAACGCCGCGTACGGGTTGCTCATCCTGCCGGAATCGCTGCCCGTGGACAAACGTACACCGTTCCAGTGGCGCAACGCCAACTTCTTTGGCTCTCTCACGCTGTTGCGCACCACGCCAGCGTTACTCGCTGTCGCGACGGGGATGTTTTTCGTCACGCTCGGACATGACGTCAATCCCGTAATCGCGGTGATGTACTCGCAATTCCGCTACGCGTGGACGGAACAACAGGTTGGCCTCATGCTCGGCGTGGTTGGCGTGTGTTCGATTGTGGTGCAGGCACTGCTCATCGGACCGATTGTTAAACGCGTCGGCGAACAGCGCGCCCTTGGGCTTGGCCTGGCCAGTGGCGTCGTCGCGTTCCTCATCTACGCCTATGCCGATCGCGGCTGGATGTTTCTCGCCGGCATTCCACTCGGCGCGTTCTTCGGCTTGGCTGGGCCGTCCATGCAGGGCATCGCTACGCGCGCGGTTGGCGCATCGCAGCAAGGTCAGTTGCAAGGAGCACTTGGCAGCATCACGTCCATTGCCACCATGATTGCGCCGATGTTGTTCACGCAATCGTTCGCGGCTGGTGTCGCATGGACCACACAACCGCGCGCGGTTGGACTGCCGTACGTCATCGCTGCCGTGTGTCTCCTCGGTGCGTATTGGCTGGTTGGGCGCATCGCCGTGGCACCCGCGCCAGGATCGACCACGGTGGCCTTGTAAGGGCGGCACAAGACAAGCCCGCGGTGAAGCTGGTACCGATTAACGGTGCACCGAAGGCGTCGCGGGTGCCTGGGGCTATTGCGCATCTTCGCGGCAAGATTCCCGATTCGTTTTTCTTCGAAGAGACGAAGTAGTGATGCTACGGCACCCGTGCTGGGTTCGACGCTAGCAGCTTGGTGAGACGATACAAAAACTCCTGCCCCTCAAAGTACGATTGCACGCGCATGCGCTCATCGCGCCCATGCGCGCGAGCATCAGTGGTTGGGTCCATAAACAACCCCGACACGCCATACGCTGGCACGCCGAGCGAACGGAAGAATCGTGAGTCGGTGGCGCCGCCGAGCATGGTGGGAATGATGGGGATGTCGCCGAAAACTTCGCGCGTGGCCTGACCCACCGCGTTCATGATCTCGGGCGACAACGCTGCAGGCGGTGATGACGGTCGCTGCGTTTTGATCAACACTTTGACCGTGGTGTCGGCGACGACACGCTCCAGCACCGCGCGCACCGACTCTGCGGTTTCCGTCGGATAAATCCGACAGTTGATATTTGCCTCGGCCAACTGTGGCAGTGCATTCGTCGCGTGTCCGCCGGAGAGCATCGTCGCCACGCATGTGGTGCGCAGCAGCGTGTTGTACTCCTCGTTGGCGGTGAGCGTGGCAATCGCCGCGTTGTCTTTCGGATTCGCGACAATGGCGCGCATGGCACGCGCAATGCTCGGCGATTCCAGTCGCGCGGTTTGCGTGAAGTAGGCACGGGTTACCTCGCTCAACTGCGCGGGAAACCGATAGCGACCCACTTTGGCCAGCGCATCAGCCAGTGATGTGATCGCGTTGTCAGCACGCGGCAACGAAGAATGTCCACCGCGATTGGTGACGTGCAGCGTGTAGTTGGTCGTGATCTTTTGCGCGAGCTCGATGTTGTTGGCAATCGGCTTGCCGTTTCGCAGCACACCGTCGGCGCCTTCATTGATCACCATCCCGGCGTCGACCAGCGCGCGATGCTGTTCGGTGAGCCAGCCCGCACCATTGAATGCGCCGCTCTCTTCGTCGCTCGTGAGGGCAATGATGATGTCGCGATCGGGCACATACCCCTCGGCCTTCATGCGAAAGAGATTGGCCACGAAGATCGACGCCATTGCTTTGTCGTCAGCGACACCGCGCGCGTAGAAGTAGCCGTCTTTCTCGGTGAAGACGAACGGATCGAACTCCGGCGACCAGTCGGCCTTGAGCGCTTCCACGACATCGAGATGGGCGAGCAACAGCAGCGGCTTCCGTCCCGCCGGATTCTTTCCGCGCAGACGCGCGACGACGTTGTGCCGCTCCGGGCGCGGCCCGCCAACGAAAATGTCAGAGTCGGCGATGCCTGCCTCGCGGAATCGCTTGGCCATGGCCACCGCGGCGTTCGTAATGTTGCCGGTGGTGACGCTGGTGTTGATCTCGATCAGTTGCTTATAGATGTCGCGCGCCGTCTGCTGCGTCGGCGTCAGTGCATTCGGCGTGAAGATGGGCCGGCTGGGTTGCGCAGTGGCCGCGGTGGCACAGAACAGCAGCAGGGCCGAGCACGCGACGCGGGCGGAGCGAGAGGGCATGAGCACGATGGGCAAAGGGGACATCCAGAAGGACA
Source organism: Gemmatimonadaceae bacterium (assembly GCA_031372205.1). Taxonomy (GTDB): domain Bacteria; phylum Gemmatimonadota; class Gemmatimonadetes; order Gemmatimonadales; family Gemmatimonadaceae; genus Gemmatimonas. Next base: position 3,266 of record JANMKU010000038.1, on the reverse strand, counting down.
GTGGCAGAAATTGCGGCCTACATTACCAAACAAACACGGCGAGCAGGTGTTGGCGACCACGCAAATGTCGTCAAGCCATCTTTCGCGGTCCAACCGGGCTCAAGGACGGTCATGAGCAACAACACGAACATCGTCATTATCGGCGGCGGTCCAGCCGGACTCTCCACTGCTGGCGCGCTGGCGCAACTCGGCATCCAGTCCGTTGTGCTCGACCGCAATGCGCACGTCGGGGACGTGTGGGCGCAGCGCTACGACCGGCTGCATCTGCACACGATCCGCGCCTTCTCCGGTCTCGCGCACCTTCCAATTCCGCGGAGCAATCCACGATATCTGGCACGCGATCAGTTTGTGCGCTATCTGCAAGACTACGCGCGACATTTCACACTCAACATCACACACAATTGTTCCGCAAGTGCGGTTCGCCGCGACGGAGTGTCCTGGACGGTCGAGACGAACTTGGGGCGTTGGCGCGCACCACACGTGGTCGTGGCCGTCGGTCAATACGGGAAGCCCTCGATGCCCAACTGGGAAGGATGGTCGGCGTATCAAGGCGAGGTGCTGCACTCCGTGTCGTACCGGAGCGGCGCATCATTCAAGGGCCGTCGCGTGCTCGTCATTGGGTCTGGCAACAGTGGCACCGAGATTGCTGCGGACCTGCTCGAACATGGCGCCAGCCACGTCGCGAACAGCATTCGCACTCCACCACCCGTCGTGCCCCGCGAGTTTCTTGGCACACCCGTGCAGCTGTTTGGGATGGTGATGAGCGTGTTGCCGTCGCGACTCGCCGATCGTATGGGAGCGGCCATTGCACGTGTGGCGACGGGTGATCTCAGCGGCCACGGCGTGCGTGCGGCGGCGTGGCAACCGTTCACCGCGCACAAAGTCCCGATCATTGATGTTGGCTGGCTCGCCGCGGTCAAGGCACGTCGACTTCATCTGCGCGGTGACGTCGCACGGTTCACGCCAACCGGCGTGGCATTCGCTGATGGCACCACGGAAGACTTCGACGCGGTCATCGCCGCGACGGGTTTCACCACCGGACTGGCCACGTTGATCGATGCGCCTGTCTCCCTCGACGATCGTGGATATCCACGACACCGGTCAGGCGGCCCGACGAATCACCGTGGACTCTATTTCATGGGCTATACCGAGAGCACGCGTGGTCACGTCTTTGAGAGCAACCGTGATTCGCGTCGGCTGGCGCGGCTGATTCAGCGTGAGATGGCAGCGCCGTCTCGTTAGTATCATTCGTCTCGGGACTCGCGCGCAGCAATCATCCTTTTGCACCCATCATGACCTTCAACGAACGTATCGCCGACGACATGAAGACCGCCATGCGGGCGAAAAACGCCCTGGCGTTGAGCGTGCTGCGTGGACTCAAGTCGTCACTCATGTACGCAGCCATCGAGAAGACCGGGCCAGGCGGTGAGCTGGACGACGCGGAGTGCGTGGCCGTGCTGCGCAAGGAAATCAAGAAGCGGCAGGACAGCGTGACCAGCTACGAGAGCGCAAAACGTCAGGACTTGGCCGATGCGGAACTCGCCGAAATCGCCGTGCTGGAGAAGTATCTGCCGGCCGGACTGAGTGCGGCGGAGATCACGACGATGGTGGACGCGGTCATCGCCGAAACTGGCGCGACGACCAAGAAGGACATGGGCCGCGTCATGAAGCTGCTCGGCGAACGCGCAGCAGGTCGAGTGGACGGTGGGACGCTGTCGAAGGAAGTCGCCAAGCGGCTCGCCTAGCGTTAACGTCGGTGGGCGCGTCGGAGCGCACCCGGTCCGCGGGAAGGGATGGTCCCGTCCGAAGGTAGTCGCTGCACTCGCACTTGCGCATCCTAGACACGACGTGTTGATGCGTCGCGATGCACCCTCGCTGATGCGCAACTCGTTGTCGCGCGCGAGTACGGGTTCACGAGCTGGCCGCGACTTGTGCTCTGCTATGCCAGCGCCGTGCGACAACGCGACGCGCGGCTAGGCATGCATGATCCGGGTTCCTATGAACAAATGGCGCGTTCGTTGATCACGCGACATGCCGCGCGACATAAGTGGGCCGGACGCGTGCTCGCCGCCTACATACCGCGATTTTACGGCATGCGTATCGAAGATGTATTTGCGTATACAGTAACTGAGGATGACACGCGGCTCGCGATCGCGCGCACTGCGGGATGGCCGATTTGGAGTGTGCTCATCGAACGGTCAACCGCAGAACGAGAGCTGCGTGGGCGAGAGTGGGAAGTGACGCCGTGCCAGCGCGCCTGGAGAGCGATCGAGGCCGCCGACCTCAGTGCGTTGCAAACGGTCGTCGAGGCGCATTCGTCACTCTTGCGCCCAGAGCCGCACGACACTGCGCAGGGCGGCTCACTGCTTGGCGCCGCGCTCCATCAAGAGCGTACGCGAGGTCACGATGCGATGCGGCCGATCATCACGTGGCTCGTGGCGCAAGGGCAGAACGAACAGTACGAATTGAAGATGCAGCTCTGCGGCCATATGTATATGAAGATGGACGACGTGCGCTATCTGCTTGAGCGCGGCCCCGATCCACGGTGGGTTGCACCAAACGGATTGCCCGTACTCGAGAATGCGATACTGCGCTATTGGAATGGAGAAGCAGTAGACGTCATTGCGTCGCGCACGGTGCCGCGGAACGCGCTGTGGATTGCGGCGGGCCTTGGTGACGTCGACGGCGTGCGGAGATTTCTCGATCGCGACGGCAAGCCGACACGAGCAGCGCGAACGTTTCGGCCACCGTTGGATTCGGTGGGCGTGATGTCAGTGCCGATGCTGCCTGATCCGGACGATGAAGAAGTCTTGATGGAAGCGTTCCTCGTTGCCGTGCTCAATGCGCGGCTGTCGGTCATTGAATACATGGTGCAACGCGGCTTCGACGTGGACACTCGCATGTGGGGCGGCACACCGGTGGTGAACATGGCCGTCGGCAACGGGTGGACGCCCGTTGTTGAGTGTCTCGGGCGCTGCGGCGCAGACCTCGACATTCACGAAGGCAACTCCAACGGCACCGCGCGCGACCTGGCGCGCGCCATGTGGGAGAATGGTTCGTACGGTCCAAGCTATCGTCGCATTGTCGAGCTGTGCGGGCTTGACCCCGACGCTATCCTCGCCGCGCGCGACGCAACGCCTCGGCCCGCACCAATCATTGCCGAGGCACTGCGCGACGCGCTCGCGGGTGACGACGCATATCGGCAAGGACAGTCCGATGTGCGCGCCGAGAATTTGCTGTTTGGTTTGCTGCGCTTTGGCAAGCTG
>JANMKU010000164.1:0-3084 GCA_031372205.1 Gemmatimonadaceae bacterium | reverse complement strand
TTCTTCACCGCGCCGAGGTTACGCAGTTGCGACGCGACGGCCCCGAACGATGGCGGCAGAACGGCACTGATCAGGGCGTCTTTTGTGATCTTGCTGTAGTAGGTGACGTCGAGGTTCAACCGCTGGCCAAACATCTGCATTTCGAATCCCGTCTCGTGCTCCGCCGAGCGCTCGGGCTTGAGGTCTGGATTGCCGAGCGCGGACTGCGTAACGGTCGGCTGGTCGACGTTGGCGATGCTGGTGGTGGAGGCGGTGTAGAACCGCAGGGCGTCATTGGGGCCCGGCTGCACGCCAGACTGTCCATAGGCGTAGCGCAACCGGACAGAGTTGATAAAGCTTGGCGCCTTCCACCAGTCCTCTTGCGACACCTGGTACGACATCGACGCCTTCGGATACAACACGCTCTGGAAGTTTGTGCCGAAGGCGGAGTTCTGGTCGCTGCGCACGGCCGCGGTGAGGAACAACCGATCGCGGTACGCCAACGCCTGCTCGACAAACACGCCGAATGTTTTCTGCAGGGTGGTCCCTTCGCTGACGGACAGCGCTGTTCCGGATCCGACGTTCTGTGAGCCAGGGGCCAACTGCGTGGACCCTGTGGCTGCGCCCTGCTGACGGAACCCGATGTACTGCGCGCCGACGGTCGTCTTGAGACTGAAGCTGCTCAGCAACGCGTACTGCGCCGTGGAGGCAGCGTCCACCGTGAGGTTGTTGAGGTTGACGCTGTTGATGCCGCGTGACCCGAGCCGGGTCGTGGCCGAAAGCGGCGGCCCTTCGCCACGATAGAGCAGGTTTTCGTCAACGCGACCGGTCCAGTCGTTGCCCACCGTGGCGCGGTTGGAAAGCCACGTGAACGGACGCCAGTTTGCTTGCGAGGACCAGATGAAGCGGTTCACCGTCTGTCCGGTCTTTTCCGACCAGGTGTAGTACGGCGTCCAGGCGCGGTATCCCATGAGTGGAGTGCCGACGCCGCTGATCGTGCCGTTGTCCGTGGTCCCAGGACCGCCAAACACTTGCGAGCCAACGCCGGCCGTGGCGTTCGACTCGAGCGAGTACCGCTGCCCGAGGTTGATGAAGTTGGTGGAGAGTCCCACGTCAAGCTTCGGATTGATCGCCGCGTTCAGATTCATGCGCAACGTCTTCCGATCGAGCGCATTTGGGCGACTCGTCCAATCGCGCAAGGGAAGCCCAAGCGAATCGACGCGCTGGCGTTCGAACTTCGGCAACGACAAGACGCCAATTTCCTTTTCGTCTTCCGCGCTGACGAAGTAGCGGAGCACGTCGGTGCCGCCGGACACTTGCACCCCGAGCTTGCCACGGTTGCCCGTGCCGATCGGCGTGAGGTCGGGACGGTCAAAGATGTTGAGCGAGCTGGACGAGTCTGCCGTGCATTCGCCAGTGCCAACGCGCTGCAGATTGCAGAAGCCGCGCGACGACACCGTTTCTCCTGGACGCTTACCCCAGGCGGTGTAGGCCGATGGATAGTAGTTGCGGTCGGTAATCGCGCCGCCTTCGCCCGTCACCAACCATCGCGCGGCACCAGCGCGACCCTTCTTCGTGGTCACCAGGATCACGCCATTGGCAGCGTCGGTTCCGTAGAGCGTAGCGGCGGACGGACCCTTCACCACTTCGATGCTTTCGATCTCGTCCGGGTTGAGGTCACCGGTGCGGCTGGCGTTGTTACCGCCGGTGGTACCGCCGTTGCCCGTTGCCGTACTGAAGTCGGCCCGGTTGCTCGTCATGCGAATACCGTCGATGATCCAGATCGGCTCGTTGGACAAGCTGACGGAGTTCATGCCGCGGACGCGAATGCGGGACCCCGTACCGGTCTGCGTGCCGGTGGTCACGGTGACGCCGGGGGCGCGCGAATTGAGCAGGTCGCTCAAGCTGCCAACAGGCGCCACTTCCAGCACCTTGGCCGCGTCGATATTGGCCGTCGCATTCCCAAGCTCAACCCGGCGCTGTTCGCCGGTTGCTGTGGTGACGACTGGCTGCAGATTCACCGCCGCTACGACGATTGAAAACTCCAGATTGACGGTCTGGCCCGCGACAATCGTTGCTTTCTTCGTTTGCTCGGCGTACCCCACGCGCAGTACGCGCACGGTGTAGTCGCCCGGCGCCACACGCGAGAGCGTCACCTTACCATCGGGATTGGTTGGCCCGCCAATGCTCGAGCCGACGAGAAACACACGCGCCGCTTCCACCGGACGCTGATTGGCCGCGTCGGTGACCTTGACCGCGAGGGTACCACCGGCTTGCTGCGCCCGTGCGGGTGGGCCAACAATGGCCAGCAGCCCGGCCAGCGCCACGCTGCGGCGCCAGAAGTTGAGCATGAAGAGATTCTCCGAGAGAGGAAGGGGACATCCGGCGAGCATTCCAGCTCGAACGGCATGCGCGCTGGCTTATGCCGCAGGGATAGGCCGTAGGCAGCGATCGTACCGTGAACAACCATATTAAGGTCTGGTGTGGTCACAATGTTCGCAAGCAACTGGCACCTTGACCAAATCACGTCAATCGGTCATTTATTCATGCTATGCTCGGCCCACCCTCGGGTGACGAGCCCTCAACAACGCGCCTCCGCCGGAAATGGAAGCGCATGCTGGAGTCCAGACATGAAAGAAGGCATTCACCCGCCGTATCACCCGGTGGTGTTCAAAGATTCGTCCACGGGCACGCTGATGATCACCCGTTCGACGATGTCGAGCGAGCAGAAGATCCGCCTCGACGACGGCAATGAGTATCCGCTCATTCTCCTCGAAATCACCAGCGATTCGCACCCGTTCTACACCGGAACGCAGCGCCTCATCGACACACAAGGCCGCGTCGACAAGTTCCGCAAGCGCTACAACCGGTAACGGTTCGAAAAAGGTTCGAACGCCGCAACACGCGGTGCACTCGCCGTCGGGGGCCACGCTCTCGACGGCGTTGTTGTGTGCGTGACTCACTCGCCGGGCGGCGCGCTGCCGGTGAGGACACTCGTCACCACAAACACGGCGAGCGCGAACAGCATCTCCGTGCGGATTGAGCGAGTGCTTGGGACTGACTGCGCGGCCAGCCGACGTCGATGCACACTGCCGAAGCCAAGCA
>JANMKU010000160.1:0-3843 GCA_031372205.1 Gemmatimonadaceae bacterium | reverse complement strand
CGCGCTGCAGGCGCGATTCGCGCAAGCCGGTTATCAGCGCGTCGGGTCGTCACTCAGCGACGTCGGCTTCAATTCGCCACTTGAACTCTTCGGCACGTATGCCGGCAGTGGCAAGGACCTCGAAAGGTGGTTAGCGGGTGCCGCCATCAACACCGACCGCAACCTTCGACTGCAGTATCTCGCCGGCGTGGGCATCAACAAGTATCAGGAAGCGATCATCTTCGAGCAGATCGTGCAACAGCGTCGCTTCCCGGAGTCGTTGTTTTTCGCGAGTGACGCGTGGAAGGCGCAGCTTCGCGAGGCGATCGGCGGCCGTTAAGCGCGCGAACGCACGCTGCGCGAACGTTACTGCGGTCGCCGGAACAGTCCGACGTACACGGCCTTGCCGAGCACATGTCCCTGCATCGCTTTCATGACGTTGGCGCGCGTCTCGAGCGCTGCAGGAACGAGCTGTGCGTTGGTTGACGCCGTCACGTCAATCTTGGCGTCGAGCGCGTACAACTCGAACGTGTAGTGATGCAGCGGTCCATTCGCTGCGGCGCCAGGTCCGCGATACTGCGGCCCCGAAGCGCTGATCTGGCGCGATCCATCGGGTAGCTCGGCGCCAGCCTTGATCCCTTCCGGCAAGCCCGTTGCACTGCCGGGAATGTTCCAGAAAATCCAGTGCGGTTGCGTTTCAGTGCCACGCGAAATCGCGACATCCGGATCAAGCATGTTGATCACGAACGCGACGGTCCCGGCCGGCACGTTGGTCCAGGTGAATGCGGGCGAGACTTGTTCACCCGCCTGTGTGTATTTCGCTGGAATTTGCGTGCCGTCCGGCCATGCGGTTGATGTCAGGATCATGGGCGTGACGCGCGGCGCAGCCGGCGTGGTCTGTGCATACGCGGACGTGGACGAAGTCAGCAGGATGGCCAGCACGAAGGGTTGGCAGTACGAGAGTCGCATGTGTCTGTTTCGCAGGTGTCTGTTCATGATCGCCAACGCGTTGAACTTCCGGTGAGACGACGATCATACCGCCCGCTACCACCCCGACGCAATGCGTCGCGGATCGCCGTGGATGAAACCACCCACGGGGCGACGCTCAGGACGTCTGTTCCACCAGTCGCGCGGCGAGAATCCGCACATGGGCGTGTACGTCGCGTGTGGCGCTCTCCAACGCACCACGAGCGACGGAATCAGCTGCACTGCCAAGCGCGTTGACGGCTGCGAAACGCACCTCCCAGTCGGCGTCGGTCGTCGCGCGCGACAACAACGCCACAGCGGAACTTCCGCCCACCGCGCCGAGCAGTTCGACCGCATCGACGCGCACCGCCGTCTCCGCCGTCTCGAGCAACGGCAGCAAGAATGGCAGACCGGTTTCACCAAAGGCCGCGAGTGCGTCATGCAACGTCGTGCGCGATTCACCCGATCCGCTCCCCAGTCGCCTTACCAATGCCGGCAAAGCTCGCACATCGCGGATCCGGCCCAACGCGTAGGTGGCTTTCTGCGCGACGAGCGGGTCATCGTCGTCGAGCGCACGCTGCAAGGCGTCGACGGCACGCGCGTCGGCAAACTTGCTCAGCGTATGCGCGGCGAGATAACGCACGGCGCTCTCGCGGTCGTCAAGCAGCGCGATCACATCGGGCACGGCCTGCGCGCCCATGCGCACCACCGACCACACCAGTTGGTCGCGCACAAAGAAGTCAGGCTCGCTCCGAAATCTGGCGAGGAGCGCTGGCAGGGTCTGCGCGTCCGCCAATTCACCCAGCGCCAACGCTGTCCGGATTCGCACATTTTTGTCCAGGTCTTCCAATGCCAGAACCAGCGCGGCGGTGCTCGCCTCCATCGCTCTGCCCTCGTCCATGAGTTTGGTGTTACGCTTCATCAGTACGATACAACCCCGCGTCACAATCTCTCGCCTCCTCCGCTCATGTTCGCTACCCGGTCCTCCGCGTCCGCGGTGTATGTCGTTGCCGCGCTCGCACTGAGCGCCTGCACTGGGCAGGTTCGGCCAGGCGCCATGGCGACGCCTGCATCGGAGTCAGTCTCCCGGTCGCTCCGCGTTTACGATACCAAAGCCGACCGGTTCGTCCCCTTTGCTCGACTCGCCGCGGCCGCAGCCAAAGCCGACGTGGTCTTTTTCGGTGAGCAGCACGACGATCCGGCCACACACGCCGCAGAACTTGCCGTGCTTGCATCACTCGGCGAGCGACGGGATCGAGTGGTGCTATCAGTCGAGATGTTTGAGCGCGACGTGCAGCCGATGCTCGATCAGTATCTCACAGGCTCGCTCAGCGAGAAGGACTTTCTCGCCGGGTCCCGTCCGTGGGATCGCTACACCACCGACTACCGCGCGTTGGTTGAACTCGCACGCATTCGCGGTTGGCCCGTCATTGCCGCCAATGTGCCGCGACGCATTGCCAGCGCGGTTGGCCGCAAGGGACTCGCGGTGCTCGACACGATGAGCGCAACCGAACGCGCGTACTCTGCGAAACAGAATATCTGCCCGAAGGATACCTACTACACAAACTTCGTCGAAACCATGTCGGGCATGGCCGGGCACGGCGCCGGTGGCGCGCAGCCATCCGCCGCTGACTTGGCCGCGGCGACCGCGATGACCGATCGGTTTTACGAAGCGCAATGTGTGAAAGACGAGACCATGGGCGAATCTGTGGCCGACGCGCTCATGAAAGCCGGCAACGGCGCTGTAGTATTTCACGTCGACGGAGCGTTCCACAGCGATTTTGGACTCGGTACCGCCGAGCGCACGCGACGTCGCGCGCCGTCCGCGTCGACGCTCGTGATTACGGCGGTGCCACTGGCAGATCTCGCCACCGCCAAGGGTGCGGACTATAAGAGCCGCGGAGACTTCGTGCTCTTCACTCGCGCCTCCAAGTAGTCAGCGCGACGCGCGACTACTCCGATTGGTAGCCGCGCTCGAAGAGGAATTCCGAGATTGTCGCGCGGTCGCGAATGACCTGCACGCTGTAGGGCTTGAGCCCAGTGCGCACGAGCAGGCCAACGCCGCGCGGGTTGGCCACCACGAACGCATCCGTTGTAATGCACACAACATCGGCGGTCTCGGAGAGCTGCCCGGGATGACCGCTGAAATGCATCACTGCGCCTGGCGCGAGTGCGCTGCCCGCTAAGTCGGCGCCCACCACGTCAGCCACCGGTTCGCTCCACGTGACGCCGGTAAACAGCACCACGTCATTGCCGCCTTCGGCAAATGCGGACACATCCTCCATGCCGACATCGGCAACCGCGTCTGCGCACGCATGCAGTTTGAACGCTTCGAACTTGTCTTCGACGTCTGCCGCCTCAACCACGATGCGCACGCCACTGCCGTCGGCGAGTCTCACCTCCACAGCGCCCTCGGAGACGAACATGGCAGTCCAGGCCCCGCGCAACTTCCGCAGCGTCTCGACAGCATCTTCGGTTGCCTGAAATCGGTATTCGTGCACGTCGCAACTGGTAGATGGTCAACAGCAAATGATTCGGGCTACTTCGCGCGCACGGCCCCTTCGAGCATCGCGCGCAATGTGCCGTGATTGCCGAACTCGCCCGCGCCCCCGTACGCGATATCCTCAATCACGTCGTGCCGTTTCTTCCTCACAACCACAACGGTGTCAGTCCACGTGTACGGTTTGCCGCCACCCTTGTACATGAACAGCACCACCACGCGATGGTTCCGTGCCGCCAGGCTGTCTGGCACAATCGTGAACGACTGCGGGCCTTCAAACAGACTCGAAAACAGATCCCCCTCGGCAAAGGGCGGCTTGTCACTTGGTGCGCGTTGCGCCTCGCGGTCGTGCACCGCACGCGCGCGGGTCAGCAATGCCACCAGTGTATCCGAGAAGA
>JANMKU010000159.1:0-7078 GCA_031372205.1 Gemmatimonadaceae bacterium | reverse complement strand
CTGCTTGATGTGACGTTCGGCAACCTGCCGACCGGTGCCACGGCGACGTGCAATGCGCTGACCGGTGTGGTCACGTTCACCGGCATGCCCGTCGCACTGGCGATCGGCGCGATCGCGTCAGGGAATGGCACGAGCGGTATCGTCGTGTCGTATACGCAAAACGCGATCGCTAACACAACCATTGTTGGCACGAACACGACGACCACCAACCAGGGCGCGAATACTGCGCCCGACACCGACGCGGCGACGGTCGTCGGCGCGCTCGTGGCCGATGTCACTACCACGTTGCCGGGATTCCCCGAGTTTGCCGGTGCCGGCACAACCGTCAGTGGCGGCGTGGTCTACCGGAACGATGGGCCGTCCGTTGCGGTCGGTGTTACCTACAGGCTCACGCTCTCTGCGTCGCTCACCGGCGTGGCATTCACCAACGTGCCGCTTGGCGCGACGGCCACGTACAACGCGACCACCGGCGTGGTGACCTTCACCGGTATGCCAACCACGATTGGTGCAGGCGTCCTCATTTCGCGTGACGGCGTGAGCGGGATTGGCATCACCTTCCAACAGCCGACCGCTCGGCGCATCGACATCACGTCTGTTATCACGACGACGACCAATCAGGGCGCGAACGTGCTGCCTGATAACGCTGGGCTCTCTGTCGGCGTGGCGGAGTCTGCCGATCTTGCGGTGGTGAAAACGGCCTCGGTGAGTACGGTCTCGCCGGGTGACACAATTGTGTATGGCATCCGCGTGGTGAACAACGGACCAGTGGCGCTCCCCATTGGATCGGTGTTGCGCGACGAACCTGCGGCCGGCTTGACGTTGCTCGCTGTGCAGTGCGCGACGACTGGTGCGAATGCGTGCACGCAGTCTCCACCACTGTCGCAATTGGTATCGGGTGTCGAGTTGCCGGCGCTCTCGGTGGGTCGCGTGTACGAGGTGTTGGTTTCGGCGCTGGTAACAGCAGCGCACGGCCAGTCCATCACCAACACCGCACGTGTGGCCGTGCCGCCAGGATTCATTGATCCGATTCCGGACAACAACGTCTCCACGGTTGGTCCACTGCCGGTGCGCAATGCACCAGATCTCGCACTCACCAAGACGTCTGGTGGCGCGTTCATCGCTGGTCGAGCGGTGTCATACCAGCTGTCGATTCGCAATGTGGGTACCGGCCCAATGACTGGTGCGATCACGATCACCGATGCGCTACCACCGGTACTCACGTTCCAGCGCGCGTCCGGCGCCAACTTCACTTGCGCAGCGAGCGGCCAAGCCGTGACCTGCACCAGTCCGGGTCCGCTGGTTCCCGGCGCGTCAACCAGTGTGTCGATCGAGGCCGTCCTGGCGACCACTGCCACCGGTTCCATCACCAACACGGCCACGGTGTCCACGCCGGGCGATCTGAAGACGGGCAACAACTCGGGATCGACAACAACGTTGATTGTGAGTGGCCCCGACCTTGTGACGGTCAAGTCCGCGGGCACCGATACGCTGCGGCTTGGTGGCACCGCGTCGTACGTCATCACGGTGACGAACAACGGCAGTCGCGCGACCACCGGGCCGATCGACATTACCGACTTGCTGCCCGTCGGTCTGATTCCGACGTCGGCGATCGGTCCCGACTTTGTCTGTTCCATCGCTGGCCAGCAGGTATCGTGTCGGCGTACCACGCCCCTGAATGTCGGACAGGTAGCGGTCGTCAGCATTGCCGTACGCGTCAGCGCGACACTGCCCGCGGTGCCGATCAAGAACACGGCGTGCGCGCGCACGGATGGCGACATCGATGCGTCGTCTGATTGCAGCGAAGTCACCACGCCGGTTGGCGAACGCCGCGAGGCCACATTCCGCAAAGAAGCGGTCGGCGAGTTCGTCGCCGGTGGGAGTGGCACCTATCGCTTGTGGATTCGCAATACCGGTGCCGTGCCGCTCTCCGGTCCATTCACGCTGACGGATACGCTGCCGCGCGGTGTCACCTTCGAGTCGTCATCAGGCGCTGGCTCAACATGCGCCGTGACGAATGGTGTGGTGCGCTGTACCGTGGCCGGACCGATCGCGATTGGTGACAGCACGGCGGTTACGTTGCTCACCAAAGTCGCCGCTGAAGTTGCATTTGAGATCACCAACTGCGCGTATGTCGTCGCCGCTGGTGGTGTGGCCAGTCAATCGTGTGTGACGGTGCAGCCGCGCCGCTCGCCAGATTTGCGCACCGTCAAGCGCAGCCTGACCGACACCTTGCGTGTTGGTAGCACCGGTTCCTACACCATCACGATCGACAACATCGGTTCCGCGCCTACCACCGAGCCCATCACGATGACCGATGTGCTGCCGGTGGGTGTGGTGCCGACGGCGGCCACGGGAACCCGGTTCGCATGTACGGTGAGTGGGCAAAGCGTAGAGTGCGTGCGCATCGTGCCGATGATCGCCGGCGAAGTGGTGGTCATCACCATCACCACGACCGTCTCCGCGACGACATCGGTGGCCGCACTGGTCAACACGGCCTGTACGCGCACCACCGGTGACCCGAACGCGGCGAATGACTGCAGCACGGTGAACACGCCAGTTGCTGGTCGTCGTGAAGCGGTCATCCGCAAGGAAGCGGTCGGTGAGTACATCGTTGGGGAGCCGGGCACCTTCCGAGTGTGGGTGCGAAACTCCGGCACCGTCGCTTTGCCGACGCCCGTGACCGTCATCGACACGCTGCCGCGCGGCTTGACGTACGCATTAGCACGCGGTGACCGCTGGTCATGTGCGGCCACCGGTGCTGTGGTCACCTGTAGCTCCACCAGCACGCTGGCGGCTGGCGACAGTGCCGCGATCACACTCGTTACGAACGTGCTGCAGACCGCCGTACCGGAGGTGACGAACTGCGCAAATCTGATCATCGCTGGAAGTGCGATTGCCGGTGCTAGCGGTCGCTCCTGCGTGACCGTGCGACCGCGCACCGACTATCGCCTGGTACTCGATCTCACGACTCCGCGCTCCGAACTTGAACTCGGCGATGTGGCCGACTTTACCGTCGTTGTGCGCAATACTGGTCGCAGTCCGTTGCCGGCGGTCGATGTGACCAACTTGCTGCCGCGTGGTTTCTCGTACGTAGCCGGTAGCAGCCGTCGGCTGTTGCCGAGTTCCAGCAGTGTATCGACGCGCATCGCCGATCCACGTGGTTCGTCGACTTCTACTGTTACATGGCCCATCGGCGACATGCTGCCGGGCGCGATCGTGCGCCTTGCTTATCGCGCTGTGATTCGCAACGGTGCGAGCTTCGACGGCGACAACGTGACCACGTCAACCGCGGTGTCGATTCCGACCGGCGTGCGAGTAACCTCCAACACCGCGACGGTCCCCATGCGCATTCGTCGCGGAGTGTTCGACACGCGTGGTCTCATTACCGGCAAGGTATACGTGCAGTGCGACTGTGACAGCGTGCCGGGTCAGGGCAACGGGGAAGTCGGCATTCCTGGTGTCCGCGTGCTGCTCGAAGACGGAACGGCCGCGATCACCGATGTGGAAGGCAAGTACAACATCCTTGGTGTGCGGGCTGGCCTGCACGTGGTGAAGGTTGACCTCACGACGCTGCCGTCGGGCGCACGGCTCGTTGCGCTGAACGTACGAAACGCGGGTGATGGCGCCTCGCGGTTCGTCGACCTCAAAGCGGGTGAGATGCATCGCGCCGACTTTGCCGACGGCTCACGCTCGGAGGTTGTGCTGCGCGAGGTGTTGGCGCGTCGCCGAGCCGGTGAAGTGAATGCTGCCGGTGACAGCGCGCGACTGGCGGTGGCGTTGAGTGTGCCGATGACGATGACGGAAACGGTGCCGACGCGAATGAGCGCAGGGATGCTGGCACTGCACGATGGCAACTCGGCCCTGCCAGCATCACCGCGTCGCGCGGCGGCTCAGCTGAAGGGACGCGCGTCGCGTGCGGTGGGTCGCGTGCAGATGGAATTGCCGAGTACGGCGATTCCGGCTGATGGGCGTGGGATGGTGCCAGTGACGATTCGTCTCACCGATAGTACGGGCGCACCAGCGCGCGGAAGCACGGCAGTGACACTGGAAGCAAGCGCCGGTGGGTGGCGCGTGTTTGACGGTGACGGCACGCAGATGGGTTCGCAAGTTGTGATTACCGACGGCGTAGGTGTGTTCCAACTGATTGCGTCTGCTGACCCAACCGCAGCGAAACTCCGTGCCAGCACGGCGACGGCATCAGCAACGCGTGACGTGACGTTCGTGCCGGTGCCGCGACCGCTGTTGGCCACGGGTCTCGTGCAAGGGCGGCTCGATGTGCGAAGCCTGAGCAAGGGCGCGCTTGGGATCAGCGCGGCCGACGACGCGTTTGAAACACCGCTGGTGGATTTGAGCGTGAGTCAGGATAGTGGTCGCGTGCGACTGGGTGCGCGTGGTGCCCTGCTGCTTAAGGGCGACGTGAAGCGCACCGGCCTGCTGACGCTGACGTACGACACCGAACGTGATCCGGAGAAGACGCAGTTCCGGAACATCACGCCTGATATCGGTTTCCCGATCGCCGGTGACGCGTCGCTCCGTGAGTTTGATGCGCAGAGCCAGCAGCGCTTGTATCTGCGACTCGATCGTGGCACGTCGTTCCTGCGCTACGGCGACTTCGCCACACCGCGTGCCGATGACCGTCGACTGCTACTGGCGTACGACCGCAGTCTCACCGGCCTCACGCATCATGCCGAGGGTACGCGCGGTGTGCTCAACAGTTTCGTCAGTCAGAATCGCATTCATCAAGTGATTGATGAATTGGCAGGTCGGGGGCTGTCCGGTCCCTACTTCCTGTCACGCCCCACCGCGGTCATCAACAGTGAACGTGTGGAAGTGATCACGCGTGATCGCAACCAGCCGGCGGTTATCCTCAGGTCGCAGTCGATGACGCGCTTTGAGGACTACACCATAGAACCCGGCTCTGGCCGACTGCTGTTCCGCGCCCCAGTGGCGAGCCTGGATGGCAACTTCAACCCGGTGACGATTCGTGTGAGTTACGAAGTCGAAACCGGCGGCGGCTCGTTCTTCACCTACGGCACCGATGGCACCGTACGCGTTGGTTCGAATCTTGAACTCGGCGCTTTCGCCATGCGTGATGAGAACCCGCTCGACAAGCAGATGATGCTCGGCGCCACAGCGACGGCGGTGTTCGGCGATAGCACGACGGTGGTTGGGGAGTTCGCGCGCACCGAGACCGGCGCGACTGGCATGAATGGGTCAGCGTGGCGACTGGAGTTGCGTCATCAGTCGGCGCGGTTTGAGGGGCGCGTGTTCGCCTTGCACAGTGACACGTCGTTCTCGAATCGGTCGTCGACGTTCCTCGGCGGTCGCACCGAGTTGGGTGCCCGCTGGAATACCACGCTCAATAGTCGCACGCGCATCATCGCTGAGGCGCTCCGGAGTGAGGACACCCGCACCACCGGACGACGCGACGGTGCGCTGCTCTCGCTTGAGCGACGGTTCACCGATCGGTTGGTTGGCGAAGTGGGCTATCGCTGGGCCGACGAGAACGGTGCCCGCGTGTCGCCGTTCACGGGTATCACCACCGTCGGGTTGCTGAGTACCGAGCGGACCGATGTGACAAGCGGTCTCACGCCACTGTCGTTCAGCGCGGCGCGGGCGCGGCTCGCCATGCGAGCACCGAAGGGTGGTAAGTCGCTGGTATTTGGCGAATACGAACTTGGTCTCGACGACTCCAACGCGCGTCGCGGATCGGTTGGTGGCGAGTACCTGTTGTTTGACCGCGCGCGGCTCTATCTGCGGCACGAGTGGCTCAGCACGCAGCAGGGACCGTATGCCTTGGCTGACGGTCGCAACCAGCAGAATACCGTGTTTGGTGTGGACGCCGACTACTTGCGCAACAGCAAGATGTTCTCCGAGTATCGCGCGCGCGATGCGTTCAACGGTCGCGATGCGGAAGCGTCGATCGGTTTGCGCAATCGCTGGGTATTGGGCCCCGGTGTGTTGGCGAACACTTCGTTCGAACGCGTGTCGCCGCTATCGGGTGCGACTACTGGGGAAGCGTATGCGGCAACCGGTGCGATGGAGTGGACGCATGCGGCCATCTGGAAGAGCACCGCACGACTTGAATGGCGCTCCAGTCCCACCGGCGACAATCTGCTCGGCTCGTTCGGCTATGCGCGCAAACTGACGCGAGACTGGACGATGCTGACGCGGTCGCTTTGGGATCAGTCCAACACCATCGCATTGCGTGGCCGTTCACAACTGGCACTGACATGGCGCGAGACCGATCGCAATCGCATCAACGCGCTGTTCCGGCTGGAGAATCGCCTCGACCGCACCAACGCCGCGGGTGAACCGACGCAGCGCACGACGGCCAACATTGCGGCGGCGCTCATCAACATGCAGTACTCGCCGAGATTGAGTGTGTCGACGCGGTACGCGGCTAAGCTGGCGAACGATTTGCGCGACGGGCAGACCACCAGCAGCAGTGCGCACTTGCTGATGGCGCGCACCATCTATGATCTGTCGGCACGCACTGATGTTGGTGTCATTGGCAGCATCATGGGTACCAGCGGGTTCTCGCAGCGACGCTACGGCCTTGGCGCTGAAGTGGGTCGCGTGGTGTTGCGCAACTTGCGACTGGCGGGCGGCTACAACGTGTTTGGGTTTACCGATCGCGACTTCGAATCCATGGGATACACGAAGCGTGGTCCGTACATCGAGTTCGGCTTCAAGTTCGACGAGGCGCTGTTTGGGAATAGCTCGCGCGATGGGAGGACACCGTGATGCCGATTCGTTTCGGCGGGCATCGCGTGGGTGCGGGCGCCGTATTGCTGTTGCTGGTTGCCTGCGTGAGCGGTGCGCCCACCGGCGCTCGCACGACGCCACGGGCGCGGCAGTTGAGCGACGACGTCGTTGCGCGCGACCATGCGGTGTTCGATTCCCTTGCCAATGCCGTTAGCGCGCGAGCGTTTGGTGTGCGCAGTGACGACGCGTCGCGGGCACGCGCGGTGGCGTACGTCGCGCTGGCGCGGGATGCGTACGAGCGCAACGATGATGGGCGGCTTGTCACGCAGCTGCTGGATGTCGCGACCGGATCGAGTGCGTCGGTGGCGCG
>JANMKU010000134.1:0-3929 GCA_031372205.1 Gemmatimonadaceae bacterium | reverse complement strand
TTTGTCATCACGGCATGCGGAGCGCGATGGCGGTTGACTGGTTGCGGCAGCAGGGGTTCACGCATGTCACAAATATTGCGGGCGGTATCGACGCGTGGAGCGTCACCGTCGATCCGGCCCTCCCCCGCTATTAACCAATTATCAATGCCGACGGGGTTCGCCAACCGGACGCTGGCGGCGCTGTCAGCCCTCGCCGAGTTGATGCAGTGGCGGGGTCGAGTGCGTGAACAATTCGAGACGGCTGACGGGGTGCGTCGGCCGCACGGTGCAGACGGCGTGGTGATCGGCGCCGAATCGATTCGTATGAGTGGCAGCGCAACGCACGCGGCATTGTTGGTGCACGGTTTCAATGATACGCCGCAATCCATGCGCGTGCTGGCAACCGCGCTCCACGCGAATGGATGGTCCGTCGTGGTGCCGCGGCTTCCGGGTCATGGGTGTGCGCTACCTGACATGGCGGCGCACGCGAGTGCTACTGAATGGACGTCCTGTGTGCGCGACGAGTACGCACGCCTGCGACAGACCTACGCCGTCGTGGCCGTGTGCGGTTTGTCCATGGGCGGAGCATTGTCGGCGTCACTCGCCGCAGACCATCGCGAGATTCCGGTGTTGGTACTCCTGGCGCCGTACATCGGCGTACCGCGGTTCTTTGGGCTGGCGCTCGCGTTATCGTACCTGCGGCAACTTTTTCAACCGTACCAGCAGGGAAGTGGTGGCGCCCGATCACTCCATGATCCGGTGGCCCGCGCGAGGGCATTAGCCCCCGGTATTCTCACGGCGCGCATGCTCAGCGCGCTGCGAACCATCGCCGTGCAAGCGGAAACCGCGCTACCGCTGCTACACATGCCCATTCTGTATTTGCAGTCCCGCGAAGACAATCGCATCAGCGTGCGCAGTGCCGAACGCAACTTCAGCGCGATCGGCAGTGCCAAAGCGACGCATGGTGTGCGTGAGCAACGATGGCTGACGGGCTGTGGACACATCATCACCGCAGACTACTGTCGCGAGGACGTCGCGCGGCAAGTGTGCGAGTGGTTCGCGCGTCACGCTGGCGCGCCGCAAAGAACGAGCAGCGCCGACACGCCGGGTTCGACGCCGGCCGCAACCAATTGATCCCGTCGGCAACGTGCGGGTGAAGTGGGCAATGTGGTCTCTGCCATTATAGGGGGCGTTCCCGCTGACAAGCAGGTGATCGTCGAACACAAAACGGCAGAGCGTCTCGTCGTATCGCACGAGAGTCAGACACTGAACTACCTGCGTGCGTCCGGCCTGAGTGTCGGCCTCATACTCAACTTTGGGGCCAAGCCATCCAAGCGTCGAATCTTGTGGACCAAGGGTGATGAGCATGTCAGGCGCAACCACTGAAAAACTGACTGGACACGGTGCGAGCTGAAAAACTGATTGGACAGCTCAAAAACTGATTGGACAGGATACGAACGGATAGGAGCAGAAACTGCACGGATACTGCAGGATACTGCACGCCTACGACGTCGGCCTATCACTGTCGGCTTGAGGGAGACTGCACTTCTGCATTCTTGCTGGTTGTTCGCTGTATCCGTGTCGTTTCCGTTACCTATCCGTTCGTATCCTGTCCAATCAGTTTTTCAGTTCAGAGCGTGTCCAATCAGGTTTCAGCTGTCCAATCAGTCTTTCACAGCGCGTATCCTGGCCAGTCCGCCCATCAGCGCAAGCTTCGTCCGGCCAGTGCGTCCACTCCGATCTCAGTCCCAACCGCTGGAAACCACCGCCGTGGGAACCTCCACAGGGTGACGGGCGCTGTACTGCGGGCTACTTTCATGTCCTGCGCTGGACGGCATGCCCAGGCCCTGCCCGTTACAATCTGGAGCACCAAGAGATGCCCGAGTTTGGAAGTTGGGGAACGAACTGGTGGAAGCCGGTGCTGTTCATCGTGATCGCCGGCCACATCACCAACGTGTGCGTCACGCTGTTCTTGCACAGGGCACAAACCCACCGCGGCGTACGGTTTCACGCCTTGGCCGAGCTGCCCATGCGCCTGTGGCTGTGGCTGACCACGGCGACCCGTACCAAGGAGTGGGTGGCCTGCCATCGCAAGCATCACGCGTTTGCGGACCGCGAGGGCGATCCACACAGTCCGCTGATGGAAGGACTCCGCAACATCCTGCTCAAGGGCGCCTTCTACTATCGCACCACCGTGCGTCAGCCTGGCGTGCTTGAGAAGTACGGAAAGGGGACACCCAACGACTGGCTCGAACGGCATCTTCTCGACAAGCGGTCCAGTCTCGGCATTGTCTTTATGCTGGCCATCGACATCTATCTGTTTGGATTTTTTATCGGCCCCATCGTCTGGGGCGTGCAGATGATCTGGATTCCCCTCTGGGCGGCCGGCGTGCTCAATGGCGTTGGACACGCCTTCGGCTACCGGAATCACGACGTCAAAGACGCGAGCCGCAACATCACGCCCATCGCCATCTGGCTCGGCGGCGAAGAGTTGCACAACAATCATCACGCCGATCCGCATTCGGCGAAGTTTGCCCACCGCTGGTTCGAATTCGATGTGGGCTGGCTCTACATCAAACTGCTGTCGTTGTGTGGGCTCGCCGAAGTGAAGTACGCTCGTGTCGGTACCCACGTGCGCGTGACTGAGTAGCGATGGCCGACGTCACTTGTAACCGGTGTGGCCAGACCCGCGAAGGATTTGAGCGCCCGCCATTTCCTGGGGCGATCGGGACGCGCATCGTCGGTGAGATCTGCAAGGACTGCTGGGCACAGTGGCTCAAGCAGCAGACCATGCTCATCAACCACTACGGCCTCAACGTCATGGATCCACAGGCGCGCCAGTTTTTGACGCGTAACATGGATGCGTTCCTGTTCAAAGGCGGACAGGCTGATGATGTCGATACCAGCAAGCAGGGGACGATCACCCACTGATCGACGGTGGCGCTGTCACTGATCGGTGGCGCTGTCCACGAAACGAGCAACGCCCCGATCGGATGTCCGTCGGGGCGTCTTTGCACGTGTAACTCGACTGACCCACTATGGGCCAGCGACCGGATCCCTTAGTTCACTCCAGCAATGTAGCGTGCCAGTCGACCACAGCTCGTGCACTTAAGCGTCACGTGCGAGTTGGGCGGTGGCGGGCTGGATACCGGGTCCCGATCAATGTGTCCGGAACAAGACGGGCAACTCAGGGGCAGACCCGTGCGGTCCGCTGCGATCAAATGCAGCGCCTGTGCCGGGTTGTAGGTGTTGGGTCGTGGCTTACGCATCCCACCTCCTCGCGAATTGTGCGCCGGTCGCTCAACGCTTCCGGAAGCAAAAAGATAAGCCATTCTGGACTCGATTGGCACTGGCGGATCAAAACTCGCGAAATAACCGGCTAATCACGTTTTGAAAAAAACGGCGAGTTCTCAACAGCGATCGTGCGTCAAGTCATACCATTTGCGCGCCCAAGGGCCCGTTGCGGCTCCCCGTGGAGTTGACGCGCGACGAAGTGGAACGCTGCTGGCGCGGCTGGAGGGCACCGCATGTTGAGAAAATCCTCTTGACCGTCCTGCTGAGCGCCGTATGTTTGCGTTTCTTGGCGCCGGGGTGCAGCCCCCCGTCTGGCAGTCACTTTATTCCTTCGGGAGGTTTCTCCATGGGACGAAACGCTCGTATTCTGCTGGCCGCTACCACTCTCGCCGCCGCGGCCGTCGCAATTCCGTCGCCCGTCAAGGCAGCAGGTCCAATTTACTGGGTGGTCAGCTGTAGCAATACCATGCTTCCCAATAAAGGTAGGGCATTTACCCCACAGGACATTGCGGAATTGGGCGGCATTTGTCGCGCGAATGGCGGTCATCTAACTCGCGTCGAACCGATCTTCAACTGAAAGGCTGATGTGCAAGAACGGGGCAAGGACACAAAGTCCTCGCCCCGTTCACAATGTGATTGCCGTTATCCCAGCGTGA
>JANMKU010000114.1:0-2548 GCA_031372205.1 Gemmatimonadaceae bacterium | reverse complement strand
CGGATGCGACCGCCGGCACCACTCCCGTGTGGCAAGCGCTCGCCAATCTGGATCAGGCGAAGAGCAACTATGGGCCCATCGTGTACAACAAGGCGCCGGGAGTGCTGCGGCAGCTCGAGTACCTCGTTGGCGAGGCGGCGTTCCAGAAGGGGATTCGTGCATTTCTGCGCGAACACGCCTATGCAAATGCCACCTGGCGTGATTTGCTGCGTGCGGTTGGCACCGCCAGCGGCCGCAATCTCGCTGCGTGGGGCGCGCAGTGGATTGTGCGACCGGGCATGCCGGTGGTCGAACAACAGGTGACCGTGCACAATGGTAGAATCGCGCGACTCGGGTTGCTCCAACGGCCCGCTCAGCGCAGTGTGTCAGGTCCCGGCGCGTGGCCACTCAAACTGCAGCTGGTGTTGCACTACGCAGACGGACGTCCAGCAATCCGGCTACCGGTGGAATTTGCGACGGACTCGGTGATTGTATCGGCTGCCACAGGGCTCGCTGCGCCGGACTTGGTGTTTGCGAACGACGGCGACTTTGGCTACGCGCTCGTGCTGCCCGACACGGCGAGCGTGCGATGGCTCGAGGGGCATATTGGCACCATTCGCGATGACTTTGCGCGGGCGATATTGTGGGGTGCCCTGTGGGATCTGGTGCGCGACGCGCGGCTCGCGCCTGAGCGATTCGCGGCCATTGCGTTACGTGAGCTGCCAGGAGAGTCGGACGAGCAGCTCTCAGGCAGTCTCGTGAACCGGTTGTCCACTGCGCTTTCGCGTTACGCGGCGCCACCCGCGCGCGATTCCCTGTTACCGCGCGTTGAGCGAACGCTATTGGCTGGCGCCACCGACAGCACGCGACCATATGGTCAACGGAAGTCGCAGCTGGATGCGCTCATCAGTCTCGCTCGGGACGAAAGCAGCCTACGGCGACTCGACGCTTGGCTCGACAGTGCGACGGCCCTCGGACTGCCCCTTCGACCTCCCACGCGGTGGTCGATCGTGACACGCTTGATTGCCCGGGGCGCAACGAGCGCGGAGTCGCGGCTGGCCGCGGAAACGCGTCGCGATTCGACGTCGGAGGGCAAGCGACTGGCGTTCGTGGCCGGCGCGGCGCGACCAACACTCGCGTCCAAGCAGCAGTATTTCGCGCGCTGGTTTGCTGATCGCGATCTCAACGAGGAGTGGGTCACGTCCAGCTTGCGCGCGTTCAACGACGCCGAGCGCCAGGAGATGACCCGGGGATTCCTTCGGCCGGCACTTGATACCCTGCCGTGGATCCAGCGCAATCGGCGGATCTTTTTCCTCGGCAGCTGGCTCGGCGCCGCGATCGGCGGGCAGTCCGAACCACAGGCGCTCACCGAGATCGACGGATGGCTCGTCGCCCACCCGAATCTGGCTCCCGACCTCAAGCAGAAGATCCTGCAGTCGCGCGACGAGCTGGAACGAACCGTGGCGATCCGTCGTGCGTTCGCCGCGAAAACGATGTAACGCCGGGCACGGTTGATTTCGGTTAACAGGGTCCAGCCTGTTCCCGACCGGGAGGCGCGGGACAGAAGGTCGGATTCTCGCGTCCTGACCTCTGCCACGCGCGGTCCGTCCCCATCAATCCTGTGACGGAACTGTGACGGTCGCTGTTCCCTCCTTAGTTTGCACCGTCATTCACAGGGACACTGCCGTCACTGGCCGTCGCATAGTGACCTGACGTTCGGGTCGTATGTATTCGGCAAAATGAACCACTCCGCTTTGCACCTCCGCTTCCCCTCCTTCGGAGACCCATCTATGGGCAGGCTTTTCAAGTTCGTTGCCGCTGCCGCGCTTGTGGCGACGCTGCCATTGCAGGCTGATGCGCAGACCCGTGAAATCACGGGAAAAGTCACACAAGCGATCACCGGCCAACCGATTCTCGACGTGACGGTCGCGATCGTTGGGCAACAGGTCGGCGTTCGGACGAACGAACGTGGCGAATACCGCATGCGCATTCCCGCTGGCGAAGTCCAGCTCATCGCGCGTCAGCTGGGCTTCAAGCGCGTGTCGGCGCGTGTCGGACCATCCGAGTCGACAGTCAATTTCATTCTCGAGCGTGACGTCCTGCAGCTCGAAGGTGTGACGGTCACGGGCGCGGCCACGGTGTCTGACCGCAAAGTTGCGGCAACAGCCGTGTCCACGGTGAACACGGCCGAACTCAACCGCGTGCCGGCTCGGTCAATCGAAGGCAACCTGGCCGGCAAGGTCGCCGGTGCCCGGATGTTCGAGAACAGCGGTGCGCCGGGCGGTGGCTCGCAGATCCAGATCCGCGGTGCGACGTCGGTGCTCGGCCAGGGCGATCCGCTCTACGTGGTGGATGGCGTGATTATGTCCAACGCGAGCGTCTCCTCGGGAGCGAGCTCGATTTCGCGTGCGTCAGGCTCGATTGGATCCAGCCAAGACCAAGTTGTGAATCGCCTCGCCGACCTCAACCCGAATGACGTCGAGAATATCGAAGTGCTCAAGTCGGCGGCAGCGACGGCCATTTATGGTTCGCGCGCGACCAACGGCGTGGTGGTGATCACCCCCAAGCG
>JANMKU010000112.1:0-7747 GCA_031372205.1 Gemmatimonadaceae bacterium | reverse complement strand
GCGCGCGTATGAGGTTCCGGCTCTACCCGGTGCGGAATCTGAGATTGCATGCCACAGTGCATGCACATTCGATAAAGTGCATGCATATCTAAACGGCCAACACCAACCTGGGGCGTCGCTCGACCGGTTGATCGGATCGCTTGGCACCGAAGACGATATCCCGACGAACCTCGCTGCGCGCCGCGACGCGTATCTGTATCGCATCGGGGCGGTAGATGACGCGGGTAGCGATTGACACTGGCGCCCTACTGGCGTTGGCGAGTCCGCGCGACCGGTACCACGCGCGCGCGCCGTCACTATCGCGCGCCGCTTCGTCACGCCCGGTGGTCGATGGTTCGGGTCAGTGCTCGTCCTCGCGGAACTCCACGCTGTTCTACGTGATGCCCTTCATTCGCGGCGAGTCGCTCCGCGCTCGCATCGCGCGCCACGCCGTCATGCCGATCGAGGACAGCGCGCGCATTTTCGCGATGTGGCCGATGCGCTGGGCTTCGCGCGTGGCCGGCGCAGCGGCCGCCGTGGCGCGTGCGGCGACCCAGCGCATTCTTCCGTGCGACAAATACGCGTGACAACCAACGCCGCCCAGTTCACGCTCAAGCGTGTAGGCGGCTCCGCGCGTCGATTGCAGCTGCGCGCGGAGATCGCTCACTGTTCGATCGACTTCATGATCGCGTCCACTCGCCGATCGCGCCGCAACGCATCATACCGCTCGGCGCGATTGTACATCTGCAACCAACTGTCCGGCTGCTTCACCGCACGTTCGATCATCGCGAGCGCGGCCGCGTGATCACCAAGCAATTCCAGCGTTGCGGCCAACACCCCCATGGGCGGCATCGCGCCGCCGTTCTTGACGCGCAAGCTTTCCATCGATCGACGCGCATCGGCGGCACGATCCGCGCGCGCGAAAACGTACGCGAGAATGCCTTCCGTTTGGTTCGGAATATTCCTGGGCAACTGTTCCAGATTGCGCTGCAGCGCAGCAATCGCTTCGTCGTGCTGGCCGAGGTAGCTGAGCGCCTCACCGCGCACGTCCCACGCCAAGGCATACGTCGAATCCATCGACAAGATCGATCGCGCGGCGGAGTCCGCCTTGCTGTACTGACGTTCTGTCATCATCAACTGCGCACCCCACGTGCGCGCAATCAGCGATGCGGGCTCGGCTGCCTGCGCCCGCGCGGCGTGGTCGCGAGCCTCGGCGAACCGACCCATGTGTACGAGATTAAGCGCGTGCCATCCCCAGAGGATAGCGACGCTGGAATCGAGCGCTTGCGCGCGCCGATAGTTCCCATCCGCGACCATGTTGTCGAACACACCCATTTGCGCGGAGGCGATGGCTCCCCACGCTTCGGCTACGGTTGAATCGATCGCGATCGCCTTGCGCGCGGCCGCGATCGCTAAGGGCGACGTCGTTCGCGCAGTGCCTTGTTCGTAGAATGGGATTGACGAGAGCGCCAGCGCCAGCGCGGCGTGTGCGCGAGCGAACTGCGGGTCGCGTGCGACCGAGCGCTCGAATAGCACGATAGACTGTCGCACGGTCTGGACAGTGCGCCGTCCGAACAACACCTGCCCTTGCAAGAACAGCGCGTATGCTTCCGGGTCGGCGGTCTCGACGCGCGTCGCTGCGGCTTTCGCACCACCGAGCGCGCCGAGCAGCTTTGTCGCAACCGCGCGCGCAATCTCATCCTGCAGCGCGAAGACATTCGTCAGTGGACGATCGTACTTCTCCGTCCACGTCACCGCGCCATCGCTCGCTGACACGAGTGAGACGTTCACGCGCACCTGCCCTTCCGCACGCTGCACACTACCGGTGAGCAACGATCCAACGCCCAGTTCGCGCGCAATCGCACTCTCGTCCATCCCGCGTGCTTGCAATGCACCTGCACTTGAACGTCCGATCACGCGCACGCCGGTCTTCGACAGCGCGCGCGTCATCTCTTCGGCCAACCCGATGCCGAAGAAATCATCGGCCTTGTCGCCGCTTAAATTCGCCAAGGGCAACACCGCAATCGAACGATTGACTACGGGAGCAGCACCGTTCACCGGTGCAGCAGTCGATGAAGCGCTCGCCGATCGCAATCCGAGCGCCGATGTGATATCGTTGCGCTTCACCACGCCGCCGATGACGGCGGCGATACCCAACACACTCGCACCCATCACCACGGCGCGTCGTTGGCCACGGCTCGCGACTGGAGTCGTTCGCGATACACCGCCCCCTATCACGCCGCTCGGCGTCACGATGGTGTTCAAAGATTGCAGGATCTCGTTGACGTTTGCCGGTCGATGCGCCGCATCTTTCGCCAGGCAGCGCTGCACGAGATCACTCAGCGACGCGGACACCTCAACATTGCGTGTACTGACAGGCGTCGGCGTTTCAGCGAGATGCGCCGCAATCATCTGCGCCGTATTTGACTTGCCCGCGAACGGATGCACACCGGCCAACAACTCATAGGCGACAACGCCCCACGCATAGATATCCGCACGGTGATCAACGTCGGCGCCAACGGCTTGCTCTGGTGCCATGTACGCCGGCGTCCCAATCGATCCACCCGCTTGCGTTAGCGACGAATTCGTCGCTCCATCGGCGTGACCATCGGTCGCGCGCGATGCACTTAACGCCTTCGCGATGCCAAAGTCGGTCACGACCGCGGTGCCACCCGACAACAAAATGTTCTCGGGCTTGATATCGCGGTGCACGACACCTTCCGCATGTGCATACGCGAGTGCACGCGCAACGTCGCGCAAGATGCTCGTCGATTCCGTCAGCGAAATGGGAACGCCGTTCGCGATGCGTGCGCGTAGCGACTCACCCTTCACAAACGGCATCGTGTAGTACGGCACGCCGTTCGCCGTGCCCGCGGTGAGCATGGGCACAATGTTGGCCTGCTGCAATCGCGCTGCCAGCTTCACCTCACGCGCAAACCGTTCGGCGCTCACCCCTTCGGCGAGGTCGGCTTTAATAACCTTGAATACCACTTCTCGACCGAGCGCTTCATCACGCGCGACGAACACGCGCGACATGCCACCGCCGCCGAGTTCGCGCTCGATGGTGTAGGCGTCGCCGAGTGTGGATTGCAGCTGCGCGCGAAGATCAGCGGTCACCGGGTTGCCCCCTGCTTTTGGCGGAACTGATCCAGCCAATGCTGCATTACCACAATGCGAACACCCGCATCGAACACCGTCGCGGTCACGACGATCCGCCCACTGGCGCGGTCTAGGTCCCATGCCGCGCCGAAGGGCCTTCCCTGCATGACCGTCTCGGTAGCGCCAACGCCGAACGCCGCGCCTGGTGTCACCTTCGTCGCGCGAAGAGCCGTCGCGTCAACGCTTTGATAGTAGATGCTGCGACCGTCGGCCGACCATCGCGCATGTTGTCCACCGTCGGATGAGACCTTCCAGTCCCCGGCCGATGACGCGCCGGGAAACGGGCGCACATGGATCTCGGGCGTGCCCGACTCGAAGGAGGTGAACGCCGCCCATGTGCCGTCAGGAGAAATGCTTGCGTCAAACTCACCCCATGCCGCACGGAGCAGTGGTTTCGCCGGCGACTTCGTGACTGGGTTGACCACATCCGCGCTGCCGCCGTTCACCTGATTGTTCAGTGTGCGTACCGCCGTGCTGTTTGAGAACACGAGCGCCGTATCGTTCGGCCACGCACTGGCGTGTTGATCGTTGGGCAGGTGCACCACCGCAACGGCGGCGGCGCTCCGGTCTATGGGCTGCACGAAAATGTCCTCGGCATCGGTCGCGGGACCTTCGGCGGTAAACGCGATGCGCTTTCCGTCCGGCGACCACACGGGCGAGTGTGCTCCGCCTTCCTGGGTGATACGCGTCAGGGTGCCAACGTTGAAGTCGTAGATCGCGGTGTGTCGGTTGGCGCCACGGGCGGCGCCGATAGTGAGGGCGAGCGATTTGCCATCAGGTGAAAAGCGCGCGTAGCTCAACACTTTGGGCGCGAGTGGCAGCGTGTCCAGCTTGCCATTCGGCAAACGGATCAGCACGCGCGACTCGGCATCCACACCGGCGCGATACACCAGTGTGCCACTTCGCGTCACGACATACGGCCCCACGGCGCCGTTCGGTTGCATGTCGAGCAAAACCGGCGACGGCGTACCTTCGACGGCATGACGCGCCGAGTTATAACGCACCGTGTAGAGTCCGCTGAGAGATGAGCCGTATATGACGTGTCCCGTGGGCAGTAACTGCGCTTCAGCGGCGCCCTCAAGCAACACAAAGGCCGAGTCCAGCGCGAGATCGTAGTACACGAGCTTCGCATTCCGCCGATTGTCAACGTAAAGAATGCCACGTCCGTCTGGCGTGAGTCTCGGCTGCTCTGCCGCCATCGCCTTGGGCAGCAGGCGCAGCGTTCCTGCAGAGGGCAGCACTGCAAGGACGGCTTTCGTTTCGAAAACAATGCTGCCATCCTCGCCCCAATTGACACGTCCGGCCAAAAGCGAATCGCCCGGCACGATCGCGATCGGTGCACCACCGGCGACGGCGACTTTGCGCAGGTGGCCATTCGCCTCGAATGCGATCCAGTCGCCATCGGGTGAGAAGGATGGCGACTCACCCTTTTCGGTGCCCGCCAGCAATCGATATTCGCGCTGTCCAGCATCGCGCAGCACGATTCCCTCATCAGTGGAAAAGGCAAAACGCATGCCGTCACCGGATACTGCGAAGCGTGCAAGGTCCGGGCGCGCGCTGGGTACATCGAGCGTCAGTGGCACGACCGATTCGGGAATGCGACGACTTGAACGCTGCCATGCGAACGCGGCAACGCCCAGGCTCACAACCGCCACGGCGAGTGCACCGACGACGACGGCGCGCGACAGACGTGAGCGTGCAGCATTCGGCATCGGTGCTGCCGCACTCACTGTCGTGTTAACGAACGCGCCTCGCGCATCCGACAGCATCTCGCCAAACACCTTCGCGCTTTCACAGCGATCGGCGGGCACTTTCTCGAGCGCGGAATGCACAGCCGCTGCGACATGTGCCGGCACCGACTTGCGCAGCGACGCAAGGGCGGCCGGTTCGGTGCTCATGACTTTCGCGACGATCGCCTGCACCGTGGGACCCGAGAACGGCGGCTCGCCGGCCAGCATCTCGTACGTCATCGCGCCGAGCGCGTACACATCACTGCGGGCGTCGATCGCGCGTTCGCCCATCGCTTGCTCGGGACTCATGTAGCTCGGCGTGCCGAGCGAAAGTCCTGTTTGCGTCATGCGTGCACCGCCCGCGCTTTGCACGGCCAATGCGATGCCGAAATCCGCGACGAGCGCGCTACCATCGTGCAGAAGAATGTTCTCCGGCTTGATGTCGCGATGGATGACGTGCTGGCGATGCGCGTAGTCGAGGGCACTTGCCACTTCACGCGCAATGCGGATTGCGTCGGCGATCGGCAACTGACGTTCGCGTTCCAATCGCGTGCGCAACGTCTCGCCAGTGACGAGCGGCATGACGTAGTACAGCAGGCCATCCGCGTCACCGCTGTCGAGCAGTGGCAAGATGTGCGGATGTTGCAAGCGCGCCGTCGTACGGATCTCGCTCAGGAACCGTTCCCCGCCGAGTGCCGCGCCGAGATCGGGGTGCAGCACTTTGATCGCGACATCACGATCGTGTTTGAGATCGTGCGCGAGATACACGGTCGCCATCCCGCCCGCGCCAAGTTCGCGCTCAAGGCGATAGCGGTCGGACAGCGCCGCGGCGAGGCGTTCTGGCACGTTGCCGTTCACGCTTCACCATCCACGCCGCGCTGGGTCCTGTGCGTCATCGATTTGCTGCGTCCACGGCGCGCTTCATCGCTGAGACCCAGTTGGGGAGCACGCGTACGTAGTAGCCGAGATTCTCCGCGGTCGCCTGCAGGTAGACGGCATCGCCACCCGGCATCACCGAATGCGACCAGCCTGGCGTATCGACGAAACGCGGATCGGTGAAGAGCACCTCGCGCCTGCCGACGGGCGAATCGACGGGACCATCCATGCGCACGCGATTGAATGTCTGGCTTGGCAAACCCTTGTCGCCGATGTTCGAGAACCAGACCAGTTCATTCGCGCCGTGCCAAAGCGGCTCGCGGCCCGATGCATCGATGGTGTATTTGCGGTCCATCGCGGGCCACGGCTGCACGCTGACGCCGATCGCCCCCGGCGGCGTGTACGCGATCCATTTCCGGTCCGGCGAGATCGAGACGAAGTTACTGCGGATCGGCAGTGTATCGACGCCAGCCGGATCTTTCGTCGGATCGATCACCATGTTGGTACCGCCGGTCATGCCGACGCCGACGAGCAGGAAATCGTCGGCGAGATACGATGATGGTACCATGCCGATCGGCAGCTTGCTGGATCGCAAGACACGTGGCGCCTCGGGCGAGTCGACGCGACGGAGCATGAGTGATTCCGTGTCCGGATCCTCGAAGTCGTATTTCCGATACGCCAGCCGACGACCGTCCGGGCTCCACGATGCACTACTCACGTAGAGCGCCTGATCGAGCGTTTCATGTGTTCCAGTGCGCAGGTCGTACAGCCAGAGTTCCTGCCACTGTATGCCTTGCGCCACCGCTGCCAGCCGCTTCCCATCCGGGCTTGGCGTGAAGCGGAGGAATGCTTCGAGGTCCACCTTCAGCGGTATGACGTCCCCGCCGCTTGGTCGACGTACCAGCCGCCCGACCTCTGCATTGACGCCAGGCAAGTACACGAGCGTGCCGTCGCGCGTGAGATCGAACTGCCCACCGCCCGTGTATGGCGTGCGGCGTGTTGCCGGCACGAGTGACACGGATCGCCCGACGAGCAACGAATCACGATTCGTGAATTTCGTTGCCGAGATGGTGCCGTCGAGGCCCATGTACACGAGATACTGGTCGTCGATCACGCGGAAGTCCGCACCTAGCAAGAGCGGGGCGCCTGCGGCTGCGCTGGAACGTCGAATGAAGCGTTTGCGATTCGGTGGATTGAGACTGACGACGGTCGCGAATTTGTTGGCGCCACCACCGCACAGCACGTCCGTCTCGCTCAGCATCTCCGGCATGACACAATACGACATCGGTACGGATCGTTCCGGACCGGCGCCGGGATCAAGGAAGCGCAGCGAGCGGCCATCGTCAGACGAGAAAAACACACGACCACTGGCAAGCCAGCCGCCGCCATGTGGATCGGAAGCCGGCCCAATGGTGCTGATCTGTCCCCCCGAAAGGCTCGCGATCTTCATGTTCCCACCGGACACAAAGGAGACGCTCTTGTCATCCGGCGAGACGCGTGGCGTCCCCAGGGCGCCATCGGTACCGACGATGACGTGCGCGTCGGTGCCGACGAGACCGCGATACCAGAGTTGCGATGACTCACCGACCTTGGCCTCGTACACGATGAACGATCCATCGTGTGCAACGGCGAAGTTGCGGTACGTGTCCTCCATGCGCAGCGGCGACGTGGGTGGCAGTCCCACATCGCGCAGTTCGGCTCCGGAGCGCATGAGCGCCCACCCGGCGATGCCTGCGGCGCCCGCGGCGGTGAGGCCAAGGGCTGCGGCCAGTACCTTCCAGCGAGCGGAGCTGACTGCGCGCCCTGACGCCGCATTGGCCCGTGCTGCGTCGCGCGGCGACTGGAACGCTGTGCTGGTCAATGCATCCGCGAACGCCTTGGCGCTCTCGAACCGATCGGCCGGCAACTTGGCGAGTGCGGTGAACACGGCATGTTCGACATACGGCGGCACCGTGTCACGCAGCGTATGCAGCGATGTCGGCTTTTCGCTGAGCACCTTTGCG
>JANMKU010000102.1:0-11097 GCA_031372205.1 Gemmatimonadaceae bacterium | reverse complement strand
GTTGGAAGGACCGCGCCGAACGCACCATCGATCCGGCACTTGAGGGCAGCACGTCGCCAGAGCACTACATCGATATGGACCTGGTGTCGCCCGCGGTGTTGCGCGCTGCACTCGCTGCGCCGAATCGATACGCGTTTGCGGATACGCTTCGAGCGGCCGGTGTGGCAGCCAGCACGATGGGCTTCCTGCCATTCGAGATTTTGGAGATGACGCAACAGCTCCGCGGCGACTTTCGTTTGTGGAGAATCGCGCCCGATTCCACGGTTCGCAGCTGGATTGAAGCGCGCATTATCGATGATGCCGGTATCCTCGGGCACTATGTCGCCGACGGATCCAATCCGCACCACACCACCAAGCATCACAACGGGTGGGTGGGAGACAATCCGCGGGGCTACACGACCGACAACACGTTCCACTCGCGCTTCGAATCGCGCTATGTACAGGGACAGATCAAACTGCCGGATCTGCTGGCCGGCATGACTGGAGCGCCGCGCGTGTTCCCGAATCTTCGCGACGCGGTCCTGACCTACCTCAACGCGACGTTCGGGCATCTGGAAGAACTGTATCAGCTCGATGCGGCCACGCCGTTTCAGGCCGAGACGACGACGCCAGAGCAAAAGGTCTTTGCGGCGCGGCGCCTGGCCGATGGCGCGGAAATGCTGCGCGATATCTGGTGGACGGCGTGGGTCACGAGTGGCCAACCGGTCCTGCCACCACGGTGACCAACATGCGCCATTCGTGCGCTAGCGACTGTGCTTGTACATCAGCTCGACGATCTCATCGTACATCGCATCCGCATCGGCATTTCCCGCACGGATTGCCGCAGTGGCGCAGTACTTGAGGTGGTTGCGCATTAACTCGCGCGCGACCGAGCGCAGTGCTTCGTGCACTGACGACACCTGCGTCAGGATGTCGGCACAATAGCGCTCCTCCTCCACCATGCGCTGCAACCCGCGCACCTGCCCTTCAATGCGCCGCAACCGCGTCAGGTTCTGTGATTTGATGGCGGGGTCCACGCCAAGCGCGTGTCGCGTGTGGCCAACCGCGAGCGCATCGGCGCCCATCGATCCATCGTCGGCGTTTGCCTGATGCGCGGCGCACGCGCAACCAGCGGCGACTGATGGTAGGTGCTGCTCCTGATGAGCTGTAGGTATGAGCTTCACAGTGACTCCATGCCTGAATGGTTGCCGCTCATGAGATCCGCACGTGGCGCAAGCGCAGGCTATTCCCCACCACACTCACGGAGCTGAACGACATCGCGGCGCTCGCCAGCACGGGGCTGAGCAACAGGCCAAACACCGGATACAGCACACCAGCCGCGATCGGGATACCGATCACGTTGTAGATGAACGCCCAAAACAGGTTCTGCTTGATCGTGCGCATCGTGCGGCGCGATAGCGCAATCGCCGACACGGCGGCACCCAGATCTCCGCGCATGAGCACAACATCGCCCGCGTCGATGGCGACATCGGAGCCCGTGCCCATCGCCATGCCGACGTCTGCTTGTGCCAGTGCCGGCGCATCGTTCACCCCGTCACCAACCATCGCGACAACCACACCAGTCGCCTGCAACCGACGAATCTCGTCCACCTTGCCTGCCGGCATGACGCCTGCAACGACACGCTCAACTCCGACAGCGTGCGCAATGGCGTTCGCCGTGCGGAGGTTGTCGCCAGTCAGCATGACCACGGACAGCCCCATCGCCTGCAATCGTGCAATAGCGTCGCGCGACGTGGCCTTGATGGGATCCGCAACGGCGATCAGCCCAGCGAGCGCGCCGTCGATCGCAACGAACACCGGCGTCCGTCCGAGCGCAGCCAACCGATCGGCGTCCTTGGCGAGCGCCGCCCCATCAACCGCGTAGTCGGTCATCAAATCGCGGTTGCCGACCGCAACAGCGAAACCGTCAACGACGCCGACCGCACCGCGACCAGCGACCGACTGGAATGCTTGCGGCGCCTGCACCGCACCACCGCGCGTTCGCGCTTCACGTACCATAGCATCGGCCAGCGCATGCTCACTGACCGATTCAAGTGACGCGACAAGGGCGAGCAGATCATCGGCCGAGTGCAGGGAGGCAAAGTGCCCGTTGGGGGCCAACAGTACGTCGGTGACACTTGGCCGGCCTTCAGTCACGGTGCCGGTCTTGTCCAGAACGATCGCCGTGACGTCACTGGCGCGTTGGAGCGATGCCCCACCTTTGATCAGCACGCCGAGCTGCGCGCCCTTCCCCGTCGCCACCATCACTGCGGTCGGCACGGCCAGTCCCATAGCGCATGGACAGGCAATGATGAGGACCGACACGGCGGCAGCGAACGCGCGAACCAGCGGTGCCGTGTCAACGGCAACATACCAGACACCGAATGTCACCAGCGAAAGCACCAGCACCGTTGGGACAAAGACGGACGAGATCCGATCGGCCAGCGTCTGAATCGGCGCTCGCGAACCCTGCGCGTCGCGCATCAAAGTGACGATCTGCGCGAGGACGCTCTGTTGGCCGAGCGACGTCGCACGCAAGCGAAACGCACCGGTGCCGTTCATCGTGCCGCCAATGGCCCGATCACCAATACGTTTGTCGACCGGCATCGATTCGCCCGTGAGCATACTCTCGTCGACCATACTTTCGCCGTACACCAACACGCCGTCCACCGACACCCGCTCTCCGGGGCGCACCAAGACGACGTCGTCCGCTACGACCTGCTCGATGGGCAGTTCAAACTCACGATCGTCTCGGATCACGCGTGCTGTCTTCGGTTGCATGCGGGCCAGCGCGCGGAGTGCTGATGCGGTGCGCGTCTTGGCCCGCGCTTCGAACGCATTGCCCGACAAGATGAAGGCGATAATGATGATCACCGACTCGTAGTACATATCCGGGGCGACGCCCCGACTGGTAAAGAACGTCGGCGAGACGGTGGCCAACAGTGAATACAACAGCGCCGCGCTGGTGCCAACCGCGATGAGTGTGTTCATGTCCGTGGCGCCATGGCGCAGCGCGGCCCACGCCCGCACGAAGAAATGCCGACCCGCCCACCACATGACGACAAGCGTCAACGCCAGCAGTGTCCACGAGATGACCGGAACCGGGACTCGGAAAAGCCAAGGCATCGTGGCGCGCAGCGCAGGATCGAGTACGCGCATGGACCAATGCATGAACGGATCCGCCACCGTGAGGGACGACCCAGCCATCGCGCTCTGGCTCATGAGCGGCATGGACAGGAGCATCGCCACTACGCCGGCCACGCCGCTCACCATGGCTTTGCGACGCAGATCCTGAAACTCCGCCGCCGCCACCGCGTCACGCATGTCCTGTTCGACAATCGCTGACTGTCCTGGAACAGCGAGTTCGGCGCCGTAGCCGCTGTCATGAATCGCCGCGAGCAACCGATCCGGTGTGGTCTGTGATGGATCGAAGCGGATGGTGGCGTCCTGCATCATCAGATTCACCACCGCATCCGACACGCCGGGTTCCTTTTGCAACGTTCGCTGGACGCGCGCCTGACACGCCGCACACGTCATCCCCGAGACCGGGACGCGAAGGGTTTGCGTGTCAGTCATGGTGGTTCAGCTCGTGCTCGACACCGCAAATCCCGCCGCATCGACTGCGGCCGAGATTCGCGCCACGTCCATCGTCGATGCGTCAAACTGCATCGTCGCGGAACCAATACTCACCTGCTCCACGAGCACTCCGGGCAACGACTGCAGCGCCTTCCTCACCGCGCCCACACAATGCCCGCACGACATACCGGAAATCTCCAGGGACAACGATTCCATTTGCTCCTCGGCTTGATGCGGTCATCACCGGTCACGCGCCGTCCCCGTGACCGCCGAGCGGAACGATCGCAGATGGAGAATATATACCCCCTCCCCCTATGTCAACCTTGGTGGGCGCTATAGCTTACAGGGCGGCTCACTCTATCCGAACCAACGCCCACTCATGACTGACACCCTGCCTCCAGTCCGTAGCCTTACCGTACCCGCGTTGCTCATTGCCCTCGGTGTGGCTGCTGGCGGTTTCCTCGGTGGGGCGGGCGTCGCCAGCATGCGCACTGGCGATCGCACGGTGTCGGTGAAAGGTGTGGCCGAGCGCGAAGCCACCGCAGATCTCGCGATCTGGCCGTTGCGGCTCGTGGCAACGGACGAGGATCTCGTTCGGGCGAACGCCACGCTAGAGCGCAACGTGCAGCAAGTGCGGACGTTTCTCACGGCGCAGGGATTGGACTCCACAGGCACTGAGATCTCACTGCAGGAGTTCTCGGTGCAGGATTCGCGCACGACGGGTTCGTACCAGACGGGAAGCCGCTACATCATCCATCAGACGCTGGTCGTGCGTTCCACACGTGTCGCGCTTGTGCAGGCGGCCAGCCAGCGCGTGCCCGAGTTGGTGCGCAACGGTGTCGTCCTTTCGTCCGGGCAGGAATACGGAGGTGGCGGACCCACGTTCGTCTTCACGCACCTGAATGACATCAAGCCGCCGATGATCGCGGAGGCGACAGCGCGCGCGCGCGAAGGTGCCGAGCAATTCGCGCGCGACTCGAAGAGCACGTTGTCTGGTATTCGCCACGCCTATCAGGGCGTCTTTGAAATTCTGCCGCGTGATCAGGCCGCGGGCATTTCCGAAGAAAGTCAGGTGATGAAGCGCGTGCGCATCGTGACCACGGTGGAGTACGGGCTCACCAACTAACGTCATGCCGCTACGGATCCTGGGGCGGCTTGAACCGCTTCGCTGAGGGGTCTGGTGTAAACGGATGTTTGGGTTCGAACGCGCGCCACAGGAGTGCGGACAGTGCGCGAATCAGGACGTGCCCTTCGTTGTCCTCACGATAGCTCGTGTCCTGCTGGTTCTTGGTCGTGATCGCGAAGACGTAGTCACCCGACGGTGCGTTGACGAGCACCACCTCCGATCGCGCCCGGTCGACGGAGCCCTGTTTCGATGCGGCTTGCACCCACGGCGGCAACTGCGACAATGCCTCGCCGTTCCAGTAGATGCGCGTCAGGTGCCGATACATCTCCTCACTCGCGCCCCGGTCGACAGCGCGTCGTTCGCGAATCATGACCAGAAGTGACGCGATCTCGCGCGGCGTCGTTTGCCCCCACCCGTACTGCGTGCGCGCCGCCTCCCGCCCTACGACACGCGAATTGACCCGCGTGGAATCGAAGCCGTGGTCGTGCAACCACTGATTGATCGTGTCGCCACGCACCAACCCCTGGAGCCACAACGCGGCGGTGTTGTCGCTTTCAGTGATCATGTGCAGCGCGAGTTTGGCGAGCGGAATGGGCGCCGAGTCCCGTGGCATGGACAGCGCGTTGTCGTACTGATACCGGAGCGAATCGCGATACGTGAGCATGTCGTGGAAGTTGAGCCGACCCTTGGACACGGCGTCAAACGTCCCGATCAGAATCGGCACCTTGATGATGCTCGCCGTCGGGAACAACTCGTCAGCGCGCACGGCTGCCGTCCGGCCGCTCCCAAGGTGACGTACGTAAATACCCACGTCACCGTGGAACCCGCTGACCAGCGCGACGAGCAAAGCTTGTAGTTTTGCGTCGGCCCGTTCCTTCACGGCCTGCGCGGGTAACAGGAGCGGCGTCAATACCACCGCACCCACCATGAGCCACGAACGCGGGGCGCGGCGCATCGTCATGGCGCGCCCCCTGTTCGGCACATCGAGGTTGAGTCGCATCGGCGTAACCTCGACGCGGAGCGTTCGCTTCGGAAGGGGAGTCCTTACAACTGCGGCACACCGTATCTTGCATCAACATCGTCGCACGGTGTTTGCGACCGCGACGCGCAAACGCGCCGCACAGGCCCAGTACCATTGAACTACAACGTCGCGTGAAGTTGCTCAAGTATCTCGCGAACCTGGGTTATGGCAGTCGCCGACAGGTCGCGCAATTATTCGCAGACGGGCGAGTACGGCATGTCGACGGCCATCGCGTGCACGACGGTGACCTCGTCGCGCTGCACGATGTGCGCGTTGACGGCGTGTCGTTAGACCCAGCGCCCGGTGTCGTTCTCATGCTGCACAAACCGGTGGACTACGTCTGCACCACGCAGGGCGACCACCAGCTC
Source organism: Gemmatimonadaceae bacterium (assembly GCA_031372205.1). Classification (GTDB taxonomy): domain Bacteria; phylum Gemmatimonadota; class Gemmatimonadetes; order Gemmatimonadales; family Gemmatimonadaceae; genus Gemmatimonas. Next base: position 5,027 of record JANMKU010000102.1, on the reverse strand, counting down.
GTCTACGAACTGCTGCCACCGCGATTCGTGCTGCGCACCCCCGTGATTGCACCCGTCGGTCGCCTCGACCGTGACACCTCGGGCTTGTTGCTACTCACCGATGACGGCGCACTGAACCACCGGTTGACGTCTCCGCGTGCACACGTGCCCAAGACCTACACCGCGATACTGGCGAACGACTTGCACGGCGATGAACACGCGCGCCTGGCGGCCGGCACCCTCATGCTCGAATCTGAGCAAACACCACTCAAACCAGCCGTCCTTGAGGTGCTCAGTGCGCGCCACGTTCGGCTCACCATCACTGAGGGGCGATACCACCACGTGCGTCGCCTGTTTGCCGCCCTCGGGAACCACGTCACCGCGCTGCACCGCGAGCGCGTTGGGCCACTCACGCTGGATGGATTGCCGCTGGGTACGTGGCGGACACTGACGGCACATGAGGTCGCGCGCCTGAACGCGCCGCCTACGGCTTCACTGCCAGTAACACCTTGAAGCGCGCGCCGTCGTACACGGTGTGCACGTTCCCGAACATGGCGGTGAGCACACGCTCGTAAGGCAGCGTGCGATTGGCCACGAGCATGAAGCGCCCCCCGGAAACAAGCACGTCGTGCGCCTGTCGCATGAACTCCTTTGGCACGTCGAGCGCGGTGTGCTTGCCGATATGAAACGGCGGGTTGCTGATTACCACGTCGAATCGCTCATCGCGAACGGCCTCGGTGATGTCACTCGCGATGACTCGAACGTCGCGCAGACCGGCCGCAGTCGCTGTGCGCGCGGCCGACCGCACGGCTTCAATGTCCGCATCCACAAGGCAGATGCGCTGACTCTGCGAGAGCGACGCAGCAACAGTGCCCAGCGCGCCACCGCCACAGCCGAGATCAAGCACGGACTCACCGAGGCCAATCTCCATCGTGTTGGCAAGGAGCTGCGTGGCTTCATCGACATGCTCCCAGGAAAACACGCCCGGCCGAGAGAACAGCGCGTAGTCTCGGCCGCGCAATGCCGCATGGATTTCGCGGAAGTGGTCGGCACCGACGGTGCAATCATTGTCGTCAGCATTGGTGCCAGGCTCCGCGCTCCCCTTGGTGGCCACGACAATACGATGGCCACCGCCGCTCGCGAGCACCTGCGTCGCACCAAACAACGTGGCCATCGCACGCGCTGCTGCTTTCACGCCCTCCGTTGTCGCACCGGCGATGTAACAGCGACCACCGAGACGAAGCGCGTGGAATGCATCGTGTAACAGTTGCTGCAGGGCGAGCTTTTCATGCGGTATGCGAATGGCGACGGTCTCGACGCTGCCGCTGGCCACGGCCTCGCCCAAACCGTGTTGCAAGAGGACGGTTGCTCCGTCGACGCCGTTCAGTGCCATGGTCTGACGCGCTGCCTCCGCCGACACGACATGACGATCGGTGAGCACGACGCGATGTGCTGATCCCGTGACGGCCGCCACGGCGCCCAGTAGTCCGCTGCCGCAATTCAGGTAAGCGAGCGTATCGCCCGGCGCGACCACCACGTGTTCGGCCAGCAGCATCGCCGCAGGATCACCATGTCCGTGCGCGAAAAGCCCTGGCTTGGTGGCGACGGCGAAAGCGCGGCCATGCACGCGCGCACGGTCCTGCTGCCAAGTTCGGTAGTCCAGGGTGCCCTCCGCATGAGTGGCACATGAAAAACCGCACGTCGGGCTGCCGAGGTGCGGTTTCCACGTACACGGAGCTGAGTGGGCCTTGTAGGAGTTGAACCTACGACCTCACGCTTATCAGGCGTGCGCTCTAACCACCTGAGCTAAAGGCCCAATTGGAGCCATTGATCTGCTCCGCCAGAGCCTAATAATAAAGCGCAACCCTCCGGGAGCGTCAACCGGCCCGCACTACTCGTCGTCGAACCCGTCGCCCGCGTCGAGATCCTCGTCGGCATCAAGGTCGTCGTCGAGATCATCAAGGTCGTCGAGATCGTCCTCATCGTCATCATCATCATCATCATCGTCGTCGTCGTCATCGTCATCAATGTCGTCGACTTCGTCATCGATGTCGTCGAGATCATCGAGGTCATCATCGAGATCGTCATCAATGGCCTCATCATCGAAGTCGTCGTCCTGTGCAAACGCGACGACCGATGCGCCAGCGACGGCACTCGGAAAGGAAAGCGACATGGCTTCGAGCGCGTCCTGCGACGACGACCCGAACTGATCCAGCATGGGACGAATCTCCTGCAAATGGTATACGGAGCGACCCGTGCGTAACGGGCCCGGGGGAGTCGAGCAACGTGCGAAACGTGTACCGGACGGCGCCTTTCTGCAAACACGAACCACTGCCCGAAACGCCTTCCTCGGGGAGTATCGACAACACGCCCGAACTTCGCAACCGTCGATATTGCAGGCGGTGCCAAAATACCGCCGAATGGCCGCTACTCGTTTTCCCGCTCGCGCTTGGACTCGCGGCTGGTCCGCTTTCGCGCCGATGTGGCCAGCAGACGCTTCCGCAACCTGATGTTCAACGGCGTGATCTCGATGAGTTCATCCTCTTCGATATACTCCAACGCCGTTTCAAGCGTGATCTCACGGGGCGGTTCGAGGGTGATATTCTCGTCGGTGTTCTTGGTCCGCATGTTCGTGAGCTTCTTTTCCTTCGTCGGATTCACGTCCATGTCGCCCGGGCGCGCGTTCTCGCCGACCAGCATGCCCTCATACACTGCGTCACCTGGTTTCACAAAGAGTGTCGACCGCTCCTGCAGGCTGAACAAGGCAAACCCGATAATGGTGCCAGACTCCATCGACACGAGCACGCCGCGTGAGCGACCATTGAGCGTCCCGGCCCATTCCCCGTACTCCAGAAACCGATGGTGCATGATGCCGGTGCCGCGCGTATCCGTCAGGAATTCGCTGCGGTAACCGAACAGACCGCGTGCAGGCACACGATAGAGCATGCGGACCAATCCCTGACCCGGGTTCTTCATTTCGATCATCTCGGCCTTCCGCGGACCAAGCTTCTCAATGACGGCCCCGAGATAGTCCTCTGGTACGTCGATCGCCAACTCCTCGTACGGCTCAAGACGCTCACCGTCGGGCCCACGACGCGTGATCACCCGCGGGCGCGAGACCTGAAACTCGAACCCTTCCCGGCGCATCGTTTCCATCAGGATCGACAGATGCAACTCACCACGGCCTGAGACGCTCCAAGCGTCGGTGGTGTCACTATCTTCCACCTTGAGGGCAACGTTCCGCTCTAGCTCCTTGTACAAGCGCTCACGCAGTTGACGCGAGGTGACGAACTTGCCGTCCTTTCCAGCGAACGGTGAATTGTTCACCAGAAAGTCCACGCTGATCGTCGGCTCTTCGACGGTAATCCCTTCCAGTGGCTCCTGTACGTCGGGATCCGTCAGTGTTGCGCCAATTTCCACGTCTTCGAACCCGGCCAGCAACACGACTTCGCCGGCCGACGCTTCTTTGAGCTCGACGCGCTCGACGCCCTCAATCCCGTACAACTTGGACACCCGTCCGCGCTGCGCGGGTTTGGTGGTATCAAAGGGCACGTGTGCGATCGCATCACCAAGGTGCACGGTCCCGCGTTCGATACGACCAATGGCGATGCGCCCAAGGTAGTTCGAATAGTCGATCGTGGAGACGAGCATCTGAAACGGCCCGTTCTCCTCGGCCGGCGGTGGCGGAACGGTTGCGACGATCGTCGTAAAGAGCGGCACGAGATCCACCGCTGGTACGTCCATGTCGAGCGTTGACGTCCCCTCTTTGGCACTAGCGTAGACAACCGGCGCGTTGAGCTGCTCCTCGGTGGCCTCGAGTTCGATGAACAACGAGAGGACCTCGTCATGCACCCGCAACGGATCGGCGCCAGGACGATCGATCTTGTTAATGACAATGATCGGCGTGCGGCCGAGCGCCAACGCTTTGCGCAGCACAAAGCGCGTCTGCGGCATCGGTCCGTCAAACGCGTCGACGACGAGCAATACGCCGTCCACCATGCGCAAGATGCGCTCAACCTCGCCGCCAAAGTCCGCGTGCCCAGGGGTGTCCACGATGTTGATCTTCGTGTCCCCCCAGCGAATCGATGCGTTCTTGGCAAGGATCGTGATGCCGCGCTCTTTTTCAAGCGGATTGGAATCCATGACGCGTTCCTCGACAACTTGATTGTCGCGAAAGGCGCCCGCTTGGCGAAGCATCTTGTCGACGAGAGTGGTCTTCCCGTGGTCGACGTGTGCGATGATGGCGATGTTCCGAATGTGCATAGCCTTTAAAGCTAGCAACACTTCGGACGAAGAGACAATGGCTGGCCTAGCGGAAACGACTAGCGTGGCCGAATCAGGCGCACGGCAAGCGTCATCGCCGCGACAAGACTTTCGGCGGAGGCGATACCCTGTCCGGCAATATCCCGCGCCGTGCCGTGATCCGGTGACGTGCGCGGAAATGGTAAGCCGAGTGTGACATTCACGGCCGAACCAAACGAGGCGACCTTGATGGCGGTCATCCCCACGTCGTGGTATGGGGCAATGACGGCATCGAACTCGCCGCGCATGGCGCGGACGAAGACCGTATCCGCCGGAAACGGACCGGCGATGCCGGCCTCGCGAGCCGCCGGCGCCAGAATCCGATCGTCCTCGTCGCCAAACCGACCACCATCGCCAGCGTGTGGGTTCATCGCACAGAGCGCAATGCGAGGGTCCGCGATGCCGAACCCGGTGCGAAGGCCGTCGCGCGTTGTGGCGGCCGCTCGCACAATCGCTTCGTGCGTCACTGCCGCTGGCACCTCGCGCAGCGGCAGGTGCGTCGTGGCCAACACCACGCGCAGACGGTCCGAGGCGAGCATCATTGTGGTGGGAACACCAGCGATGGCGGCCAGCATTTCGGTGTGGCCCGGATAGTCAAATCCACCGGCGAACAATGCGGCTTTGTCCAACGGCGCGGTCACGATGGCGTCCACGTCCCGGTTGAGTGCCATCCGCGCCGCACGTTCAACCGCGAGGCCAGCCAGGCGGCCAGCGATGGCCATGTCGCTCGATTCGTCGCCCATTGG
>JANMKU010000346.1:0-50039 GCA_031372205.1 Gemmatimonadaceae bacterium | reverse complement strand
TCTCCACCGACCAATTGCACACACTGTCCCCCACGCAAATCCACCGCCGGTATCACAATCATCGGTGCTCCGCGATAAGGGGAATCGTGGTAGGTTGACGTTGCGCGTCCAGCAGGAAGGCGTTGATGAACCGAACACCGGGCACGCTGGACTTCTCCGGATGAAACTGCACGCCGACTACGTTGCTACGCCGCACCGCGGCCGGAAAGCGATCGCCTTCGTGCTCGCTCCACGCAGTCACCATGTCGACATTCGCCGGCGACGGCCGGCAGACAAAACTGTTCGCGTAGTACGCCAGCGTGAGCCCGGACTGCGCCAGTAGCGGTTCGGACGCGTTGTCAATCTGGTTCCAGCCGATCTGCGGGAGACGCTTGGCCGCGAGCGCTGTGACTCGTCCCCCAATGATGCCCAGTCCATCGCCGTGTCCCTCGTCGCTCGCCTCGAAAAGCAGTTGCATGCCGAGACATATGCCGAGGCACGGTAAACCGTTGTTCAGTGCGTCACGCATGGCGATGCGCCCCGGCGCGAGACAGGACGCTGCTGGTGCAAACGCACCGACGCCGGGCAGCACCAGTGCATCAGTATCACACACCGCGCGCGAGGCATCCGTTTCGATCCGTACATGCGCTCCGCCGAGTTCCAGCGCTTTTACCAGCGAGTGCAGGTTGCCCGCGCCGTAGTCAAAGACCGTCACACGCATATCAACGTCGGCCTGTGTGGTCATCCGTTCACCTCTCGCAGCGCCGGACCGAGCGCGTCCAGCAATCGTTCGAGTAACGGCCACGGCCCAACGCTGATGCGCAGCGCATCGCCAACATGCGGCAAGTTGGGAAACGGACGGACGGCCACGCCACGCGCGCGCAGTGCACGCCCAACGGCCACACACTGCGGCACCGGAACACACACAAAGTTGGCCGACGACGCGAGTGGATTGAGTCCAAGGGCGCGCACCCTGTGCGACAACTGTTCGCGCATCGCGACCGCCAACGCTACGTGCTCCCGCACCCACGCCTGATCGTGCTGGAGCACCGCCAGCGCCATGCATTCAGCAAGGGCATTGAGCTTGTATGGACCGCGCGATTTCTCCACGGCGGCTACCAGCGTTGGCTGCCCGATCGCATACCCAATGCGCAAGCCCGCCAATCCATAGGCTTTGGACATCGTGCGAATTACCAGCACGCGATCAGACTGTCGCGCGATATCAATGGACGACACGCCGGCAAATTCGGCGTACGCCTCGTCAATAAACACAACACCGTGTGCTGCAGTTACGGCGCGTTCAATGCTGTCCCGCGCGACCAGCGCACCGGTTGGATTGTTAGGCGAACACAGGTACAGGACTTTCGACGGCGTGGCCAGCAGCGTGTCGATATCCGGTTGGTGCGACGGTAGCTCCGTCACGCCGTGCCAGCGCAACGCATTCATCTGCGCAAAGATTGGCATCATCGCAAACGATGGCTCCGACCCGCACACCACGTCGTCAGGGTCCCCGAAGGCGCGCATCGCCGAGTCGAGGATGTCGTCCGAACCGCAGCCGGTGACGATCATATCCGGCGTCACGCCGTGCAGCGCCGCGAGCGCCTCTTTGAGTTCCGCGGCGTACAGTGTTGGGTATCGTGTGACGGTGGACACGGTGGCATCGCGCAGCGCGCGTTCTGCCGCGGGCGGCATGCCCCAGAGATTCGTGTTGTCCGTCAGATCCAAATCAACCGGCGTGCGCTTTGGATCGTACAGCGGCACGGCGTCGTACGCGGCGCGCGCGATGGCCAGTTTGTTCGGTGACGTGTTCATCGTCCGGTACTCGTTGTCGTGCTCCACGCGCGTGCCGCGGCCGCATGCCCCGGCAATCCTTCCGCGTCGGCGAAGCGGCCGACATCCTGTGCCAGGCGTGCCGCCGCCTCGACAGACACGGTTTGCCATGTAGTCCACCGCACAAAGTCGAGCGTCGACAACCCGGAGTAACAACGCGCCGTGCCCGCCGTCGGCAGCACGTGATTCGCGCCGGTCATGTAGTCGCCAAACGCCACCGAACTGCTTTCCCCAACGAACACGGTGCCGACGTTCCGCAGTGCGGCGAGCGTGGATGCGCGCACCTCCTCACGCACCACCAGCAGGAGATGCTCCGCCGCCCAGGCATTGGCGAACGCCACTCCTTCGGCGAGTGTCAGCGACGTCACGATCGCACCGCGCGCGCGCAGTGACGCCCGCACGATATCGGCCCGCGGTGCCTGATCAATGCGCGCGCTCAGTGCGAACACCACCGCTTCAGCCAATGCCGCTGCACCGGTACCAGTCAACACAGCAACGACTGCCGCGTCTGGATCATGCTCGGCTTGCGCCAACAGTTCACGCGCCATCACGTCGGCGTTCGCACTGTCGTCAGCGAGTACCAGCAGTTCACTCGGCCCAGCCGGTGCATCGATCGTCACATCAGCCACGAGTTGCAGTTTCGCTTCGGCCACGTACGCATTGCCCGGACCTACCACGCGATCCACGCGGGGAACTGACGACGTGCCCAGTGCCATCGCGGCGATTGCACCAGCGCCGCCGAGCGCAAACACACGATCGACGCCAGCCAGCGCGGCCGCGGCTAGTACCACAGCAGACGGCAATCCATCCACGCCGGGTGGTGAACAGACCACCACCTCGCCAACACCAGCCACGCGCGCCGGAATTGCGCCCATCAACAACGAACTTGGATACGCCGCTCGCCCGCCCGGAGCGTACACGCCAACGCGCGCGAGGGGATCGGGGCGACGACCAACGACAATGCCGGGCTCCGGACTAACCTCGATGGCTGTGGGACGCATGGCATTGTGTACGGTGGTGATGTTGCGCGCGGCACGTTCCAGTGCGGTGCGCAGTGACGGTTCAAGTGCATCGAGCGCGCGCGCCCATCGCGCACGCGGCACTTCGAGCGCATCAAGCGTCACTCCATCAAACTCGCGCGCCAGTTCGCGTAGCGCCGAGTCCCCACCGAGTCGCACACGGCGGACAATGTCGCGCGTGCGGCTGCGTACGCCATCGTTCGGCGATGGCGATCGATTCATCAGCGTGCGTTGCAACGGTTCGTCAAGCGACGAGATCGCGCCGCGCGCGAGCAGCGTCACCGCGGACGGTGGCTTCGCGCTCATGGAATGAGCCGCTCGATACGCGTAACGAGTATGCCTTCCGCTCCGAGCGCGCGAAGTTGTGAAATGGTGCGATAGATCGTGTCGGCGGCGACCACCGCGTGCACGGCGACAAACCGGCCATGGTCGGCAATTTCAATCACCGTTGGACCGTTGAGACCAGGCAGCACGGCACGCGCGGCGTCGAGTGCATTGCGCGGCACGTTGGCCATCAGGTATCGCTGACCACGCGCGCGAATGACCGACGCCAGTGCCGTCACCAGCTCATCAAGCGCTTGCCGTCCGGACGGATCGCCGTTGCGCGGTCCATCGGTGGCGGCAATCAAGTGCGCACTGGAACGCATGATGGTCTCCACTTCGTGCAGTCCATTTACTCGTAGCGTTGAACCGGTGGAGGTGAGGTCCACCACCACATCAGCGATACCAAGATGCGGAGCGATTTCAGCGGCGCCCGACACTGGCACGATGGTGACGGCGCGGCCGCGATCGGCGAAAAAGCGCGCCGCGATGCGCGGGAACACAGTGGCGACGCGGGCCGGGGCCCCAGCGCCGCCGATCTGGTCAACCGTCGAGATGCCGGCGTCGGCCTTGGCCGCCACCACGAGGCGGCAGCGGCCAAACCCCAGATCCAGATGCGATACGAGCGGGCGCTCCGACTCGGCCACAAGGTCCCATCCCGTGACGCCGGCGTCGGCCGCACCATCGGCGACAAACTCTGGAATGTCCTGCGCCCGCACGAAGATTGCTTCAAACTCGCCGCCCAGGGATGCTGTTAGCGACCGGAGCTCCGACGACCGGACCTCGAGCCCAGCGTCATTAAACAGCTCCCGCGTGTCTTCGCTCAAACGCCCTTTGTTCGGTAACGCTATACGTAGCATGATCTTAAGAGTGATTTCTGGAGGAATGACGAACCGCTGACGGGAAACAAAAAACGGCCCGTCCAAGAGAGGACGGGCCGGGAAACGCAGCGGTGGACTTAGCGGAGCAGGTCGCTCCTCAATGTGCACACGTCACGTCTCGACCCGTCGGGCCGTGACCGTGATGCGCATGATGGTGGCGGGGGCTCTTTAACATGTGGAGGAGCGTAGCCGACTGGGCAGAGCGCGTCAAGCGCAAAATGACCGAAAGAATTGCATCCTGACCCGCTTGTGAATAAGTTCACAAGAACCCGCAGGGCCCTGCGGGCACAGGAATGATCCTGTAGATCAGCAAAATTTCGGTTAGGCTCTGGAGGCCTCTCAAGATGCGGTTTCTCGGCTTTGCAGTAGTGGCAAGTGCAGCGTTGGCTCTCGGCGCTTGCAGTGGAGAGAAGGCAGCGACGAAGGACAGCGCGATGGCGGCTCCGGTCGCGACAACGCCTGCGGCCGAAGCGCCGGCAGCGGCACCGATGGCTGGCGCGATGGCACCGATCACCGGCACCACGGTTGAAGTGAAGATGATTGGTGACGGCACGGGATACCGCTTCGAGCCAGCGGACATCACGCTCAAGGCCGGCGACGGCATCAAGTTCACGTTCGTGTCGGGCGGACCGCACAACATCATGTTCGATCCAACCGGCATGGCACCGGCCGCCAAGGCGGCGATCATGGCCAACATGCCCGAGCAGCAGGGCGAAATGTCCGGCAAGATGATGATCAACGCTGGCGAGTCGTACACGGTCTCGATGGCCGGCGTGCCAGCCGGCAAGTACAACTTCAACTGCACGCCGCACCTCGCCATGAACATGAAGGGCACGGTTACGGTTCAGTAAGCTCCAACGATCGGTAGTGATTACGGGGGTCGACGCGGTGCGTCGGCCCCCGTGTTCATTTCACCAATGCGCGTGGGGACCAATGCGTCTCCATTGATGAACTGCAGGCGAGGGACCCATCCGCACACCGGTACCCTGTCTTCAGCCAGCGTCGATCGCTAGTCTCCGATCATGTGGGCTGACACGCTCTTCACATTGGAACGAGGACACTTGCTGCGGCTGGCGATTTGGGGAGGAACCAGCGCAGTCGTTGGGTCGGTCCTGCTCATTGCACTGCGGTTTCGCGCGGCTCGCGCACCACTCTTGCGCCACTTCGCCATGCAGACGGTCGCATGGGGGGCCGTTGATGTTGCCCTCGTGCTGTGGTCGCAGCGCACCCTGTCGATGCGCGACTTCGCCGGCGCACAACACCTGATCAACATGCTCTGGCTCAACACCGGACTCGACGCGGGCTATGTCGGCGTCGGCGCCACGCTCGCGCTCACGGCCTGGCGATGGAGTGCGCGCGTGGGCGACAACGGCGTGGGCAACAGCGGCGGTATTGGTGCAGGCGTCGGTGTGCTCGTGCAGGGCACCGCGTTGTTGCTGCTGGACCTCCGACTCATCCTTCTTATCGGCCCGATGCAATGACGCATTCCACGATCGCCGCATTCGACTGACGATGGAACCCGCCATTCCTGATCTGCGCACCCTCGCCCGCGAGGACGCCTACGCACAGCTCGTGCAGATGCAAACATTGGTGCTTGAAGATTCGACAGATATCATCGCGGCCATGGCCACCACGAGTGCACTTTTGCACCACGCCTTTGGGCATCTGTGGACCGGGTTCTACCGTGTCGTCGAACCCGGTGCCCTGCTGCGTGTGGGCCCATACCAGGGATCACTCGGCTGTCTTGACATCGCGTTTGGACGAGGCGTGTGCGGTACGGCGGCGGCGACGCAGACTACGGTGGTGGTCGATGATGTACACGCGTTTGCAGGCCATATCACCTGCGATCCGCGATCACGCAGTGAAATCGTCGTCCCCGTCTTCGATGCACACGGCGAACTGCTTGCCGTGCTCGACATCGACTCTGCCGAACCGTCCACCTTCGGCGACGCCGATCGACGTGGACTGGAAGCGCTGGTGGCCTGCTTCTCTCGCATGTCGTATGTTCCCGTCGCTCGCTGACGTTGCAGTACCCCCCGAATTCGACATACGGCATGACCGGCTACGCTGATCGGATCAATCACGCTTTCGCCTTCGCGGCGAAGCATCATGACCAGCAAGTGCGAAAGGGCACGCGCCTTCCGTATCGCACGCACCCGGCCAACGTGGCGGTCATCCTGGCGCGGTACGGATGCGGCGAAGACACGATTGTCGCCGGTATTCTGCATGATGTCGTCGGCGACTGTGTGCGCGATGGCTGGACGCGTGACATGCTCGAGGAACGGATTGGCAGCAAATTCGGCAGTGATATTCTGGCCACCGTGCTCGCGGTGAGCGAACGGCGCATCGACGATGATGACGTGGAGTTATCCTACGACGATCGCAAGACGGACTATCTAGAGCGTCTCGCACACGCCGCACCGGAGGCGCTGTGGGTATGTGCGGCGGACAAAGTGCACAACGCGAACTCCATTCTTTCCGATCTGCGCCGAACGTCGTTTCCCGAAACGGTGTGGGGCCGAGTCGCGGTAGGGCGTGAGGGCACGGTTCGCTGGTATCGCCGAGTGAGCGACCGGCTCATCGAGATCGGATTCGCGGCGCCGATTGTTCATGAACTCGCGTTCGTGGCGACGGCGCTCGAGCAGGTGGACGTCGCCTGACTCTGCTCGGGTGCGATAATACAGACTGGACAAAACACATAACAACAGACTGGACAAGATACAGAACCGATAGAAACAGAAGCGGCACGGATACTACCACAACACGTCGTTGCTGTTCGTGGTATCCGTGCTGTTTCTGTTCTTATCAGTTATCTATCCTGTCCAATCTGTTTGTCGTTTGTATCCTAATCCAATCTGCCTATCCGCTTGAGCCCCGCGCGCCGCCGCCGTGTAGCACACTCACACGCTTTGCAACGCGCCGTACGTGCGCTCCACGTACTGCTCCAGAATCACCAGAAACTCCGGCACGATGTGGTCGCCCTTGAGTGTGGTGAACAGTTTGCCGTCGACGTACACCGGCGCTTTCGGCTCCTCGAACGTACCAGGCAGCGAAATGCCGATGTTGGCGTGCTTCGATTCGCCCGGACCGTTCACCACGCACCCCATCACGGCGACTTTCATCTCCACGACGCCGGGTTTGCTCTCGCGCCAGACGGGCATCTGTTCGCGTAGATAGCCCTGAATGTCTTCCGCCATGTGCTGGAAGAACGTGCTCGTTGTGCGTCCGCATCCGGGGCACGCCGTCACCTGTGGCGCAAAGGAACGGAGCCCAAGCGACTGCAGAATTTGTTGCGCGACAAACACTTCTTCGCGGCGATCGCCGTTGGGCTTGGGTGTGAGCGACACACGAATCGTGTCCCCAATGCCCTCCGACAGGAGAATCGCGAGCGCCGCGCTGCTGGCCACGACGCCTTTGGTGCCCATGCCCGCTTCGGTGAGCCCGAGATGGAGCGGATAGTCGCATCGCGTAGCAAGACGTCGATAGCACTCCACGAGGTCCGGCACGACGGAGATTTTCGCGCTGACAATGATCTTGTCATGGGCGAGCCCCACCTCTTCGGCCAACGCCGCCGAACGGAGCGCGCTCTCGAGCATCGCGTCCATATAGACATCCTTCGCATCACGCGGCATGTCCGCGTTCGCATTGGCGTCCATCATCTGCGTCAACAAGTCCTGGTCGAGCGAGCCCCAGTTGACGCCGATGCGCACTGGCTTGTTGTGATCGATTGCCGCTTGCACGATCGTCGTGAAGTTCGCATCGCGGTGCTTCGAGCCGACGTTTCCTGGATTGATGCGATACTTGTCGAGCGCTGCCGCACACGCCGGGTATTTGGTGAGGAGCAGATGTCCGTTGTAGTGGAAGTCACCAATCAACGGCACGTCGAGCCCGAGATCATCGAGCCGCTGACGAATCTCCGGGACGGCGCGCGCGGCTTCATCGTTGTTGACGGTGATGCGCACAATCTGCGATCCCGCCTCAAATAACTCTGCGACCTGTTGTGTGGTTGAGGCTGGGTCGGCCGTATCCGTGTTGGTCATTGATTGCACAACGACGGGTGCGGCAACGCCAACAGGCGCGCCAACGGCAACGCCGCGCACTCGAACGGAAACGGTTGGACGACGGGTAGTGGCGGGCACAGTGAACCTTGAGGCTGTGGTTAGACGTACGACAGAAGGTAGCGCGTTCGGTTTCTCCACTCCAATTTACGACCATGTCTGATACTTCCACGCCATCGCAGTCCGACCAGGACGACCGGTCGAGCGACACGCGCGAGTCTGCCGCGATGCCTGTTGAACAAAGCCGCGAGCCCAGGAAATCGTTCAAGCGCCGCCACTGGGGCAAACTGACGCTTCTGTTCCTGTTCGGCCTCCCCGCCGCCGCGCTCGCGATCTGGACGGCTGTCGCGCTCAACTTCAGCTACTCCGACGGCAAGCGTGACGGCTATGTGCAGAAAATGTCGCGCAAGGGCTGGGCCTGCAAAACGTGGGAGGGCACCCTCTACACGGGCATCGCCAAGAGCTTCCAGTCCGACAGCTTCCAGTTCACGGTGCGCAGCGATTCCATCGCCGAGTTGATCCAGTCGTTCGCCGGCAAGAAAGTCGCCGTGGACTACAAGCAGCACATCGGCGTGCCGCTGTCGTGTTTTGGTGACACGCAGTACTTCGTCACCGGTGTGACCACGCTGCCTGAGTAGCTGCGTCGACCGGTCGTCGAGCACTATTCAGGATGACACCGTCGAGTCCTTCGTCTCCGGTCATCGTCGTCGGTGCGGGTATCGCTGGCCTGGTGTGCGCGCTTGAGCTGCATCGGGCCGGTCGCCCGGTCGTGGTGCTTGAAGCCGCACCAGACGTGGGCGGACGCGTGCGCTCGTCGCTGGTTGACGGCTTCGTGCTCGATCACGGCTTTCAGGTGCTATTCACGGCGTATCCAACACTCGCGTCGTATCTGGATCTCGACGCGCTCGCGCTGCGGCGGTTTCAGCCCGCCGCCCGCATCGTCAGGGATGGCCGCGTGTCGCGCATTGGCGACGCACTGCGCGATCCGTCGCTGCTGCTTGATACGGTCTTCGCGCGCGCAGTTTCAATGGGAGACAAGCTGCGCCTGCTGGCGCTCCGCCGATTTGCCCAGCAACTCACGGTCGACGAGTGCTTTTCCCCACGCTTCGCCGACGTCTCCACCCGCGCCTTCCTCACCGCGCGCGGCTTCAATGCAACGGTCATCGACGGATTCTTCGCGCCGTTCTATGGCGGCATTCTCCTTGACCGTTCGCTCGCGACTAGCGCGTCCATCCTGCTCTTTACCTTCAAGATGCTGGCGATGGGCGATTCGGCGGTGCCAGCGCGCGGCATGGGCGCGATCACGGCGCAGCTCGCCGCGCACTTACCTGTCGGCGCGGTGCGGGTTGGCGTTGCCGTGCGCAATCTCGAGGTGGCCGACGGTCGCGTCGTTGGCGTGACGCTCGACGACGGAAGTCGGTTTGACGCCGCCGACACCGTGCTGGCCACCGATGCACCAGGCGCGGCGGTTTTGGCGCGAACGGCGAACGTCACGGTCGCGACCACAGCCGCGCTGGGATGCACCACACTGTATTACGCAGCGGATCGCGCACCACTGCCTGGGCGCGCCCTCTGGCTCAACGCCGCACGCGATGCGGCCATCAGCCACGCCATCACGATGACCAACGTGGCACCGGAGTACAGCACCGGACAACCGTTGGTCGCTGCCACCGCCGTTGGCGCGTCCGCGGCGTGGTCTGATGACGTGCTCGATCGTGCGGCACGTCACGAAATTGCCGCAATGGTCACCGCGCATGGCGACATGCGCCCGTACACCATGACACGTCTGGCCATCTGGCGTGTACCATACGCGCAGTTTGCTCAATCGCCCGGTTCGTACGCGCAACGCGCTGCGATTACCTGCGGTGTACCCGGACTGTGGCGAGCAAGTGAAACGCTTTATTCGAGTTCGCTCGACGGTGCGGCGCGCGGTGGGCAAGCGGCCGCACGTGCATTGTTGCACTCACACTAACGAATAAGACATGCGACGATATTGCTCGGCCATCATGCTCACTGCTCTGCTGCCATTCGCGCTGTGCGCGCAGACGTTGCGCGAACAAACACGATCGCTTGCCGAAGACACGGTCAGCGGCCCGTCGCGGATTCTGTCGATCAATCCGTTTATCCTGTTGTTCGGCTACTTCTCCGGTGAGTACGAGAAGCGGGTGAGTTCGACATTGTCTGTCGCGGTCGCCGGGTCGTACATCAATTTCGACAACGACCGTTACACCAACGTTGACGTCAAAGCACGCCTCTACCCGAACGAACTCGCGATGCGCGGCTTTGGCATCGCGGCCTCACTCGGCGGCTCAGCGATTCGGTCGCACAACACGGATTGCGTGTTCACGCCAACGCCAGCCGAGCCGACGTGCACGACCAAATCGAAAACGTTCACGTCGCCGGCGGTTGCGATCGAGTTGCAATACCAGTGGTTACTCGGGTCGCGCAAACACACCGCCGTGACGCTGGGTGGTGGTTTGAAACGCTTCCTCGGTTCCAACGAAAAATTCGATCAGGCCAGCGTGTCGCGCTTCCTACCCACGGGTCGCGTGTCCATCGGATACGCGTACTAGGCTGATCACACCACGCCCGCGCGACGAGTGCGTAGGCGTTGCCCCGGTTCGGCGATTACAGCGAACCCCCAAGACCGAACTGCAGCTTCCACCCGTCGCGGTGGTCAAACGCCCGGGCGACCCCAGCACTGAACGCGCCGCCGAAAAACCGCAGGCGCAAGTCGACCGAGCCGCGCCAGCCGTCGGACGTGACCCAGTCGAGCTGATCGAGCCGAGCGGATGTACGCGACCCAGCATTCACGCGACCGCCAAAGGCACCGGCCTGTAACTGCGGGGCAATGGCCGGCAGCACGAGGCGCGCAAGGCGAATTGGTGATTCCCACAGTGGCAGCAGATACCCAACCGTTGAACGCAGGACGACCGCCTGATCGCCGGCAAACGCCTTGTAGTCAAAGCCCGGAAGCCCTTCGGCAGCGCCAATCTCCAGAAGTTGCTGCGTTGGGAGTGCCGAACCGATCGCGAGTGCCGCATCCGCGCGTCCGGCGAGAACGACTCGGCCAAACATGCGCTGCGCGAGTGACTGGAGCTGCGCGCGCTGCCACCGCAGCCCACCGTCTCCGCGCTCATACAGCACGGTCGCGCCAACGCCTGACACGAGCGGGCTATTGAGAATGTTGCGGCCCACTTCGAGCTGAACACGACTCCGCACGTATTGTCCGGGATCCACCGGGCGGTTGGGACGGAAATCGCCACCGAAGACGCCGGTTTTGAGCTCGTGTCCGAAGCCGCGGTCACCGGCGTAGGCCACTTCCGCGCGCACCAACCGAGCATGCTTCGGGCCGAATTCTTTGGTGCCGCCGAGCGAGAGCACGCGCCGATCCACCCAATCGACATCCTCGCGTCCGAACAACCCGCCAATGACGCCGCCACCACCTCCACCCAGCGATTGGGAAAAGTCATTGGTCGACGCGAGTTGTCGTTCCGCACGCAGGCTCGTGACCCATGGCCCGCGAACGCGCGACGCCTCAACGCCAGCTTTCGCTGTGCCGGCGGACATCGCCCAGCCTCCGAATACGCGAACAGCGAGCCCCGGCGACGCGCGCCGCAGGTCGAGCAACCCGGCTGCGCCAACGAACAGTCCCTCGACGCGATTGAGTCGCACCAGATCGCCGAAGCCGCGCGCTTGCCATCGCCACTGTGGCGGTCCGGTGGGCCGAAACTCCGGCGGTGCAACGTCGTCGAACTCACGCGCGCTCGCATCTGCCGTCACCACGCCAAGCTCGGATCGCCAATCAGACCACCGGCTCGCACTGTCCGGCGACATCATCTGAAACGAATACTTTGCGGCGCCGAGCGTGTCGGCGAACGCGGGAGTGGTGTCCGCGCGGAGTTGCAGTTCCACGTCGCGCCACACGGACTGTACGCGGATGGTTGCCCGCGCCTCCGTCAGTCCAGTCATCACTTGATACTCGAGCCGCTGCTTGTGCGGAAGCCAGAGCTGCCCGGTGTGTTCGCTGTTCTCGAAGTCGATGTACGCCACCTCCTGCACCTGCGCGACCACGCGGAGTGCGCGCCTGACGGGCGAAATCCCTTTCGGCATGCCCAACTTGATGCGACCGCGCATCCGGATGATCGCACCCGTGGCCCCGTCGACGAGTACTTCGCCAGCGAAAAGCATGACATCGGGATGGCGCCCCTGTGGCTCAACCCCGATGCGGACGATGCGCAGATCGCGCGTGCCAACGCGAATGGTGGCCACGGTATCGCCACCGGCAAATCGATAGAATTGCTCGCGGTCGTCGGCAAATGGATGCACGGTCGGCAACTGTCGCCGCGTGCTGTCGGCGCTTCGAAACGATGGGGGGCCACCGAACACCAGTGACATCCGGTTCCCGTACAACATTGGCGCCGTCCACGGCCGCGGTACGATCGTCAGTGCCGATACCATCGGGCCGAGCTGCCGAGCGCGATACCCAACGACGTGCTGATCAAAGCCGCCGGCGCGGTCCCACGCGACGCGCAGTTCAAGCTGTTCGACCTGCGAGGCCGACTCAGTTGTGGCGGCTGCGGTCCCCGCTCCTGCGCCGTCCGGCCCCGTTGGCGTGTTGAGCAAGAGGGCGAGTTCACTCTCGATCATGGCACCGTAGCCGGCCAGCGCCGGCGGCACACGTCGATTGGTCCGGGACGCCATCTCGACAACTTTCGCCAGCGCTCGAGAGCTGTACGTCGAGTCGGGCGAAGTGACGATTTGCGACGCGGCCACGTGGGCGGCAACGATCCAGACGTGCGCGATTATCATGGGAGGCAACTGTTCCGACTTCGACTCATGCGGGAATCTGGCGTATGCATAACACCGTATGGCTGATGGAAGATACCGCAGCAGCATTGCCATGGCTCGACGCCGCCGCTGCGACACTCGGCGCCGACACACGCGCGGTGCTATCGACATTAACACGCGACAGTGTGCGTCGCCGGTTCGTCCTGTCTCGATTATTGCTGCGAATGGCCGTGTCGCAATACGTGGAGTGCGACCCCGCCACATTGGTGGTAACCGAACGACGCGGCGGCGCTCCGTTGGTCACACGAACGGACGGCGATCAGCCCTGTCTCAGCCTATCACACAGCGGCAACTGGATTGCATGCGCCGTGAGCGCCGACCCGATTGGCGTGGACATCGAAGACACCACGCGCGTGCGCGACCTGCACGCGATCAGTGCCTGGTTCTACTCCGACCCCGAACACGCGTGGATGTTGCGACAGGCGGACCTCAGCCTCGCCTTCTATCGCCTCTGGACGGGAAAGGAAGCCGTGTTCAAACTGGCGCACCAACTGGGAGGAGCGATGCCACTGCAGCAGATCCACTTTGATGTGGACGACGACGCGCTGTGCCCACCGTCACCCGCGCGCAGCGTGCGTTTCGCTGTCCCCGGTCATGCGCTTGCCTGCTCGATCGCCTGCGCTACGGCCGGCCATGCTGACGCATCGGATTTCACGCACCTGTACGCCGATGCGCTGTCGACGCACCCAGTCACGTCTTCCGACAAATGAGCAGCGACTGACTGACCCCGATATGATCGATCCGTTCGACGATGGTCAGTCCAGCTTTCGCGATCAGACCGACGAACAGTGCAGAGCTGTACATCTGACTGTTGCCGTTGGCCAATGCGGTGAAGTACAACGAGGTCATCTGCAGGCAGAACGCGGCCACTTCATGACGCTGCCGATCCCAGAACGGCTCCATAATAAACACGGGGGTCTCGTCCTGAATCGCTTCGCGCACCTTGGTGAGAATCGCGACGATTTCCGGCTCGGAGAAACAGTCGAGAAACTGGCTCATCCAGACGGCATCGTACGTGCCAGGCAGCGATTGCTGCGCATCAAGCAAGTCGGTCGGATGAAACGCCACACGATCGGCGAACCCCTGCGCGCGCATGGTTTCGGCCGTGCTATTGATCATGTCCGGCAAGTCAACAATGCCGACGCGAATGTTCGGATCGCTCCTGAGACACTGCAAGGCAAATCGGCCGGTATTGCCGCCGATGTCGAGAATGCTGCGGAGCCCGTGACGCGCGATGATAGGTAAGACCGACGGATAGGCGTCGTCGGAATAGTGATGGTCAAAGGCGTACCAACTGCGTTTGGCGTCCGGTGGCAGCTTGGAAAGGCCGTGGTAGATCGTGCGCCATTCCCCAAACGCCCGCAGCCCGGCCGGCGCACCGCGTTCAACCGCCTCCTGCAGATCGGCCATGCCTTCGTAGCACACATCGTGAGCGAAATCCATATTCACGATCGTCATGCGATCATGGAGCACAAACCAACCGGTTTTCGTTAACCGATAGACGCCATCGCGGCACATCAGCACACCAATGCCCAGTCCGGCTTCCAGCAGCACGCGCACGCCGTACACCGAGAGTCCGGTCCGCGCGACGATCACCTCCGCCGTGGCCCCATCTGCCTGATCGAGCAACGCCAGAAGGCCAAGCGTGCGCAACGAACGCGCCGCCTGGAACACCATCGGTGCGAAGGCGATGTGTTGCGCGCGCACAATGGCTTCGCTGGCGGACAAGCGATCCGTCTCAAAGAAGGACATGGTCAGAACCGCCTGAAAATCAATGACGTGTTGATCCCACCAAACGCGAAATTGTTGCTGACGACGTGCGTGCAATCAATCGCGCGTCCCGTGTCCATGAGATAGTCGAGCGCTGCACAGCGCGGATCGATATTCGTGAGATTGATCGTGGGCGCAAACCAGTTGTGCCGCAGCATCTCGATTGTCATCCACGCTTCGAGTGCACCGCACGCGCCGAGCGTGTGACCCATGTAGCTCTTGAGTGAGCTCACGGGTACCCCGCCGCCATACACGGCGTGCGTAGCATGGCTTTCCGCAACATCGCCCTGCTCGGTAGCGGTGCCGTGCGCGTTCACGTACCCGATCTCCGAGGCCGGTAATCCGGCATCATCAAGCGCCAGCTGCATCGCGATGCGCATGGTATCCGAGTTGGGAAACGTGATATGCGTGCCGTCGGAGTTGGTGCCGAATCCCACAATCTCGGCGTAGATTTTCGCTCCGCGCGCGACGGCGTGTTCGTACTCCTCCAGAATGAGCGTTCCGGCGCCTTCGCCAAGCACGAGGCCATCACGATCCTGGTCGAACGGTCGCGGCGTTGACTTCGGCGCGTCGTTGCGCACGCTGGTCGCGTACAGCGTGTCAAAGATGGCCGCTTGCGTGACGTCGAGTTCTTCAGCGCCGCCCGCAATCATCGCCGTTTGTCGCCCGGACTTGATGGCCTCGTACGCATAGCCAATGCCCTGGCTACCCGACGTACACGCGCTGGACGTGGTGATCACGCGACCGGTGACGCCGAGGAAGACGCCGATATTCACCGCCGCGGTGTGGCTCATCATCTTGATGTACGTCGTGGCGTTGATCCCCTCGGTCTTCTTCATCGTCAACATGCGCGCAAACTCAGCGAGTGCGGATGGCGTGCCCGACGAAGAGCCGTAGGAAATCCCCATGCGCCCACCAGTCACGATGGGGTCGCCGAGGAGTCCAGCGTCCGCCAGGGCGCGCTCTGCAGAGAGTGCGGCCATCAGCGCAACGCGCCCCATGCTGCGTGTGGTCTTGCGATCAAAGTGCGCGGGAATATCGAACGGTGCCGCCGCCGCGCCTAAGCGCGTGTGCAGGCCTCCGTACTCCCGCCATCCGTCAATCACACCGACAGTATTCCGATACTCCAGCAACCGTTCATGCACGGTTGCCCAATCGTTGCCGAGCGGGCTGATGCCCGCCATGCCTGTTACTGCGACGCGATGTCTCATGAAAGACCGCCGTCGACACCGATGACTTGCCGCGTGATGTAGGCCGCACCAGGCGACATCAGAAAACGGACGGCGGCCGCGACTTCATCGGGCGTGCCAATACGGCGAAGTGGCACATGCTCGAGGATGCGGTCTACCGGGGCATCATGCGTCATCTCGGTGGCGATGAGACCCGGTGCCACGCAGTTGACCGTGATTTGACGCGAGGCCAGTTCGAGCGCCAGCGCTTTCGTTGCGCCGATAATGCCCGCCTTGGCTGCGCTGTAGTTCACCTGACCGCGATTCCCACGGACGCCGGACACCGACGATATTGTCACGATGCGACCAGGCAGGCGGCGTCGTACCATAGGCATAGTGAGTGGGTGGAGCACGTTAAAGAATCCATCCAGGTTGGTATGCACGACAATGTCCCATTCTTCACCAGACATCGCCGGAAACGCGTTGTCGCGTGAGAGTCCGGCGTTACACACGACGCCGAAGTAACAGCCATGCTGCTCGACGTCTGCCAGCAGCGCCGCTTCAGATGCCGCTCGATCGCTGACATCAAATTGCAACACGCGACACGCCCGACCCAGCGCCTCGATCTCCTGCTGCACGGCGTCCGCCTCTTCACGGCGCGACCGACAGTGCACGACGACGTCGAACCCGTCAGCCGCCAGAGCCATCGCGATGGCGCGTCCAATGCCTCGGCTTGAGCCAGTCACCATCACCGTGTCGCTCACGCGCTGTTCTCCAACAGGAATTGTTCGATGTCGGGCGGTTGAAACACGCTAATCGTGGCTTCGGCCGTGAACATGTCACTCGTGATGACGCCGCGAAAGGAGCCCAGTCCGCTCTCGTCCTGCCATTCCCGGACGACAGTCACGCGAACGGTCGTACCGACTGCAATGTGTGGCGCACTGCACACAAAGCGCCGGGTGCCGAGCAGAAAGCCCAGTTTCGGCGGTAGACCGCTGGCGCGTGAGAGGCGTCCCGCAAACGCGGCCACCGCCTGCGCCATGTACTCGAGTCCAAACCACCCACCCACGACACCATCGCGCACGAACGGACTCGTCTCGCGTATGGTCACTTCGGCAGAGAGCGACTGCTCATCGTATGCGACGAGTCGATCGAGCAGCAACATGCTCCCGCTGTGCGGCACGAGCGTGTGAATGGGCGGATGCTCAGTCATGCGCACGACCGGCGACCGAACACGAGGGCCGCATTCGCACCGCCAAACGCAAATGATGTCGACAGGGTGACGCGCGGTGGGGCTCCGAGCGACTCACCAGGCATTACGTGACGCAACGGGGCGATCGCTGGATCTGCCGCGTTGTCCCACAGATGCGGTGGGAGTTGTCCGCGATCATTACCGTCTTGCATCGTCAACCAACACACCGCGGCCTCCAGCGCGCCGGCTGCGCCCAGCGTGTGACCCGTGAGCGGCTTGGTTCCGCTCATCGGCACGTCACGGCCGAAAAGCGCGTGCATGACCGCACCCTCCATCTGATCGTTGGCACGCGTACCGGTAGCGTGCAGATTCACATAGTCCACGGCACTCGGCGGGATGTTCGCGCGCTGCAGTGCGCCTTCAATCGCGGAGATTGCGCCGCGACCGGTTGGATCCGGGGCAGAAAAATGGTGTGCGTCGGAGGACTCACCCCAACCGAGCAGCTGCACGAGTGCGGGCTCGCGCGTCATCACAAACAGGGCGGCCGCCTCGCCGATGTTGATCCCGTCCCGATTGACGGAGAACGGATTGCAGCGCCGACTGCTGACTAGATTGAGTGTGTCGAAGCCAGCGACCGTGAATCCGCTCAGCGAGTCCACGCCCCCGGTTACGACCGCGTCAGCGAGACCGCATCGCAGTAGTCGCGCGGCGCTCGCAAGCGCCTTGGCACCCGACGCGCAGGCGCTCGAGTGCACATAGGCCGGGCCGGTCACGCCAAGCACCGCACTCAGAAAGGCCGACAGCGAACCGAGTTCTTGTTGCCCGAAGGAATACGTCGCGGGCAGGTGTCCAGTCACGACGTGCTCGCGGATCGCCGACTCGCTTTCGCCGATGCCCGACGTACTCGTGCCGACGACGACCGCTACTCGATCGGCGCCATAACGGGCGACGGCATCATGAACGGCGGAGCGCAACTGCAGAGCCGCGTGGAGCGCCAACTGGTTGTTCCGACTGCGCATGGCCACGGGATATTCGGCAAGTGACGGGAGCGCTGTGTTGACCATCCCGAGCGGGAGTTCGCGACCGGGTGTGAAGCGGTCCGTTAACGCAACGCCACTATCGGCCGAGAATACACGTGCAGCCACTTCGTCGCCGCTTGCACCAATGGCACAGACTACGCCGAGCGCGTTGAGGTAGCACGCGTCATTCACGGCTCCGCGGCCGCTGATTGAATTACGAGGCGATAGGCGAACTGCTTGTTGTTCACCGTGACGCGGCCGATCCAGCGCGGCGAACCGTCATATCTGATGGTGGCGATTTCCTCGTCACCCATCGTCAGCACCCGCACCCCGTCGGCATCACGCAGTGTGTATCCGTTCGGCAAGGCGGCGCGCACCGCGTCCTCTGGCCAGAGCGCGAGCTGCAGATCGGACAGCACATCGGCGCCGAGCACTTCGCGCGGAAGCATCGGGCTCCGCGACTCAACGAGCCGCGTGCCATCGTAGCGCAAGGTGAGAATGCGCTGACCGAATGCCATGCCGATCAGTGTGAGTGAGTCGGGGCCAATATCCAGCACCGCCTCAAAGTCCACCTCGCGACCATCGCGTTCAACGTGCACGCGCTGTTGCAACGTGATACGCTGCGCGAAACCGGCCGGTGCGAGGGCCAGTTGCAGATGATCAGGCGGCGGCGTTGCGCGTCCGCTGCATGCATTGAGGGTCGTCGTCAGCGCACATACCGAAACGACTGACAGGTATCGCCACGCTTGACGCGCCACAACCGCACGCCACCAGCACGATCGAGACATCCGTAGTTGTGCCGGGCGCATGGGGAACCACATGGCGAAGTCAGTCGAAGAAACGAGACGCCGCGGACATGCGACAGCTACCAAAATATATTCGATGACCGCGACTGCGTCGATGACGCACGCGCAAGCGAGAATGTGTCGCGATAGATTCACACCTCATGGAATCGGTCTGTTGTCGTGCATCGCGCTTCGGAGTGCCGTGCCTGTGGGTGGCGCTCCTGTCAGCGCTGACGTTCGTGCTCCTCGCACTCGTCGGACAGCTCTCTGCGCCTGCAGCGGCGCTCGGCAGCCTTCCATTGTTCGTCACGCTCGCCGTGGGCGTTGCCATGCCAGCGTCAGGTGTGTTTGCGCGTCCGTTACTGCGTGCACGAACCGGGCGTCGCGAACTCGCACTCACCTTTGACGACGGCCCCGATCCAACGTGGACGCTTGCACTGTTGGACCTATTGGAGGCACGACAGCAACGGGCCACGTTCTTCGTCATCGGCAATCGGGCAACACAGCACCCAGAACTGTTGCGAGAAATGGCCCGTCGCGGTCATGAGATTGGCAATCACAGTTGGTCCCACTCGTTTCTCACGGTGTTCCATTCGCCACGATTTCTGGCACGTGAACTTGAGCGCACCAATGCGACCATCGCGCAGGCGACGGGCGTGCGACCGATCTGGTTCCGTCCCCCTGTGGGACTCCTCTCGCCGAGAGTCCCGTTGGGGACAGGACTGGCCGGTCTTAAGCTGGTTCACTGGAGCGCGACGGCGAGAGACGGCGTCCAGCGAACGACGGTTGCTCACGCCCTCGCGCGACTCCAACCGGCCGTCGCGCCCGGTGCGATTCTGGTGATGCACGATTCGCGGCTCACGGGAAACGGAGCCCCCATCGCCTGCGCTGTGGTCAGTCGTTTGCTCGATCACATGGAGCGCGAAGGACTCGTTTCGGTCACTCTCTCCGAACTGTTCGCCTCCAGTGCAACACCCGCGGGTGTCGCGCTTCCTCAACAGGTCACCCGTGCATGACCGCATCACAGGCCGAGCCGCGGGTCAAATTTTCGGTGATCCGGTGCGTGGTGTGGGCGCCGCCTGAACGTGACGCGACTGCTCCGCCAGCGTCGGAGGGCGCGCCGGATGTCGCCGCCGAACCATCGCTCGCGCAAATGCCGCCGATGCTCCGCCGACACGCCACGCGTCTGGCGCGCATTGCCTGTGATGTGGCATATCGGGCGCTCGATGCGGAGACCGGCGTTCCAGTCGTGTTCTGTTCGCGCTACGGTGAGGTGCACCGTTCCGTCGAGCTGTTGACGGCGCTGGCGAACGGCGCCGAGCTGTCGCCCACGTCGTTCGGACTCTCCGTGCACAATGCGATCGTCGGATTGTTCGCCATCGCACGCCGTGATACCGCCAATTGCATTGCGCTCGCAGCGGGAGATGATTCCGCGGCAGCGGGCGTCGTCGAGGCGTGCTGTTTGCTCGCTGACGGGGCTGATCGCGTCCTGCTCGTGGTTGCGGATAGCCCATTGCCGACGCTGTTCCGTGAGTTTGCGGATGTCGCACAGGCGGAGTTTGCGTGGGCAGCGCTCCTCGCACCGGCTGGTGACGATGCCATCACCCTCTCGTGGCGCGACGCCGACAGGCCACCGTCGGGTGCAGAACGACCGCCCGCGAACCTGTCGGCTGGCCACGTCCTGATGGGCCGCCATGCCGAGCTACGGCACACCAGCACGGGCCGCGAGTGGCATTGGCATCGTGAGCCGTGACGTGAGTCATAACGTGAGTCGTGCGCTTAGTCGCATGTGGCGGGTGCCCGCCTCAGGATTCGGATTCGCCCTGTTCGGCGTCGCGGGGTTGGTGCTCGGGATTCTGGTATTTCCGGCGCTGCGCCTGGCGACACGGGATACTCCAGCCAGTCGTCGACGGGCACGCGAGATTGTTGCGTGGACCTTTCGGCGATTCATCGGGATCATGCGCGTGTTGGGCATTTATCGATATGAGCTCGTGGGCTTCGAACGGTTGGACCGGAATGGACTCTTGATTGTGGCCAATCACCCGTCGCTGATCGACACCGTGTTTTTGCTCGGATTTGTCCCGAACAGCACTTGCGTCGTGAATGCGGAGCTCTTTCGCAACTCCTTCACCGCCGGCGCATTGCGCGCCGCTGGCTATATCCGGAACGGCGCTGGCAGCGAAGTGCTGGCGGATTGCGTCGCGTCCCTTGATGCGGGCACGAACGTTCTCATATTCCCAGAGGGAACGCGAACACCACGGGACGGCACGATTGTCCTGCAACGTGGCGCGGCTAATATCGCGGTACGGGCGGAGCGCGATCTCACGCCGGTTGTGATTCAGTGTTCGCCCCGCATGCTGATGAAAGGGGAGGCATGGTGGCACGTCCCCGAGCGTCGGGCCTTCTTCTCAATCACCGTTGGGAACGACATTTGCGTGGGTCCCTACAGAGCGGGCGCGGACAGCCCGGCACTGGCCGTGCGCCGACTGACGGCGTACGTCGAGCAGTATCTCATTACGGAGAGCGCCACGCATGCAGTCTCTTGAAAACGAGATCAAACAGCTGATCATCGACACGTTGCACCTGGAAGATCTCACGGTCGGGGACATCGATACGGATGCGCCGCTGTTTGTGGACGGTTTGGGACTGGACTCCATAGATGCGTTGGAGCTGGGAATGGCCGTCCGAAAGAAGTTTGATATCCACCTGTCCAGCGACCCGGAAGAGTCGCGCCGCCACTTCGCGTCGGTGCACGCGCTGGTCGAGCTGATCCGCAGTCAACCCAAGCGGCCTGTCGTCCTATGACGCGAGATGAAATCCATCAGCTGATCACGGACGGTCTGTCGAGCACCTTTGATCTTGACCGTTCGCGCATCACACTCGGCGCGACGCTGTACGAAGACCTCGACATCGACAGCATCGATGCCGTCGACCTTGCGGCAAAGCTGCAACGCGAAACGGGCGTCCGTCTGTCGCCAGAGATCTTCAAGACGGTACGGACGGTCGGCGACCTGGTGGACGCCCTTGACGGACTGTTGAACAAACCGACCAGCGCTGCTTCTGCCACGTGAGTGGGCGGAGCGCGTTCGACCGTTTTGCCGTCGACACTGACGAACAACGGCCGGTGGCGCGCCGAGGGGACAGCAACGTGTACGAACGACAGTTCCGTGCGCGGACGCGCGGCTGGATCTCGGCGCTTGCACAGGTCAACAGTCCGTCGGTGGCATTGTTCGAGCCCGACGGCGTCGAATTTGCGGCCGCGCTGATCGGTGCATGGTATGCGGGCAAAACCGTCTACCTCCCCGGTGATGCACTCCCGGGCACCTGTCACGCGCTGCGAGCGCATGACGTCGTTTTTCTGGGAAGCTTCGACGATCGTTGGCACCCAGTGGTCAGACCAGCTGACGGCGATGGCGACGAACAGTTTGCAACGCTCGACGCGGATGCATGTCGCCTGGTCATTTACACGTCGGGTTCATCGGGCGCACCGGTGGCGCTCCCCAAACGCCTGAGCCAGCTCCAGCGCGAAGTGAACACGCTCGAGCAGCTGTTCGGTGCGGATGTTGGCGACAGCGATGTGTTGGCCACTGTGTCCCATCAGCACATTTATGGCTTGCTCTTCAAGATTCTCTGGCCGCTCAGCGCGCGTCGTCCGTTTATCGCGGACAGCGTGGTGTATCCAACGGAGATTCAGGCGCTGCTCCATCGGCGACGGACCATATTGGTGTCAGGTCCAGCGCATCTGAAGCGATTGCCGGCATCGTTCGACGCGGGTGCCTTGGGCACACGCAATGCGCATGTTGGTACGATATTCTCCTCCGGTGGTCCGCTGTCGATTGAGGCCGTCCTGTCGGTAGAGGCAACCTTTGGCAACGCGCCGATCGAGGTGTACGGCAGTTCGGAAACCGGTGGCATCGCCTGGCGGCAGCGATCTGGCGGGAGTGAACAACCCTGGGCGCCGCTGACCGGCGTCACCGTTCGTTCGCACGAAGACGTCGTGGCGGTGCGTTCACCGCACCTCGCCGATGACCAGTGGCACGTCATCGCTGATCGCGCGGTTGTGCACGACGATGGTCGTTTCACGCTCGGTGATCGCGCTGATCGCATCGTCAAGATCGAGGGCAAACGCGTCTCGCTCACCGGCATCGAAGACCTGCTCACGCGCTCAGGGCTGGTCAGCGATGCACGCGCCATGATCCTGACAGGCAATCGGGATGAAGTCGGCGTGGTTGTCGTGCCAAGTGACGATGGTTGGGCACTGATGCGACGCGAGCGCACACCCTCGCTGCGTCAGTCGTTCGATGCGCTGCTGGCAGAACAGCTCGAGCCTATCGCGCGACCACGTCGCTGGCGCATCCTTGACGCTCTGCCGCTCAACGCCGTCGGCAAGGCAACCGCGGAGGATCTCACACGACTCTTCGCCCCACTCGCCCTCAACGCACCGGCGGTGCACGTCCTGGAGCATACCGACGACCGAACGCTGCTCGAGCTGTATGTGAGTCAACAGCTCCGCTGCTTTGATGGCCACTTTCACGAATTCCCCGTGTTGCCTGGGGTTGCGCAACTTGACTGGGCCGTCGCCCTGGGCCGTCAGTACTGCAACATCGCGGGCGCCTTCGTGCGACTCGAGGCCATCAAGTTTCATCGCGTCTACCAACCGGGTGAACTCTTGACGCTCGAACTCAGTTGTCCGTTGCCGCGTGAGTCGCTCAAATTCCGCTACGCGTCGGGTGGCGAGAAGCACTCGAGTGGGCGGATTGTCTTCGCGCGTTAAGTCATGTTTCGCCTCATGTTTCGCCCCATCGTCGTCATTCCGGTCTACAATCATCACGCGCACATCGCATCGATCGTCGCGGCACTCCGGCGCATGGCCCAGCCGTGTATTCTGGTAGACGATGCAAGTGATGCACCATGCGCGGCGACGCTGCGTGGATTGGCCGATGCATACGCTGACACGGTCACGCTGGTGCGGCACGAAACCAACCAGGGCAAGGGGGGCGCTGTCCTGAGCGGTCTCGCCCGCGCCTACGCCATGGGTTGCACGCACGCACTGCAGATTGATGCGGATGGTCAGCATGACTTGGGCGATGTGCCCACGTTGCTGACGCTTGCGCGGATGCACCCGAGAGCGCTCGTCACGGGCCAGCCGGTGTTTGATGCCTCGGTGCCACGGAGCCGCCTGTACTTGCGTTACCTGACACATGCGATGGTGAGCGTCAATACGCTCAATCCCACACTGCGCGATGCCATGTGCGGCTTTCGGGTCTATCCCGTGCGTCGCGTGTTGGCGCTGGCCCGACGTGTGACACTCGGTCGACGAATGGATTTTGACATTGAAATTCTGGTCCGGCTGGATTGGGCTGGCGTCCCGATCGTGCTGCAGCCAACGCGTGTGCAGTACCCGACGGATGGCGTATCGCACTTTCAGCTCGTGGCGGACAATGTGCGCATTACGAGCCTGCACACGCGCCTGTTCTTCGGTATGCTGGCGCGTGCCCCACAGCTGCTTGGACGCCCACGAGTGCTGGCGTGAGGTCACCGCATTGGGCGCAGATCGCTGAGGTCACGTCGGTCACGGGTATCAAGCTGCTTTTTGGTGTGTATCGCGTCGTTGGCCGGTGGCCACTGCGTGTACTGCTCTACCCGACGATGCTCTACTACGTGCTGCGCCATCCGAGCGCCAGCGCCTCGTCTCGCCAATACCTCACCCGACTGTTCCGACTGACACATCCGGAGGGTCGGACCGTCAGTGTGTGGCTCTGCGTGCAACACTTCGCGAGCTTCGCGGAAGGGATTCTGGACCGCCTGCGCATTTGGGCTGGCAGCGTGCGCGCCGACGAATTCGTCATCCACGGGCACGACGTAATCGACGTCAAGCTGGCCGCCGGATCGGGCGGGGTGATTGTGGTCGCCCACCTCGGCAACGCCGACATGTGCCGCGCCCTGACGATCGGGAGACCCGGCTTGGCGATGACGGTTATCGTGCATACGAAGCACGCCGAGTCCTTCAACGCGCTGTTGGCGGAGATCAACCCGGCCAGCACGTTCAACCTGTTGCAGGTCTCCGATCTGAACGCCGAAACCGCGATCCAATTGCAGGAAAAGGTCGAACGGGGTGAATTCATCGTCATCGCTGGCGACCGCATCCCAGTGTCCGCCAAGCCCCGGGTCGTGGCTGCCCCGTTCCTGGGAGACGAGGCGGAATTCCCCGTCGGGCCGTACGTCCTGGCCAGCCTCCTCAAGTGCCCGACCTTTTTACTGTTCTGCGTTCCCGAACGCGGCGTGCATCACGTGTATTTTGAACTCTTCCGTGAACGCATCGACCTTCCGCGCCCCACGCGCGACGGTGCGCTCAAGCAATTGGCCACCGACTACGCGGCCCGGCTGACGCACTATTGTCAGCGTGCCCCGTTACAGTGGTTCAACTTCTACGATTTCTGGGCCATGTCTCACACCTCGAGTACCGATGTCGCCAGCTGAAGCCGCGGAACGGGTTGTCTCTTTCGGTGACACACGGTGTACGATCCAGGACGTGGTGGACATTGCCAACCGACGCGCGCGCGCTGAGCTGTCTACCGATGTTCGCGTGCGTGCGCGGTTGCAACGCGGGGCAGACTTCGTGGACCGTCTGTTGGTGGAAGATGGCGTCATCTATGGTGTGACCACCGGCTATGGCGACTCGTGCACGGTGGTGGTGCCGGCAGATCTGATCGCCGAGTTGCCGGAGCGACTGTACACCTACCACGGGTGTGGACTTGGCGAATATCTCACGTCGGAGCAAACGCGGGCGGTGTTGGCGACGCGCCTCTGTTCGCTCGCGCAGGGATTCTCCGGTGTCAGTCTGCTGTTGCTGGAACGACTCACCGACCTCTTGCGACATGATATTCTCCCGCTGATTCCCGCCGAGGGTTCGGTGGGTGCCAGTGGCGACCTGACCCCGTTGTCCTATGTCGCGGCCGCGCTGTGCGGTGAACGCGAGGTGACGTTTCGCGGTGAGCGCGTGTCGGCACGTGACGCGTTGAACACTGTCGGTATTGCGCCGCTCACCCTCCGGCCCAAGGAGGGGCTCGCCTTGATGAACGGCACCTCCGTGATGACGGCGCTGGCCTGTTTGGCACTCGACCGCGCGACGTATCTGAGCGCGCTGTCAACGCGCATTACGTCACTTGTGTCGATCGCACTCGATGGCAACCCGAAGCATTTTGACGAAGCGCTCTTCGCGGTCAAACCGCATGTTGGCCAGCAGCGGGTCGCGGCTCGCATCCGCGGTGATCTCGCTGCGACACCACCGCAGCGGAACGAGCATCGTCTGCAGGACCGGTATTCCGTGCGCTGTGCGCCGCATGTGATCGGCGTGTTGGATGATGCGCTGCCGTGGTTGCGTGACACCATCGAGAACGAACTCAATAGTGCCAACGACAACCCGATCATCGATCCGGACGCGGAACGCGTGTTGCACGGCGGTCATTTCTACGGCGGGCACGTGGCGTTCGTCATGGATGGACTCAAAAACCTCGTCGCCAATATTGCCGACCTGCTCGATCGCCAATTCGCGCTGCTGGTCGACACCCGGTACAGCAATGGGCTACCGCCAAATCTCTCTGGGGCGACGGGCGCGCGCAGCGCCATCAACCACGGACTCAAGGCGTTGCAGATCGCCTCGTCCGCGTGGACCGCGGAAGCGCTGAAATTGACGATGCCGGCGTCGGTGTTCTCGCGCTCCACCGAGTGTCACAATCAGGACAAGGTGAGCATGGGGACAATCGCGGCGCGCGACTGCGTTCGTGTGATCGAACTGACGGAGCAGGTGATCGTCGCCATGCTTATCGCGGTGCGTCAAGGCGTGGCACTGCGTCGCGCCGTGAGCACGCTCCACCTCACCGACACCCTAACCCACTTTCTCGCCGAGCTCGACCCGCGCATTCCGTTCATCGCCGAAGATCGCGCACTGGACCGCGAACTGCGTGCACTGCTCGTCGCCATCCGCGGCCAGAGTTGGCCACTCTATGTCTGAGCGAGGTACGCCACGTGACGCACGGTGGACGGCGGAGATCACGACGACGATACAGTTCTACGATCTCGACCCGTTGGAGGTGGTGTGGCACGGCAACTACGCGAAATACTTTGAAGAAGCGCGCTGTGCGGTGCTCGATCAGATTGACTACAACTACCTGCGCATGAAGGAGTCCGGGTATGCGTGGCCCATCATTGATATGCAGGTGCGGTACTTGCAACCGATCACCTTTCGTCAGGAAATTGTCGTTAGTGCGTCCATCATTGAATGGGAGCACCGCCTCACCCTGCGATACCTGATCCGTGATGCGGCTACGGGTCAGCGGCTCACCAAAGGCTCAACGATGCAAGTTGCTGTCCACATCGCGACCCAGCTCATGTGCCTCCAGTCTCCACCGGTGCTGTTCGAGCGGATGGGAGTGTCGCCGACGTGATAGTCGCCCTGCTGGTCGTGCTGCTCCGTGGCGCCGCGGTGGCGAGTCAAGAGGACGTGGCGTTGACGCGCATTCAGGCGATGCTCACGCACCCCGACGCCATGTGCGGTGATTTTGATCAGCGCAAGACCTTGGTGGGCATGCAGCGCGCCGTGCGCTCGTCAGGCCGGTTCTGCGCACTCGCTGATCGCGGCGTGTTGTGGATGACGAAGCTCCCATTCGCGTCCACGTTGCGGCTGACGCGAGACGAAATCACCGAGTCGCAGAACGAACGCATCACGTCGCGTCTGACAGTGAAGGAAGAACCGGGGCTTGGTGTGATCAACGACTTGCTGCTTTCGGTGCTGGCCGGTGACCTCAAACGCCTTGGTGCAAGTTTCACCGTCACGGCCACGGTGGATGGTGCCACGTGGCGCGCGCGCTTGGTGCCCAAGGACGCCGGCATGCGCCGCGCGATTGGCCTGATCGATCTTGGCGGTGGCGAGTTTGTCCGTCAGGTCACGATCACCGAGACCGCCGGTGATCAAACGGCGATCACCTTTGCGGGCATGGTCACCGGGCTCTCTGTTCTGCAGCCGGACGAACTTCGTGCGTTTGGTTCGCCAGCCCGTCGCACTCCGCTCCGCCCATAGCGTGAGCGCCACGCGCTGGCACCGCCGCTTGGCGTGGGTCTGGCTATTCGTTGTCGTAGCGGCGGTCGCGTACAACGCCAAAGTATGGCTCGGCGAGCGACGTTCCCTGGAAACGGATTTCATGGCGCTCCTGCCGACGGACGAGTCGGATCCGGTCGTCAGCCGCGCCCTGTCGCAAGTCGCCGTGTCGGCCGAGCAAAATGTGTTGGTGTTGGTCGGCGCGCCCGATTGGGCGCAAGCGCGCGAAGCTGGGCTGCGTTATCAGCGCGTCATCGCTCGCGATTCAGCACTGCTGTCGCCCGCATTGATGGCAAGCATGGGTTCCGACAGTGCACTGGCGTCGTGGTGGGACCATCGGCACGGGCTGCTGACCGATGAGGACCGAGCCGCGTTGCGCACTGCGGTGCCGGGCGAGTGGACGCAGCGCGCGCTGCACGATTTGCTGAGTCCACTCGGCACCGGACGCATCGGTTCGTGGAAAGAAGATCCGTTCGCGCTTTTTCAGCATTGGTTACGCGCGCGCGCGGCCGATACGCCGGTGCGTCCCGTCGACGGAGTCTTGCGGGTTGACGATGGCGACATGCACTACGTCGTTCTGCCGCTGCAGCTGCGGGCGCCGGCATTCGCCTTGCAGGCACAGCGTCGCGTCGTGCCGCTGTTCGTTGAGGCACGTGACGTCGCGTCGCGTGTTGCGCCCGCGGTCCGCGTACTCGAAGCCGGTATGGTATTTCCAGCGGCGGCTGCCGCAACCCAGGCGAACCATGAGTTCTCGACGATCGGGTGGGGATCCATTCTCGGCATCGTAATCGTCACCTGGCTGACCTTTCGTTCACTTCGTCCGATTGGATTGATCCTGCTGTCGCTCGGTGTTGGCACCATCACGGCGATGGCGGTAACGGCGTGGTGGTATCCCAACGTCCACTTGCTCACGCTGGTGTTCGGGTCCAGTCTCATTGGCGTTGGCGAGGACTACGGTGCGCACTACCTCTGCATGAGCGACCGCCGGCAGCGCGGTGCTGTGCTGGCTGTGCTCGCAGCACTGCCCGGCCTCAGTCTCGCCCTGTTCACCACGCTGGCGTCATTTCTCGGACTGGCCATCAGTCCGTTTCCTGGATTGCAGCAGATGGCGCTGTTCTCGTCGGTTGGACTCGCGGCCACGTGGTTGACGGTCGTCTTGTGGTTCCCCGCGCTCGACGGGCCGCAGGTGGGAAGTGCACGTGTCATCCAGTGGTTCGATCGCGTCCGCGAACAGTGGGAGCGTGTCGCGCTCGGTCGCACACGCGGCGCGCTTGGTGTGCTCACGGCGGTTCTCGTTGTGATCGGATTGGCGCGACTCCACGCCAATGATGACATCCGCCTGCTACAAAGTTTGCCGGAGGACATGATACGCGAGCAGACGGCCGTTGGTCGCGTGTTAAATACGCCATTTGCTGCGCAGACTTTTGTCATTCGCGCGGCGTCCGAGCAGCAAGCGCTGGAACGAGAAGAGGCCCTGCGTGTGCGGCTCGACAGTTTGATCGCGCAAAAGGCGCTGCTTGGCTATCAGGCTGCGAGTCAGTGGGTGCCCTCGCGGGCCAGACAACAGCAGGATGCGGCGCTTCTCACGAGGCAGCTCTTCAGTGTGGGCGGTGAGATCGATCGCCTTGGAGCGGCACTTGGCGAAGGCGCTGCGTGGACGCAGGAGATGCGCACGGTTACGCTGCATCAGGACTCCGTTGTCACGCCCTCCGACTGGCTGGCGAGCCCGATGTCGGCGCCGCTCAGGCATCTGTGGCTTGGGCAGGTGGGCAGCGTGTGGGGGAGTGTCGTCACGCTCAAGGGCGTGGAGAACACCCGCATGACGGACGTGGCGCAGGCAGCAGAAGGGCTACCGGGTGTCGTCTGGGCGGATCGCATTGACAGCATTTCGTCCTTGCTTGGCCGTTACCGGGTACGCATGAGCTGGGTGCTGGCGGCGAGCTATCTCATCGTCTGGCTCATGTTCCTCCCGCGGTACGGCCGAGCCGCGTGGCGCGTGTTGGCGCCCAGCGTGTGCGCGAGCCTGATCGCCGCGGCGACCCTGGGGCTGCTCGGACAGCCGTTACAGCTCTTTCATATTCTCGGCCTCTTTCTGGTCTTCGGGATTGGCGTTGACTACGCGATCTTTCTAACCGAGCACAGGCATTCACCACCGGGTGACGCGTGGTTCGCTGTCGGACTTGCCTCCATCAGCACGCTGCTGTCATTGGGTCTGCTGGCGTTGAGTGAGACGCCGGTGCTGCGGGCGTTTGGCGCGACCATGTTGATCGGCATCACCGTGTCTACCCTCGCGTCGCCGCTGTTTTGTCGAACGTCGTCGCACTCGAACGTGTCCGATCCCGCTAGTGGCGGACAGACATAGCGACGATACTTTTTGCGTCGTGAACTCCCAAGGACCAAGCGTGCACACAACGAAAACGGATGTCGTCATCATTGGCGCTGGACCGGCAGGCTCGGTGGCAGCGGCGCTGCTCGTGAAGCGCGGCTATGCGGTGGAAGTGGTCGAGCGTCAGCGGTTCCCACGCTTTTCGATTGGCGAGAGCCTGCTACCGCAATCGATGGAGTTTCTGCGTGAGGCGGACTTGCTCGCCGATGTGGAAGCCGAGTGCTTTCAGTTCAAGGACGGTGCGGCCTTTCACCGCGACGGCGTTGGCACGGCGATCAGTTTCCCTGACAAAAGCGCTCCAGGGCCGGCGACGACGTTTCAGGTTCGGCGTGATCGATTCGACCTGATTCTTGCTACCGCTGCGGCGAAACAGGGCGCGACCATCACCTTTGGCGAAGAGGTGATCGCGTTCGAGAGCGATGCGTCAGGGGCGGCGGTGACAGCGCGTGATGAGCACGGTGCCGTGCGCCGGATTGAAGCAAAGTTTGCGCTCGACGCCAGTGGATTCGGTCGCGTGCTCGCCAAGTTGCTTGATCTGGAAATTCCGTCCGCGTTTCCAACCAGACGTGGGCTGTTTGGCCACGTGCGCGACAACATTTCCGAGCCAGACTTCGACCGCAACAAGATTCTGATCGTCGTCAACAGCCGCAATCCCGAGATTTGGTATTGGCTCATTCCGCTCGCCGATGGCCTCTCGTCAATCGGCGCGGTGGGACCACAGGAGGCGCTCGACGCTGCGGGCGATACGGATCATGAGCGACTCTGGTCACTGATTGGCGAGGTGGAGTATCTCGACCGCGTGCTCAAGCACTCAGAAGTCGTGCGACCGATCAGCACCATCATCGGCTATGCGTGCAGTGTCAAGAGTCTGATCGGGCCGAGCTATGCATTACTCGGCAATGCCGCCGAGTTTCTCGATCCGGTATTTTCGTCGGGCGTCACCATCGCGATGAAGTCCTCGACGCTCGCTACGGATCTGATTGATCGATCGTTCAAGGGTGAGAGCGTTGATTGGCGAAAAGATTTTGTCGACGAACTCTACGTCGGCATCGAAACCTTTCGTGCCTGTGTAGAAGCGTGGTATTCCGGCGCACTGCAGCGCATCATTTTCAATCGGCCAGTGGAGATGACGGAGGCCACGCAGATGCTCACGTCCGTGCTGGCCGGATACGTCTGGGATCGCAAGAACGCCATTGTGCGGGGGCCGCGCCGATTTCTGCGACTGCTCGACGAGCTCTGCACGCCATAGGGGAAACACAAAAGGGGAACGACGCATGACGTCGCTCCCCTTCGCTGGTTTCTGCGAGAACGGCGCGCCGAACGCACCGTATTGCCGAAGTGAGCCGGCGACTACCGGACCTTGAGCATGATGCCAACGTTGATGGCTGCCGCTCCGGCGCCGACGTCAGCATACGCGGCGAGGTTCGGCTGGAAGAAGTAGCGACCACCGGCGTGTCCGATGGCGTACACACCACTCGAGCTGGCGCAGTCAACGTTCGTGACGCCTGAGTACGAGCAGCTCTCAATCCGAAAGCCCAAACCAGCGCCGACGAACGCGTCGAGCTTCTTGTTCTCCAGCTTGAAGTGGTAATTTCCCGTCGCGCCGATCGGAATGACCTTGTAGCTGAACCTGAACGCCGAAATACCACTGTTGTACGAGTAGTAGTCCACGCTCAACCCAATACCAAGCGTGCCACCGCCAAGCGTGGGAAGTTCCTTGATGACGCGCTCGCCGCGCGCACCGAACGAGAGACTGGCACCGCTCAGACCGCCCAGTCCGATGATCGCGCCTATGTCGGTGTATCC
The DNA here is from genome assembly GCA_031372205.1 of Gemmatimonadaceae bacterium. Taxonomy (GTDB): domain Bacteria; phylum Gemmatimonadota; class Gemmatimonadetes; order Gemmatimonadales; family Gemmatimonadaceae; genus Gemmatimonas. The sequence continues at coordinate 17,876 of JANMKU010000346.1, read as the reverse complement.
CAGGGGAAGTTGCGCCGATGCTCGCGATGCTGACGCTGTGACAACCAACGCGGCGACGGCAACTGCACCAGCAATCTTTCTCAGCATCTTGCCTTCCTTATGACAGCGGGTGAACGAGCGATAAACATCCGACGTGCGCGGTGACGCCTACCAAAGCGACTGAGGATCGGCGCTGCGTCAAACGCCCTCGCGAGACTCTACGTTGCTTGCCGCGTCCCCGCAAGCCATGCCCACTGAAACGGGTACGATCCCCGCCGTCATCGTAAGGACGGTGCGGCCCCCGTCGTTGCGGCCCGCACGCGACACCCAGCGATTCCCAGCCGCGCCCTGACGCCGTGCCGCCGGTGGCGTACATTCTCAAGATCACTCATGGCTGCAGTCCCGCCGTTGGGGAGTAGCTAGCCCCCACCGCCGGAGTGTTCCGGTCTCACCAAGTTGAGGCGCACGTGGTGAAGTCTGCGAAATACACCCTGTACGCGGTCTCCGCTGTCGCGGCACTTGCTGTGCTTGCTGTTGTGGTGGTCGTGCTGATCGTCGACGGTGCATTTGTGAAGGGTCGTCTCCAACAGCTCATGAGTGCCAAACACCGCTCCCTCACGATTGAGGGAACGCCCACACTCACCCTGTTTCCCGTCGCCAGATTTACTCTGGGCAAGCTGTCCCTTTCGGAACCTGGCAGCGACACGAATTTCGTTGTGCTGGACTCCGCAGACGTTGCCGTGCGCGTCATGCCGCTGCTGTCGGGTATCGTGCAGCTCGAACTGTTCAAGATGACGGGACTCAAAGCCCGTGTGGTCCGCGACAAAAACGGCCGTCTGAACTACAGTGATCTGCTGGATCCCACCACGCCAAATCCGACCGTCCACGTTGGCGAAGTCAACATTGCACAGGCCCAGCTGACCTACCACGATGAACTCACCGGGCAGGAGTTGACGCTCGTCGAGATGAAACTCACCGCCGGTCGACTTGATGGGGCAATCGCTGGTCCGGTCGCCCTTGCGGCGCGACTCGTTGGCCATCAGCCGGAAGTCGACCTGCACGCAACGATGAGCGGTGCGCTCCGGTATGATCTGGCGCGGGAGGAGATTGGTGCGGAGCAGTTCGCACTCAAGGTCGACGGGCACTATGGCAGCGATACACTCACCGCCGAATTGAATGCGCCACGGATTGAGATCTCGCCGGCACGCGCCACCGGCTCCGCGGTCAACGCCGCACTCAAACTGTCAGGCCCCGAACGACAGGCGAAAGCGACGCTCAAGATGGCGGCGATCGAAGGCACCGCAGCAGCGTTCGCCATCCCCGACATTGTCGCCGAATGGACGGCGGCCATTGGCGCCAAGCCGTTCACCGGGAAGGCCCAGGTGTCGATCAAGGGCAGCCTGCCCAAGCACACGCTGGACGCCACGCTCGCATCGATGCTCGATGAGTCGGCAATTACCGCGACGCTCAACGTACGCAACACCGATCCACTGGACGCGAAATTCGACATCGGTGTCGATCATATCGATCTTGACCGCTATATCCCCGTGGCCAAGAAAAACGCCAAGACCGATCCAGTCATCGATCTGTCGATGCTCAAAGGCAAGTCGGTGAACGGGACGTTTCACGCCGATGCGCTGACGATGAGCCGCGCACGACTGCAAAAGGTGGCCATCACCGTCAAGCTCGCGGATGGCACACTCACCATCGGGCCACACTCGGCATCGCTATACGGCGGCACGCTGGTCGGCGCGCTCAGCGTCACGGCCGACAGCAATCGTATCGTGGTCAAAGAGACACTCGAAAACGTCGCCGTCGGCACCATGATGCGCGACATTGCCCGGCAAGATCGATTCGATGGACGCGGCAGTGTCGACCTGGACCTTCGCACACTCGGCGCGACGTCGCTCGCGTTCAAGCGTGCGCTGAACGGGAGTGTGAAAGTCGCGCTCAAGGACGCGGCCATCAAGGGCGTCAATCTCGCCGAGCGTGTGCGCAACGTGAAAGCGACGCTGCTCCGGCGGAAGGAAACGTATGATCCGTCGACGAAGACGGATTTCTCGGAGATGCGCGTCAAATTCATTATCAAGAATGGCGTCGCGTTCAGTGATGACCTGCACGCACTGTCGCCGTTCCTTCGGTTGGGTGGTACGGGCAATATCGATTTCGGACGAAACACGATCGCGTACGTCGCCAACGCCAAGGTCGTGGCAACATCACACGGACAGGGTGGGCGCGAGGCGGTAGACGTCGTCGGCGGTTCCATTCCAATCAAGGTGAGCGGACCGCTCGACAAACCCGAGTGGCACATTGACTACTCTGGCCTGGCGCGCGGCGTGGCGGCGGGCGCGGGCACGCTGGCAAAGAAGGGTGCCGTGGGCGCGGGCACCCTGGCGAAGAAGGGTGCCGGTGGTGCGGGCACGCTGGCAAAGAAGGGAGCCGGTGGGGCGGGCACCGTCGCAAAGAAAGGCGCGAGCGGTGTTGGCGGTGTCATCAAAGGGTTCGGCGGTCGCTTTCGCAAGAAACAACCGCCGCCATGATGCCCGTGACCCTTTCGATACGACATGACCTTCGCGCTTGATCTGCAGCAACTCCTGATTCAACTCCTCGTCATACTGCTGGCGACGATGTGCGCAGGATGGCTGGCCCGTCGTCTCGGGCAGCCGCGCGTGTTGGGGGAAATGGTAGCGGGCATCGCGGTTGGTCCGTCGCTGTTCGGGACATTGATGCCGGCGTGGTCCGCCACGGTGTTTCCACGCGATCGTCTCGTGCCCCTAGCCACGATTAGTCAGTTCGGCATTCTGCTGTTCATGTTTGTGGTGGGCTTGCGCATGGATGTCGGCACCTTTCGAGCTCGTGCGCGAACGGCTGCCATCGTCAGCAACGTGAGCATGTTCTTCCCATTCGCGCTAGGTACGCTGCTTGCCCTGTGGCTGTATCCGACCTTGGCTGGCGTTGGTGTGAATGGTGAACCCGTGGCCCTCCTGCCGTTCGCCCTATTCCTCGGCGCTGCCATGAGTGTCACGGCGTTTCCCGTATTGGCGCGCATCCTCACCGAGAGCGGGTTGCTGCACACGGTGATTGGATCCGTCGCGCTTGCCAGTGCGGCTATTGACGACGTCATCGCGTGGTGCCTGTTGGCTGGCGTCGTTGCTGTTGCGCACAAAGGCAGTGCGCTTGGTTCGTTTGTGGGGACGATGGGTGGCGCGTTGTGCTTCACCGTCGTGTTGATCGTGGTCGGACGACGGCTGTTGCTGGCGCTCGACGTGCGTCGCATCGCCAGTGGAATGGACGTGACGACCGAGGTGGTTGGTCTCGCGGTGTTGTTTGCGATCGCGAGCGCACTGATCACGGAGACGCTTGGGGTGCACGCACTGTTTGGAGCGTTTCTCGCGGGGACGATCATGCCGCGCGACTCAGGGTTCGCACATGAGCTGGCGAAACGCATGGACACGGTCGTATCGGCGTTATTTCTCCCGATTTTTTTTGCGTACTCTGGCTTGCGCACAGAAATCGGGCTGCTTGGCACGCTCGCCCTGTGGGGCCTTTGCCTGCTGGTGCTCGTTACCGCAATCGTTGGTAAGTTCGGTGGCGCCGCACTGGCGGCACGTCTCGCGGGTATGTCGTGGCGCGACGCGATCGGCATTGGTGCGCTGATGAACACGCGAGGATTGATGGGGCTCGTCGTGCTCAATGTTGGATTGGAGATGGGAGTCATTTCGGCATCGCTGTTCGCGATCATGGTCGTCATGGCACTCGTCACCACCACCATGACGTCACCGCTGTTGCGATTGGTCATGCGCGGTGCGCCGCAGGCGTCGGCGATCAGCACGACGACGTTGGGCAGGCCAGATGTTGAACCGGTAGCGTGATGCCGGGACGCCCACGACGTGCATGGCTCGTCCGACTTGTAATAACGCTGGTGATTCTGGCGTGGGTACTTTCGCGCCGAGATGTATGGAGTGGGGTGCGTGCTGCGCAGATTGCCGCACCGTGGTGGTTGGTCGGTGCTGTTGTGTCGGGAGCAGTGGCCGCTGTGCTCGCGGCGGTGCGGTGGCAGTACTGTCTGCAGGCGTGTGAATGCCCGCGACCATTCTCAGCGGTACTGCGGATTTCTTTCGCGAGCAGCGCCGCCGGATTGTTGTCGATCGGGCCGGTCGGTGTTGATGCCATGCGCGTAGTGCTGGCGGCCAGTGGGCAACCAGTACGCAAAAGTGCGCTGCTCGCATCCGTCACGCTCGATCATGTCACCGCGCTGCCAGCACTGCTTGTGCTTGGTGCCGTCGTCATCAGCGCGCTTGGGCTAACGACAGGTGTGAATCGTCACGCCCTTGAAATTCTGGGACTGGTACTCCTGCTGAGTATCGGCGCCGGTCTGCTGGCCAGGTCGTGGCGGCCGGCGTGGCACCAACGCGTCATGTACTTCGTGACGCTGTGCCTTCGTTCACGCAGCACAGCGGCGGCCGTGGCCATCTCGTTGCCGTTACTGGTTGCGCACTACGGTGCGTTTTGGTGTGCCGCACAGGCACTCGCGTTGCCCGCGCCTGCTGTCGGTCTGTTCGGCGCCATTGTCATTGCCGACAGCATTGCGGCTTTGCCGATAACTCTCGGGGGCATTGGGTTTCGCGAAAAATCCCTTGAACTGTTGTTACAGCGATGGTACGGCGTCGCCTCGGCGGTATCCGTCATGGCATCACTGCTCGGATTCCTCGCCTTGGCGTTGGTGACGGGCCTTGGCGCCATGTGTCTGCCAGTTCGCCGCATGCAACAGCCGCTCGATCCATGACGGAGCGCGCCGTCAATGTGCGCCAGCTGGCATCGCGTTTCCCTGGCAACAATGCGCGGTACTATGCGTGGTGCAAATACGCGACCGATCCACTGTACGCCGCCGTGTACACCGCGCTTGCCGACACCACTTTGCCTCTGCTGGATATCGGGTGCGGTATGGGACTCTGCTCGTTCTATCTTCGCGCGCGCGGGTGGCAGCCACCGATCACCGCAATCGACGTTGACGCAGCCAAGATTGCCATCGCCCGCGAGATGAGCACGGTCGACGCTGCCGATCTGCTCTTTGCGCAGCGCGATGTCCGCGAGGGTTTGCCCGTGCATGCTGGGAGTGTGACCATACTCGATACGCTGCAGTACATGAATGCGGCCGCCCAGGTCGCGCTGCTTCGAGAAGCGACGGCGCGTGTCACCATTGACGGGAAACTGGTGATCCGATCGGGCATGGACACGCCGAGTTGGCGGTTCGCGCTCACCCGGGCTGGCGATTGGGCCGCGAAACTCGGCTTCTGGACCGAATCGGCACCGGTTCATTATCCGCGACCAGACACGCTCACCGCGGTGCTCGAGTCTTTTGGAATGCGGGGCACGATTCGCCCGTTGTGGGGACGAACGCCGTTCAACAATTACCTAGCGGTCTTCGCATATCCTCGTCCCTGATACCATACACCGCCGCGTTCACCGCTGACGTCGTCGAACAGCACGCGTCGTTGAGCAAGAGTGCGCTGAGCATCGACATGCTGGACACGGTCTCTCGGGCGCCCTCGGCGCGCAGTCGTTCCGCCGGCATCAGGTCCGTGTACCCAACCACCGTCATCCCCGCGGCACACGCGCCGCGCACACCGAGCGGACTATCCTCAATCACCACGCAGCGCGACGGAGGGGCACCCATTCGCGCCGCGGCATGGAGAAACAGATCCGGCGCGGGCTTGGGATGTGCCACGTCCTCCGATGAAAATCGGCGGCCTTCGAAGCGCGTGAGCAGTCCGGTGGCACCAAGCGTCGTGCGCATCTTCGCATGTTCACCGTTGGACGCTACACAATAGGGCACACCGAGCGCGTCCAGCGTGTCGAGGAGTGCGACGATGCCATCGACCGGCTGCAGTTCGTTCGCGAGCGCGACAAAGGATTGCGCATGATACCGCGGGACCAGATCGACCGGCGGGGCGTGCCCGAGACGCTCGGTGACGATCTCGACCACCCGCACCATCGAGTTGCCGACGAACGTGTCGAACATCTCCTCCAGCGTGTAGTCAAGTCCGAGCTCTGCCAGCAGCGCGCCGAAGATGCGACTCGTGATCCGCTCGCTGTCGACGAGCACGCCGTCGCAATCGAATATGATCAGATCGAACGGACGCACGTCAGCGCAGCGCGGGATCGACAGGCGTACCACGATGCTCGAGCGACGCACGTGCCTGCACCAATTGCGCGGCGACGGCGTTGGGCCCGGTACCACCCGCGATATCGCGCGCCGCGAGTGACGCGTCGGCGCTGAGTGCATCGCGCGCATCGTCGCCGAACAGCGGGTGCGCCGCCGCAAACTGCGCGAGCGGCAACTGATCCAGCTCGATGCGGCCTTCTTCCGCAGCGCGCACAAGCACACCCACCGCGCCGTGCGCCTCACGAAATGTCGCGCCACGGCGCACGAGATAGTCTGCGAGATCGGTCGCCATCATCGCGCTCGAGACCGCCGCGCGCATACGCACCGTGTCAAACCGCAACTCCGCGACGGCGCCAGCCACCGCCGGCAAAACAAGCAACAGCATATCAATGGCATTGAACATCGCCCGCTTGTCGTCCTGCAAGTCCTTGCTGTACCCACTGGGCAGTCCCTTGATCGTTCCCATGAGCGAGACCAGATCACCGAGTACACGCGCGCCAGAGCCACGCGCCAATTCGAACACATCCGGATTGCGCTTCTGCGGCATCATGCTGCTGCCCGTCGAGAATCCGTCACCAAACTTGACGAAACCGAATTCACTCGACCCGTACACGATCATGTCTTCCGCCAACCGCGAGCAGTGCGCCGCGATCATGGCGCACGCGAACAGCGTCTCTGCCACAAAGTCGCGATCACCCGTCGCATCAATGCTGTTGGGCGAGATGGTCGCGAACCCCAGCGATGCGCGCAACAGCTCCCGGTCGACAGGAAACGCACTGCCAGCGATGGCGCCTGATCCAAGTGGCAGTACCGCCGCACAACGCGCAGCCGCGGCGAGTCTGGTGCGATCGCGGTCGAGCGGCCAGAAGTGCGCCAGCAACCAGTGCGTGCCGCTCACCGGCTGCGCACGCTGCAAATGCGTGTAGGCCGGCAACATCGAATTGGTCAACGTTTCGGCTTGGCTTAACAACGCGGTCTGCAACTCACGCACGGCATCATCCAGTCGGCGACACGCGTCCATGGTCCACAAGCGCGACGCCGTCGCCACCTGATCGTTGCGCGAACGACCCGTATGCAGCTTGGACGCCACGGCACCGGCTTCGACGTGCAGCAACCGGTCAATCATCGTATGAATGTCCTCGTCCGTCGCGATCGGCTCTGCCCCCTCGGCGATGCGTACGCCAACGCGATCGAGACCGGACTGCAAGGCGCTGCTCTCCTCGCGCGTCAGTACGCCGCCCGCACCAAGTGCGTCCGCCCATGCTTGCGACAGCCGTATGTCGTGCGGCCAGAGCCGAAAGTCCGTGCCGATGGACCGGTTGAGCGCATCAAGGAGCGGCGATGGTCCGCCAGCGAACCGGCCACCCCACAACTTATGCGCATCGCGGACGGTCATGCGAATACTCCGGAGACAGGTGGCGTGAGAGCGTTTGGCGCGGCGACCTGACGGCGCGCGGATGGCCGGCCGGTGGTTCCGGTTGCAAGACTATGCAGCCTCGCCCACGAGGGCCATGCGTGACGCGAAATCACGCTGCGCCCAGTCGGAAAATCAAGCGCGCAGATAGTCCTTGAGCCGTCGCAACACCCGCTCTCGACCCGATGTCGAACGGCAGATAATCAGCACCGTGTTGTCGCCGGCAATCGTGCCGGCAATGTCCGGCCATCCGGCGTGATCGAGTGCCTCAGCCACCGGTTGCGCGCCGGACGCGACGGTGCGGACCACGATCATGATCTGCACCGCCTCCACGCCGACGATGAACTGCGGCACGATCATCTCCAGTCGCCGTGACTCGTCGTCACTTCCACCGCCCTCAGAAAACGCGTAGCGAACGGCACCGGTGTCGTCGGGAATCCGCGCCAACCGGAGTTCGCGCAGATCGCGCGACAGTGTCGACTGCGTGACGTCCCACCCTCGTTTCGCCAGCTGTCGTCGCAACTCCTCCTGACTGGCGACTCGTCGGCTCACGACGATATCACGAATCGCGCTGTGTCGGTGCGTTTTGTCGGTCACGTCGTGGGTCTCCTCGGGACACGGTGTTCAACGCCGGTGGCGCGGGTGCCATCAGCGTGGTCCGCCACCGAACGGTCGCACCGCGGACCACCAATTGACAACGGGGCGATGCAAACTTATGCATTCAGAGTGCATACTATCCCGATCGGCGTCCTCGGCGCCAGTGGCTACGCCGGACGAGAACTCTGCCGCCTCATCGTCGGCCACCCGCAACTGTCGCTCGCTTTTGCCACGGCCAACGCGCAGCGTGGCACCACGCTGCGCGTGCGCGCCGATGCGCGGACGCTCGACATCCCGTTGGTCGGCACCGACGAGATTGACTTGGCCTCGGCGGCGTTGGTGTTCGCCGCCCTGCCGCACGGCGCGTCCGCCGAGTGGGTGGCCAAAGTCATCGCCGCAGGAGCCCGTGTGGTTGATCTGTCGAGCGACATGCGGCCGGGTTATGGGGGCAGCACGCACGCCCTCCCGGCCGGCGTGCCGTCGAACGCGCCGTACGGGTTGACCGAGCTGTTTCGCGAAGACATCCGCGGGGCGCGCGTGGTTGCGAACCCGGGCTGTTATGCGACGAGCGTGTTGCTCGCGCTGGCGCCGTTGGCCAAGGCCGGGCTGATTGCCCCCGGCGCTACGGTGTCCATCGCAGCGGCGAGCGGCGTGAGCGGCGCGGGCGCCTCACCCAAGCTCGAACTGCTCTTCGCCGAAGTCACCGAGAACTTCCGTCCGTATGCGGTGGGCAACACACACCGGCATCTGCACGAGATGCGTGCCACGATGCGGACCATCGGGGCCGACTGTGATCTGTTGTTCACGCCACACCTCTTACCGGTGGATCGCGGCATTTTGTCCACCATCACCGTTCCACTCGCGCGACCGCTCGACGATGCCCTGGCGCCGTTTCGCGCGCTGTACGGTGCCGAGCCATTTGTGGAGTTGACGGACGATCTGCCGGCACTCACCGATGTCGCGCATCGCAACGTCGTGCGGATCGCCGCGCGCATCCCCGCAGGCCTGCGTACGCCCACGCTGCTCGTCATGAGCGCCATCGACAATCTGCAGAAGGGCGCCGCTGGTCAGGCGCTGCAGAATGCCAATCTCATGCTCGGTCTCGACGAGACTGCGGGTTTGCAGGCGTGAGCACATCCGGCGCCTCGTCCACAGGACCGACAGTCGTCAAACTGGGCGGACGCACGCAAGCGGATCCGGCGTTGCCCGCGGCACTGGCGGCACTCGTTGGTGAGACGCACGGACAGCTCGTCATCGTGCACGGTGGCGGTGATCAAATCAGCAGTTTGCAGCGACTGCGCGGCGAAGAGCCGGTATTTGTTGGTGGCCGCCGAGTCACCACGGATACGGCGCTTGAACTCGTCCGCATGGTCTTGTCCGGACTGGCCAACAAGCAGCTCGTGTCCGCTCTCACGTCTGCCGGTGTGTCCGCCGTCGGCATATCGGGCGAAGACGCGTCGATGTTGCGTGCCACGCCGATCGATGTCGCGACGTTTGGACACTCCGGGCTGCCGAACGCGGTCGACACACGACTCATCGATGCACTGCTCGCGCAGGGCTTCGTACCGGTTGTCTCGCCGGTGGCCACGCACGCGGACGCGCGTGTCGGTGGAGCGCTCAACGTCAACGGCGACGATGCCGCCGCCGCGATTGCCGTCGCCCTCGGGGCGCACGAGCTGTTTCTCGTCGCCGATGTACCAGGCGTACTCGACGCCGACAAACAACGCATCGCGACGCTCACCATGCCTGACGCGCATGCGCTCGTTGCCTCAGGCGTCGCCGGTGGCGGAATGGCGGCCAAGCTTGACGCGTGCGCGCAGGCGCTCGCAGGTGGTGTTGGTCGTGTGCGCATCGGTGACCTCGCGGCGCTTCGCGATGGTGAGTTGGGAACGAGGATCGTCGTCGCTGACGGGTCTCGCGTTGTTGTCGGCGCGCGCTGAACGCGTCACCCGCATGTCTCCGTTTGCCAGGATACTTTCGCCATGACTCCGTCGACTATGACTTCGCCTGCTGCGCCCATCACGTCGTTCACGCCGCCGCCCGTCGCCACCGCCAGCAGTGGCAGTGCGTCGACATCGACCGCGGTGGCGCCGAGTAGCGAGGCGATTCTCGGGACCTACAAGCGACAGAAGCCGCTCTTTGTGCGTGGCGAAGGCGTCTATATGTACGACGACGCGGGCAGGCGATATCTGGACTTTGTGGCTGGCATTGCAGTGAACGCGCTTGGTCATGCGGATGCCGGCGTGATGCAGGCCATGCAGGAAGCGATGGCCGCGGGGTTGATTCACACGTCTAACCTCTATCGCACCGAGCCCGGCGAAACGCTGGCCGCATGGTTCGTGAATCATTCGTTCGCGTCCAGCGTGTTCTTTGCAAACTCCGGTGCGGAGGCCAACGAAGGCGCGTTCAAGTTCGCGCGTCGCTGGGCGCGCTCGTCGGATTTTCCGGCCAAGAACGAGATCATTGCCCTTCGCGGCTCGTTTCATGGTCGGATGCCCGGCACGCTGGCCGCGACCGATCGTCCTGCGTACCGCTTGCCGTTCCGCCCGCTCATGGGTGGTGTGCGCATCGTGGAACGCGATCTCGACGAGCTACGTGTCGTGCTCAATCCGGAAACGGCAGCGGCCGTGATCGTTGAGCCAATTCAGGGCGAGGGTGGAGTTCGCGTCGTCGATCCCATGTTTCTCCGCGGTCTGCGCGACCTCACGCGTGAGCGCAACGTGCTGCTCATTCTGGACGAGATTCAATGCGGACTGGGTCGGACGGGATCGTTCTTTGCCTACGAGCAACTCGGCCTCGAGCCTGATATGCTGACGCTGGCCAAGCCGCTCGCTGCCGGGTTGCCCATGGGTGCGATTCTGGTGAACGACGCCGTGGGCCGGTGCATTCAGCCCGGTGATCACGGGACAACGTTTGGTGGTGGCCCCTTCATCGCGCATGTGGCCAATCACGTGGTGCAGCGGCTTGGCCACCCGTCAATGCTCGCCCATGTTCGCGACACAGGAGCGTGGTTTGGCCAGCAATTGCAGGACATGGCTGCTCGGACGGGACGCGTCCGCGCCATTCGCGGCACGGGTCTCATGTGGGGCATCGATGTGCACGAAACGGCGGCAACGGTCATCCAGCGTGCGTTTGATCAGGGGCTGTTGCTGGTAAGCGCCGGTGAACACACCATTCGCTTTCTGCCGCCGCTCGTCATCACGCGTGAGGAGCTCGCGGCAGGATTGGCCATTCTCGAAGCGGCACTGCTCGGGTAAGGCGGCCATCACCATTCGCGCAACCTCCTGATGTACGTACCGCCATCGTTCCGCGAGACGGATGCAGTGGTGATGCACGACTTCATGACGGCACATCCGTTCGGCGCGCTTATTACCTCCGATGCGTCGACGGGACTCTTTGCCACGCACATGCCGTGGTTGTTGGACAGGTCCCGCGGCACCCACGGCGTACTGCAGGGACACATTGCCCGCGCCAATCCGCACCACGGATTCTCAAACGAAGGACCGGAAGCGCTGGTGCTGTTCACTGGACCCGACGCCTACGTCACTCCGAGCTGGTATCCGACAAAGGCGCTGCACGGCAAAGTCGTCCCGACGTGGAACTACGTCGCCGTGCACGTCTACGGTCGGCTGCAGTTCATCGACGACCGCGATTTCATGATGCGACACCTCGATCGGCTTACCGAGCGGCACGAAGGTGATCGCGCGCATCCATGGGCGATGCACGACGCCCCACAGGAATTTCTCGACCAATTGGCGAAGGCCGTCGTCGGCGTCGAACTCGAGATCACGCGACTCGAAGGCAAGTGGAAGCTCAGTCAGAATCGTTCCTCGACCGATGTGGACGGCGTCATTGATGGCTTGTCTGCGTCGGACTCCGCGCACGATCGCGCCGTTGGCGCACTTGTTCGCACGCATCGTCCAACCCGCGAATAGAAACCGACTGGAAATACTTTCACGCACTCACTAGTGTGTTGGCGCGAAATGCACAATATTGCCGTCGCCTTCACGCGCCTCCGTGAACGGTGCGGAATCAAGACGCCAGAGCATGCGCGCGTCGAACACCCGCGACGTGCAGCAGCCTGCGTGGCTCGCTCACCGGCGGTGCAGCACCTGTCCTGGCGCGTCGATCCGGCGACGCGTACGAGGCCGGACAGGTGCCGCCGGTTGAGCCGACCATGTCACACATTGCAATTGCGGCATGCCATCTCCTTTCGCTGTCCGTACTGCGTCCGTGCTCGCGTTGACGCTGCTCGCATTGCCGTCGTCTCCGCTCCAGGCGCAACGTGTCAGTGCACCGCCAGTGTTGCGACCCACGCTCGTGGTGCAAATCACGGTCGACCAGCTGCGCCCCGACTACTTCGAGCGTTTCGCGCCACAGCTCACGGGTGGGCTCGGACGGCTCATGCGACGGGGCGCGCGATACACCAACGCGATCCACGATCACGCGACGACGGAAACCGCGCCAGGGCACGCAACGCTATGGTCGGGTCGCTATCCGTCGCATACCGGCGTTGTGATCAATGATATCGGCGTGGTGGATTCCCAGTCGACCACGCTTTTCGGTCGCGGCGGTGGTGCATCACCGTACCGCTTTCGCGGATCGGCGCTCTTCGATTGGATCCGTTCTGACGATCAGTTCAGTCGAGCACTGTCGGTGTCGCGGAAGGATCGCGGCGCCATCCTGCCACTCGGCCGCGCCAAGCAAGAGGTGTATTGGTATTCGCTGGACGGGCGCTTCACTACCAGCCACTACTATGCCGACACGCTGCCAACGTGGGTGCAGCGCTTCAACGCCACAGACTTCACGGCCAAGTACCTCGGCGCGCCGTGGAATACGCTGCTCGACGCGTCGCAGTATCCCGAGCGTGATTCGGTGGCGATTGAGAACTTGGGCAAGGACTTTACCTTCCCCCACACGCTCTCAGCCGACCGTCGTACAGGCACCTACAATTTCACGGAGTTCCCGTGGATGGACGATGTGACCGTCGATCTGGCACTCGCTGGCGTGAACGCGCTCAAGCTGGGTGGCGGTACGTCGATGGATGTGCTGGCCGTGTCGCTGTCCACCACCGACGCGGTGGGGCATCGCTACGGCCCGGAGTCGCGTGAGTTGCACGATCAGGTGTTGCGGGTGGACCGCGCACTGGGTCGTCTGATTGATTCTCTGTACAAGCTGCGGGACTCGACGCGAATAGTTTTCGCACTGGGCGCCGATCACGGCGTCGCGCCATTTCCGGAATCGCACTTCACGGGCGCCGATCCCGATCGCGGCCGAGTGAATGCCAAAGCGCTGATCGACACGGTGCGTCAGGCGCTGGTCGCCCGCGGCGTGGACACGCTCGCCATTGAATTGCAGTCGGGTATCATCTCGATGGATCGGGCCAAGTTGGCCGCGCAGTCGATCAATGCCGACTCCCTCGTTGAGTCGGTGCGTCGTGCATTGCTGCGACGACCGGGCGTGCTGCGGGTGGATCGGGTGACGCAGCTGGCGGCGGCCGCCGCGCGCGGAGATAAAATCGCCGCGCGCTGGGTGCACTCGTTGCCCCATGATATGCCGGCCGTGCTCACCGTGACGCTCAAGCCGTACTTCTATTGGTACGCGATACGCTACGCCACGCACGGCACGCCGTATGACTACGACGCGCGCATCCCGATCGTGTTCATGGGACCGATGTTTGTCGCGGGCACGTACACTCGGCCCGTGCGATCCGTGGACATCGCGCCAACACTTGCCGCAGCGATTGGCGTCGAGCCGACTGAACTGTTGGACGGCCACGTGTTGCGCGACGCCTTGCGCCCAAGTGCGGCAGCGCGACGGCGTATCGCCAAACGCGGTTCACCCTGACGCCCGACGGGCGACGGTGTGCATACTTGACGCATGACTTCCCGTAAGGACCGGTCACCCGTCTCGCTACATCGCGCCTTTGATGAATTGCGCTTTGGTTCGTCACGCACGCTCAACTTGCGCGCCATGCAACCGACGGCCATGCAGGCGACCGATCTGGCCGAGCGTTGGCTGCGCTTTCAGCAGGTACAGGGCGCGAGTGAGGTGCTGGTGATCACAGGGCGCGGCAATCGCAGCGTGGACGGGTTGTCGCCGGTGCGCGAAGCGATCACCAAGTTGCTCCCCTCCTTGCGACGCCGAAACGTGGTGAGCACGTTCGCCGAGCATACGCCGGGCTCGTTCAGTGTGACATTGGCCCCGGTCCGGTCGCTGTTCGAAGCACCCAAGCGCCGTCGCGAGAAAAGCCTGCCCGCGCGACCCTTGGCGCCGGCTTCTCTGGCGGCGCTCGACGACGAAACGCGATCAGCGCTGACCGACGTTGCGGTCGCGATGCTGGCCTGTCTTGGCGTCTTGTCACCAACGCAAGCGATGATCGACGACGAGATGTGCCGCCAGTTTGCGCAGATCAGCGCCGCGTTACCAGCGGGACCGGACAAGGAAGCGTTGCTGCAGCAAGCGGCGCAGCGGGCGCTGGAAGAGTTCGAGCTTGGGTAGTTCCAGTGTTGAGTATTCTACAGTGCCACTCAGTTTTCTCATCGCACGAGGCACCATCTGTGTCCGCTCCAACGCCCTCGCGTCTCGCAACACCAACGTCGCCGAATCGCCGCTCCCAGCTGGTTCGCTGGGTCGTCTTCCTCGCGACATTGCCGTTCATTCCACTGAGCGTCCTCACCGCGCAGGCACCGACGCGTGCGGCCGGCGCAAACCGGGTGATCGGGTTCAGCCAAGCGCGCGCGGCCGAGCAACGACGCCTTGAGCAAGAGGCCATCAGTGGACCCGTGCCTTCGCGCGCGCAAACGCGCTCTGCCGCCCTATCAAAGGAGCCGCATGTAGCCGGTACAGCCGCGCAAGCGCGCACGCGCGACTACGTCATCGAGCAGATGAAGGCGATGGGGCTCGAGACCGAGGTGCGCACATACGACGTGTGGCTGCCGCATGCGACCAGCGTCAAGATCACACGACTCGGCAAGGGCGACAGCACCGTACTCGATCTGTCGGAACCGCCAATTGACGGCGATGCGCCCACGGCGTTGCCACAGTATCTCACCGTCAATGGGTCAAGCGGCGCCGGCATTGGGCGCGGTGAACTCGTGTTCGTCAACTACGGACTCATTGAAGACTACGCCGTGCTTGATTCACTCGGCGTGTCCGTGCGTGGCAAGGTGGTGCTGGCCCGCTACGGCCGGAGCTTTCGTGGCATCAAAGCCCGCGAAGCAGAAAAGCGTGGTGCTGTTGCGGTCCTCATCTATACCGATCCCGCCGACGATGGCTTCGCGCGCGGCGACATGTATCCCGAAGGACCGATGCGCCCCAATCGCGGCGTGCAGCGCGGCAGTGTGTACAACGGCACCGGCGATCCGCTCACTCCAGGCTACGCCAGTAAGCCCGGCGCCCCGCGACTCAGTGTGGCAGCAACGTCGCTGCCAAAGATTCCCGTTGTCCCCATCAGTGCCGCCAGTGCGCAGCAGCTCCTGCAACCGCTCCGCGGCACCAACGTGCCCGCGGGATGGCAAGGCGGGATTGGGCTGCGGTATCACGTTGGACCGGGGCCGGTGCAGGTGCAAGTCGAAGTCACCACCGACGCGGCGACAAATGGCACGAAGCAGATCTTCAATACACTCGGGATGCTGCGCGGCAGCGAATTCCCCGAGCAGTACGTGTACATCGGCGGACATCGTGACGGATGGGGTCCGGGTGCGGCCGACAACATCAGCGGGACGGTCAGCATTCTTGAAGCCGCGCACGCATTGGCGGACATGGCGAAGAAGGGGTGGAAGCCCAAGCGCACGATCGTCTTTGCGACATGGGATGCGGAAGAGTGGGGACTTGTCGGTTCGACCGAGTTTGTGGAAGAAGACTCGCTGCGATTGCAGAAGGGCGCCGTCGCTTACTTCAATCAGGATGTCGCGGCACAGGGCAGTGCGTTTGGCGGCGGTGGTTCACCGTCGTTGCGCGCGACATTGCGCGATGTGCTGCGCAACGTACCCGAGCCCAAGAGCAGTGGCACCGTGTACGATGCGTGGCGAGCAGCGAGTCATCTCGCGAGTGATACGCTTGAGCCCCCGATGGGTGACCCGGGTGGAGGCAGTGACTTCGCCGGCTTCTACAATCACCTCGGCATACCCATCGCCGAGTGGGGGTTTGGCGGTCCGGCCGGCACGTATCACTCAGCGTACGACACATACGCCTGGATGGTGAAATTCGGCGACCCCGGATTTCTCTATCATGCGACGGCAGCGCGCATTGTCGCCGCGATGGCCGTGCGCGTCGCCGACGCCGATATCCTGCCCTACGACTACGTGGAGTTCGCGCGCACGATGCGGCGCTATCTCCCGCCAATCCAGAAGAGTTTTACTGATCGCAAGTGGACCGCGACGTCGCTCACGCCGCTTGCCGCGGCGATTGCGCGACTTGAGCGCGTGTCGGCAGCGTTCGCCACCGCGCGCGACGCGCGCCTCGCAGGCACCATGACGCGTGACGCACGCGCCGCCACGAACGACGCCCTGCTGAAAGTGGAGCGTGCCTTTGCCAGACCCAGTGGACTCAAGGGACGTCCGTGGTATCGCTCGCTCATCTACGCGGCTGACGTCGACAACGGGTACGCGACGATGACGTTTCCTGGCGTGAACGAAGCCGTACGCGCTGGCGATGAAGCGACCGCGAAGACGGAGATCACCGACCTCACGATGCGTTTCGGCAAAGCCGCCGATGCGGTAGACGAGGCCCGTCGCGCCCTGCTCGGACGCGCCCTGACGCCCAAGTAGTGACCATCGACGTACACGATCCTCGCTACGCACGCCAGCTCACGCTGCGCGGTTTCGGTCTCGCCGGACAACAGCGACTGGCTGCGGCGCGCGTGCTGATCGTGGGTGTTGGCGGGCTCGGTTCACCGGCCGCGATGTATCTCGCCGCGGCTGGTGTTGGCGCTCTCACGCTTGTCGATAGCGACGTGGTGGACCGCACCAACCTTCATCGGCAACTGCTCTTTGGCACGCTCGACGTGGGTCGGCACAAACTCGACGCCGCGCGCACTCGGCTGCACGACATCAACCCAGACGTGGATGTCTCGACAGTCGACGTCAAACTCGACGCGTCGAATGCGCTGGCCTTGGTGCAAACGCACGACGTGGTCATTGATGCGACCGACAATTTTCCGGCGCGATATGCGATCAACGATGCCTGCGTGGCAACAGGTCGCCCGTTCGTGTACGGCAGCGTGGCGCGTTTTCAGGCGCAACTGAGCGTCTTTGCTGCAGCCGATGGTCCGTGTTATCGCTGCCTCTTTCCCGACCCGCCGGCCACGGGCAGTGTGCCAACGTGCGCCGAAGAAGGCGTGCTCGGCGTCGTGCCAGGCGTTGTCGGAATGTACCAGGCGACCGAAGTCATCAAACTCATCACCGGCATCGGCACCGCGCTCATCGGACAGCTGCTGCTCCTCGATCTGCTCACGAACGATTCGCAGCGCATCGCGATTGCCAAGCGCCACGATTGCTCGGCATGCGGCAGCGAACGGCACCACAAATCGAGACCGGCGCTGAGTACCGAACCGATACGCGTCGCGCCATCCACCACTACGAGCACTACTGTGTCGCCTACCCCGGAAATCTCTCCTCGCGAACTCGCCACGCGTATCGCCAGCGGCGACACACTTGTTGTGCTAGACGTGCGCGAACATTGGGAGTTCGAAACAGCGCATCTACCCGGGAGTGTGCT
>JANMKU010000525.1:0-11657 GCA_031372205.1 Gemmatimonadaceae bacterium | reverse complement strand
TGCAACATCGGCAAGATGACGGCGCAGCTTCAGGTGCAGAATGCCGTGCGGGCGCTCGGTCATCGCGTTGCCTTTGCCGCGACGGGGCAAACGGGCATCCTGATTGAAGGCAGCGGCATTGCCGTTGACGCCGTGGTCGCGGATTTCATCGGTGGTGCCGCGGAACGGTTGACAATCGAGGCCGCGACGGACGCGGACATCGTGCTCGTCGAAGGGCAGGGTTCGCTGATTCATCCGTCGTACTCTGGTGTCACGCTCGGGCTCCTGCATGGGTCATTGCCGCACGCGATGGTGCTCTGCGCGCAGCCCTCGCGGACGGCCATCAATCGCAACCCGTGGGTCAAGATTCCCTCGCTGCGCGACATGGCGCGGGTGTACGAACAGGCGACGGAGTATCTGCGTCCCGCGCCCGTCATCGCCATCGCGCTCAACACGTTCGATCTGTCAGACGACGCAGCGCAGGAGGCCGTTGAGCGCGTGACCGAGGAAACCGGACTGCCAGCGACCGACCCAGTGCGATTCGACCCGTCACCCATCGCGCAGGCCATCAGCGAATTCCACAACGCGCGCCTCGCAAACGCGCGCCTCGCAGCACGTTAGCGAAACATCGATCGAACGTTCGCTGGGCGCGTTCGATCGATGTCGGCCGCGGCGCAACGGTACGTGTGACCCAGCGCAGCCGTGGTATGATGTCGCATGATTCTCGCCGCGCCCTCCTTCCGCACTGAATCGCCGGTCTTGCTCTCCGTGCACAACCTGCACGAAGAGATCGTCGCTGGTGCCGGCGGTGCGACCTGTGCCGTTCGGACGTTGGACGGGTTGTCATGTCACGTCCGGGTCGGCGAACTGGTGGTGCTGCAAGGCGGGGTCGCGAGCGGAGCCAATTCGCTGCTTGATGTCTTCGCGGGCCTGCGCACGCGCGTCAGGGGCGTCCGCCAGATGCATCCGCGTGCGCAAATCCGGCGGGGCGCGATCAGCACCACTGCCG
The DNA here is from genome assembly GCA_031372205.1 of Gemmatimonadaceae bacterium. Taxonomy (GTDB): domain Bacteria; phylum Gemmatimonadota; class Gemmatimonadetes; order Gemmatimonadales; family Gemmatimonadaceae; genus Gemmatimonas. Next base: position 10,669 of record JANMKU010000525.1, on the reverse strand, counting down.
CTCGCGCCATTGTCTCCGCGTGGTCAAATCCGCACCGTGTTCCCGCGGCCCTGGCCGCGTCCGCCCGCCGACCGGACAGCGCGAACGCAACATCCGACGCAGGCGCACCACTCGCCTTTTTGCTGCGCGTGCACACTCGGCGCGACGCTGTGCCAGCGCTCGAGGTGATGGCCTGGTGGCGCGACTGGGCCGTGCGCGTGCGGGCGCGCAACGTCGCCGTCGTACTAGCCGTGCACCTCGCGTTCGACAACAAGGAGCGCACCGAAGGGCCCGAAGCGTCGCACGAGCAGCTCCAAGTGCGCGAACCTCAGCGCATGTATGGGAGCGAGCGAGTTCGCGTGCTGACGCTGCGTGCGGGCAGGATCATAGCGACGCCAGCGCGCGAATCGCGGGCTCCGATTACCGATAGTGGTGGTTCATCCGCGCCGAACGTTTGCCATCCATTGACCACAACGTCGATTGCACCATGATGCCCCGGACGCGTCGGGAGGCCGAGAGCGGAGGCTTCGTATACGACGTCCCCACCCTCGGACGCTGCGGATGGCTCGGCTCATTCGCGTACACGTTGGCGTATTTGTACGCTTCGATGCCGTCTACCTTTTTTCATTACGAAGACTCGACCCACGACCGGCTGGCCGTTGATCAGTGTCTGTCCCGTTTGCGGGTCAACCGGCCATCCCGTCGCCGAGCACTGCGGCCGTCCGAGTAAAGATCCGCGCAGTGAAAGGAGAGTTCATCGGAGAGTCCTGGATGGGGGGAGACCTACGACCGGCTGCAGCACACGACGCCCAACTTCCTTGATAGATTCACGTGGTGACGGCTGCCCGTCCCTCGAGCAACTCCGCCCCGCTTTCCCGACCCAACGTATGCCTGAGTTTCGCCTGTACAACACGCTCACGCACCTCGTCGAGCCGTTCGCACCCGCTGATGGACACACGGTGCGGATGTACACGTGCGGACCAACGGTCTACAACCCGGCGCACTTGGGCAACTTCCGCACATTCCTGTTTGAGGACTTGCTGCGTCGCACGTTGAAGCTGGCCGGGTGGCAAGTCGAACAGATTATGAACCTCACGGATGTCGATGACAAGATCATCCGCAAGGCGGCGACAACTGGCACCACTATTTCTCAGGTAACGGAACCCTTCACGGAGCTGTTCCATACCGATCGCCGGTACCTGCGTATTGAAGATGCCGAGGGGTATCCCAAAGCGACTGGGCACATCCCGGAAATGATCGCGCTCGTCGAACGACTGATCGTCAACGGGGTGGCGTATGTCGCCGACGATGGGTCCATCTACTTCGCGATCGACCGCTTCCCCGACTACGGCAAGTTGTCGCAGCTCGACAAGCGAGAGTTGCGCGTTGGTGCTCGCGTAGCACAGGACGAGTACGCCAAGGAGAACGCGCAAGACTTCGCGCTCTGGAAAGCCGCGAAGGATGAAGACGAATTGACCGGTGCAGCGTGGGATTCCCCGTGGGGGCGAGGTCGTCCCGGGTGGCACCTCGAATGCTCAGCGATGGCGATGAAATATCTTGGCGAGACGTTTGATCTGCATGCTGGGGGCATCGACCTCATCTTCCCGCATCACGAAGACGAGATTGCGCAGTCCGAAGCGGCGACGGGGAAGACCTTTGCGCGTTGCTGGTGCCACGGGGAGTTCCTGCTCACTGACGGTGCCAAGATGGCCAAGCGCGTGGGCAACGTGGCGAACGTGGTGGAGCTCCGCGAACAGGGGATCTCCGGCACCGCCTATCGGCATTTCGTGTTCAACGCGCACTACCGCAAACAGCTGAACCTGGGCGAGGACTCGCTCGACCAGTCGCGTGCGGCGGTGCGTCGCATTGGCACGTTCGCCGCGCGGCTCGCGGAGGCTTCGGGCGGAACCGCTGCGCTCGCCGAGACGGCGGCACGTGCTGAACGAGAGTTTGTGGAGGCCCTGTTCGACGATCTCAACGCGCCGGAAGCACTCGCGGCGCTTTTTACCTTCATTACCGACGCCAATCGCGAACTCGACCTTGGCGGTTCGGACGAATCGGCGTTAGCGCGGGCGCGCGCGGCGTTCCGACTTATGGATGGAGTGCTCGATCTGGTGCCGGAGCAAGAAGTGGACAGCGCACTCGTAGCATGGATTGAAGAGCGTGTTGCGGCGCGCGTCGCAGCGCGAGGGCGCCGGGATTTCGCCGAGTCGGACGCCATTCGGGACGAATTGGTGGCGCGGGGCGTCAGCATTGAAGATTCGGCGCAGGGCACTCGCTGGCGTCGGATGTAATCGTTCGTCACCACGACGGCACGTTGGGTTGACACCCTTGTTGGGGTGGCCTATTCTCAGAGTCTTGTCTCAGAAGCGTTCGGTGGGAGCGTTTACGCTGACGTAGCTCAGTTGGTAGAGCAGCTGATTTGTAATCAGCAGGTCGTCGGTTCAATCCCGACCGTCAGCTCTATCCGCAGTGTATCAGAGATGCGGCCCCGGTGGGGTACTCAAGTGGCCAACGAGATCAGACTGTAAATCTGACGGCTAACGCCTTCGAAGGTTCGAATCCTTCCCCCACCATCACATGGTGTTCGACCGGTCCGAAATTCGGACGGAGCAGTGCTGTTGACGATGCGGTTGTGGGTGAATGTTGCGGGAGTAGCTCAGTTGGTAGAGCGCTAGCCTTCCAAGCTTGATGTCGCGGGTTCGAGTCCCGTCTCCCGCTCTCCGAGAACCAGAGGCCCGCTTGCCGATCATCGGTGGCGGGTCTTTGCTTGCCCCTGGACGTCGGGCTCGCGCGACACGGTTTGTGGGGTCGGCGACACACTTCGGTGGCTAGGTCTCAGTCAATCGCGGGACCTTCGCTCTGTGAGACGGGCGAAGGCGAATGGATCATGAATTGCGGGCATAGGAACGCCGCCTGTCGACTCCTGTTATCGTACGTTTGGCGTCGTGGCGTCTCGGCATTCTGACCCTCAACGAACGGCCCCTACATCCATGAAGCGCCTGTCCGTCGCAGGTTGTGCCTTGTGGCTCCCGACCGTCGCGTTCGGGCAGCCTGTCCTAGGTACCAACCCCGCGATCCCCGCGAATGCGCACGTCACGACGTTCGCCACCGGGCTGAGTTTACCGTACGGGCTCTATCAGTTGCCGGACGGATCGATTTTGGTAGCCACGAGTAGCGGGGCTTCGTCGGACGTATTGCGGTACACGCAAACGAACGGCACCGCTGACGCCCCGGCGACGGTGTACAGCGGCGGCTCCGGAGTCGCCACGGGCCTCTCCGGCGTTGGGAATATTGTAGCGCTCGCCACCGGCACCAACACCGGCAGCCAGATCTTCATATTGCAGGCTGGAGCGGGCGGGTCCCTCGCGCAGATCGGCCAGGTGACCTTTACCTATCCGGTCGGCTTCTGGGACCACGACTCGCACACTATCGGGATGCGAAGCGTTCCCGGACAGCCGAACTCCTACGAACTGGTCTTCAGTGTCGGATCGGAATTCAACGACGTCCCCTCGGTGAACACGGTCTCCGTCGCGGGAATGGTGAGCGCGACACTGAACCCGAATTCCATCTACCGTCTCGCGTTTGACGTCAATGGTGCAGCGGTGACCCCGGGCGCCGTGACCCAGCTTGCTTCTGGTCTCCGAAACGCGTTTGCGCTGGGCTATAACGCCGCCGGTGATGTGTATTTCGGCGAAAATGGCATCGATCTGGGCGGAACCAATACGCCAGTCAGTACGGACTATTTCGGCATCATCGCCGCTGGGGCGTCTGGTGTCCTCGATTTCGGATTTCCGAACACGTACTACGATCCTGTCGACGGACACATGATCGGATCCGGCGCGGGCATCACGCAGCCGTTTTCCTTGTTCCTGCCACTCGGTGGAATGGCGACGCAAGGAGTTGGAGGTCTCGCGATTGCGCCGTCGAGCTTTCCCGTGGGGCTCAACAACGGGGTGTTTTTCGGATTCTACGGCAAGCACGCAGACGGTGCGAACAACAACCTCGATGGTGTGCTGTTCGCTGACGCGTCGTCGGGACAGTATTTCTCCCTGATCCCGAATGCCCAGAGCGCCGTTACTCATCCAGTGTCTTTGCTGGCAACCGGCAGCGAGCTGTACATCGCCGATTTCGGCGGGAATGCGGAAGGCGACGGCTCAATTTTCCGCGTCAGCTTTTCTAGTGTGCCCGAGCCGTCAACGCTCCTCCTGTTGGGTGCTGGCTTGACCCTCTTCATGGGCGCGCGCCGAATCAGAAGGTCTCGTGCTGCGCTTGTGTGCAATGCCCGGCGGGAGTAGGTTGCCGGTCCATGTTTCTGACGTACCGCACGCGTAGCTCAGTCGGTAGAGCACATCCTTGGTAAGGATGAGGTCACCGGTTCAATCCCGGTCGCGTGCTTGAGGAGCCCGAACCCGCCCAGGGTCGGGCTCTTCTGTTGTGCCTTGCGTGCTCCAACCGGCCTTGCTACCTTGCAAGGCTCACCTCACTCCGAACTCACGGCTGGTTGTTCGATGCGCGTCACTTCAGCACTTGGTGATGGGCACCCGATGATGCTCGCCTCTGGGCGTACGTCGGACCAGTACGGGGCTCGGTCGGAGGCGTCGAACAAACTGCGCGACGCGTGGTAGGCGTATGTAGGCAGTAGCGGGACCCGTCGAGGAAGCGCGCTCAGCGAACGCGAGCGGCGCACTCGATGTCGGATGCTGCAGCACGGAGTCTGGAATCATGGCGCGCGAGAAAATCATCCTCGGATGCACTGAGTGCAAGAACCGCAACTACTTCACCATGAAGAACAAGCGGTTGCATCCGGAGCGAGTTGAGTGGAAGAAGTACTGTCCCCGTTGTAACGCGCATCGGACGCATAAGGAAACGAAGTAGTCATGGCGACTTCGGTGGAAGTTGCCCGTCCCGGGCTCGCCACTCGGCTGGTCACGTTCTATCACGACGTGATTGCCGAGATGAAGAAGGTGACGTGGCCTGATCGTGCGCAGCTCCAATCCGCGACGATACAGATCATCGTCTTCGTGCTGTTGCTCGGTGCGCTGATCGCGCTGATCGACGTTGCGCTGCAGGCGCTGCTCGTGCGCTTGCCCGCAATCCTGATCGGTCGCTGAGGCGGCCGTGTCGATGCTCGAGCACCGGTGGTACACGGTCCAGACCACGTCGGGGCATGAGAACAAGGTGCAGCGCCTTATCCAGCGGAAAATCGACATGGATACGGCAGCGCCCGAGGATCGCCTGATTCGTCAGGCGTTGGTGCCAACGCAGGAAGTGGTCGAAATCAAGAACGGCAAGAAAGTCACCATCGAACGCAAGATTTTCCCGGGGTACGTGCTGCTCGACATGGTGGCCAGTCAGGACACCCTGCACGAGATCAGCGCCATTCAGGGTGTGATTAAGTTCGTCGGCAAAGAAAAAGATCCGACGCCGCTGCGCGATGACGAAGTTCGCCGCCTCCTTGGCGTGACGGATTCCGCCGAAGACGCGCACGTCAAGGAAGAGATCCCGTTCCTGATTGGACAGGCCGTCGCGATCACGGAAGGTCCGTTCGCGGACTTCAACGGTACGGTGGAAGAAGTGCTGCCGGACAAGGGCAAAGTGCGGGTCTCGGTCAGTCTGTTCGGCCGTCCGACCAGTGTCGAACTCGATTATTTGCAACTGCGCGGCTACTGAAGTGTTCGCTCGACGTCGTCCACCACATCGACGCTAAAGACTCCGGTGGTAGCACGATCGCTGGCGGATTGTCCGTCAGTGCAACCTGCGATGAGGAAGTAGCATGGCAAAAAAGGTAGTTGGATTCGTCAAGCTGCAGATTCCAAGCGGCAAGGCGAACCCGGCACCGCCCGTGGGTACGGCGCTCGGTCCACAGGGTATCAACATCATGGCCTTCTGCAAAGAGTTCAACGCTCGGACGCAGGGTGGCGATATGGTGATCCCGGTCGAGGTCACAATCTACGGCGACAAGTCGTTCACCTTCATCTTGAAGACTCCGCCGGCGGCAGAGCTCATCAAGAAAGAACTCGGTGTCGATAAGGGGTCGGGTCAGCCAAACAAAGTGAAGGTCGGATCGATCACGCGCGCGCAACTCAAAAAGCTCGCCGAAATCAAGATGCCGGACTTGAACACTGAGTCGATCGACAGCGCAATCGCCATGATGGCGGGTGCGGCCAAGTCGATGGGCATTACGGTCAAGGACTGATCATGCAGACGCACGGGAAGAAGTACCGCAGCGCGAGTGAGCGCCGCGAACTCGGCGTTCCGTATGCCGCGACCAAGGCCATCGAGATCGTCAAGGCCATGGCCTTTGCGAAATTCGATGAGACCGTCGAAGTCGCCATTCGGCTCGGCGTCGATCCGCGTCATGCCGATCAGGTGGTGCGTGGCACCGTGGTGTTGCCGGCAGGTACCGGTAAGACCATGCGCGTGCTCGTCATCGCGGCTGGCGCCAAGGCGCAGGAAGCACAGGAGGCCGGCGCCGACTTTGTTGGCACGGAATATCTCGCCAAGATCAAGGAAGGCTGGCTGGATTTCGACGTGATGATCGCCACACCCGACCAGATGGGCCAGATCGGCCAGCTTGGTCGTGTGCTTGGTCCGCGTGGATTGATGCCGAACCCCAAGGCCGGCACCGTCACCTTTGACGTGGCCAAGGCCGTTCGTGAGTCCAAGGGCGGCAAGATCGAGTTTCGCGTTGACAAGGGCGGCAATGTGCACGCCCCCATCGGCAAGATCTCCTTCGCGCACGATCAACTCGAGGTCAACTTCGCCGCGTTGATGGACACGATCGTTCGCTCCAAGCCGAATGCGGCGAAGGGCGTCTACATTCGCAACGTCGCGATCTCGAGCTCGATGGGACCCGGCGTCACCATCGACACCACGCCGTACCGGTAAGAGGCGACGCCATCCATGAAAGTGAAAGCCAAGGCCAAAAAGGCCGATAAGCAGATTCTCGTCGATAGCCTGCGTGATAAGCTCGGCTCGGCGAATGCACTGTATTACACCGACTTCACCGGGTTGAACGTGAAGCGGATGACGGAACTGCGTCGTCGGCTCCGTCGCGTCGGCGTCGAGTACGTGGTGATCAAGAACACCTTGGCGCTCCGTGCGGTTAACGAAAGCGGTATGGTCACCCAGCCGCTCAAGGGCCCGACCGGTGTGGTCGTGGCCAAGGATGCGATCGCTGCGGCCAAGGTGCTCGCCGACTTCGCGAAGGAGAACGACCAGAGGCCGTCCGTCAAGGGTGGCATCTACGAGGGCAAGGCGGTAGACGAGATGCTGGTCAAGAAATTGGCTACGCTCCCGACGCGCGACGAAGCCCTCTCGATCTTTGCCGGCTATCTCAACAGCATCCCGATGATGTTCGCCCTCGCACTCGACGCCAGAAAGGCGCAGCTCGAAGGCTCCACCTGAGTTCCCCAGGCGTCTGCCTGATCACACGCCCCAGGCTCCCTGGGGGAGACTACGGAGAGTACCAAGATGGCTAACACGACGCTGAGCAAGGACGACATCATCGAAGCGATCGGCGCGATGAGCGTCATCGAGTTGTCCGAGCTTATTGAAACGTTCAAGACGAAGTTCAACGTCACCATCGCGGCCGTTGCCGCGGGCGGTGCCGGTGGTGGTGGCGCAGCGCCAGCCGCCGCGGTGGAAGAGCAGACCGAGTTCACGGTCGTGCTCAAGGAAGCCGGTGGCAAGAAGATTCAGGTCATCAAGGTCGTGCGTGAAATCACCGGGCTTGGGCTCAAGGAAGCCAAGGACCTCGTTGATGGCGCGCCGAAGAACGTGAAGGAAAACGTCTCGAAGGATGAGGCGGCACAGCTCAAGGCCAAGCTGGAAGCCGAAGGCGCGACGGTCGAAGTGAAGTAAGGAACGGTCCCGGACCGGATGCCGCTGCGGTGGCGTCCGGCCTCCCGGGTGCCGACTTCCTCACTTCCCTCGACGCTCCCGTGCTTCTGTCGGCCTTTCGCAGTACTTCGTCGTCGTATCGCTCCGCCCCGCTGTCGACCGCGCATTTGCGCGGCATCGTCGGGGTCGGGGCGCTTTTGCGCCTCCGGTCTTTCCGGACTCGGTGCGCCCCTCCGCGGGTGAGCCCCTAAGGACATGATGAACCAGATCTCGTTTGCGAAGCTCGAGACGGGCATGGATATGCCCCACCTCCTCGACATCCAGACGCGCGCGTTCGAGTCGTTGTTACAACTCGATGCCGCACAGTTGGAGCGAGAGGACGTTGGCCTCGAACGTGTGTTCAAAGACCTGTTCCCGATCACGGACGTCCACGAGAATTTCTCGTTGGAGTTCGTCCGGTATAGCCTCGGTGAGCCGAAGTACACGGTGGCCGAGTGCATCGAACGCGACATGACCTATTCGGCGCCGCTCAAAGCGACGCTGCAACTGGTCATCTTTGAAGACATCGGCGACGGCACCAAGCGTCCCCGGAACATCATTGAGAAGGAGGTCTACCTCGGCGAGCTCCCGTTGCTCACCGAACTGGGCACCTTCGTCATCAATGGTGCCGAACGTGTCATCGTCTCGCAGCTGCACCGGTCGCCCGGTGTGGTCTTCGAGGAGTCGACGCATCCAAACGGACAGCGTTTGCTGTCGTCGCGCATCATCCCGTTCCGCGGCTCATGGGTCGAGTTCACTGTGGATATCCACGACGTGATCTACGTCCACATCGACAAGAAAAAGAAGTTCCCCGCGACGGCGCTGTTGCGCGCCTTCGGCTACGGCGAGAATCGCGATATCCTCCGGCTGTTTTTCGCGGAGCGCAGTCTCGACCTGCTCAAGAAGCGGGAAACACGCAATGACCAGCGCGAAATCCTTGGCGCCATCATCGCCGAAGACATTACGCTCGACGGTGAAGCCGCGGCCGTTGATGCGCCCAAGCCCAAGACCAAAAAGGCCAAGGCCGAGCGCGAGCGCGCCGAGTCCGACCTGCTCGTGCGCGAGGGCGACGAGCTCACCGACGAGGTGATCAATCGCCTCGTCCGTCAGGGTCTGGAGACGGTCAAGGTGTTCGCGTCGTACACACAGATCGATCTCCGTGACGAGCAGGATGCGATCGATCGCGGAGAGCGCGACGAGCGCCGCACCCTGGCGCGCGATGTCATCGATGCCAGTACGGGCGAAGTGGTAGCGGAAAAGGCCGAAGTCCTGACGGACGCCGTGATCAAGAAGATCCGCAAGGCGGATACGACGAAGGTGCATGTCTTCGTTGCATCAGGCCGCGCCGAATCGACGCTGATCAAGAACACGCTCGCCAAGGATCCCACCAAGGCGGAAGAGGAAGCGCTGCGGCAGATCTATGCGCTGCTGCGTCCAGGCGATGCGCCCAATCGCGAAACGGCCAAGCAGGCACTCGAGCGGTTGTTCTTCTCGCCCAAGCGCTACGATCTGGGCCGCGTTGGTCGCTACAAGATCAATCAGCGGTTGCGTCTCAACACACCGATGTCCACGACCGTGCTGACGAAGGAAGATTTCGTCGAGATCATGCGTCAGCTCGTCGAGTTGCATGAAGGGCGCGGCGATGTGGATGACATCGATCAGCTGGGCAATCGCCGGATCCGCTCGGTCGGGGAACTGATCGCGAACCAGTTCTCCGTTGGCCTCTCGCGCATGGCGCGCCTGGTCAAGGAGCGCATGTCGATCAACACGGATCCCGAAAAGATTTCGCTCGATGATCTCGTCAACGCTCGCACAGTGTCGGCGGTCATTCAGGCGTTCTTCGGCTCCTCGCAGTTGTCGCAGTTCATGGACCAGACGAACCCGCTGGCGGAACTCACGCACAAGCGCCGCCTGTCGGCTCTTGGACCGGGTGGACTCACACGGGAGCGCGCCGGTTTCGAAGTGCGCGACGTGCACTACTCCCAGTACGGCCGCATGTGCCCCATCGAAACGCCGGAAGGTCCGAATATCGGCCTCATCACGTCGCTCGCCTGCTTCGCGCGCGTCAACGATCTCGGATTCATCGAGACGCCGTATCGCGTGGTGAAGGACGGCCAGGTGTTGACCGATCTGGTGTGGTTGGACGCGAACAAGGAAGAAGACGCGATCATCGCGCAGGCCAACGCCAAGCTGCATCCCGACGGCACGTTCGTCGAAGATCTGGTGCTCTGCCGCAAACGTGGTGACCTCCCGCTCACGCAGCGGGACAACATCGACTACATGGACGTCGCGCCCGAGCAGCTCGTCTCGATCGCGGCCGCGCTCATTCCGTTCCTTGAGCACGACGACGCCAACCGCGCGTTGATGGGCTCGAACATGCAGCGGCAGGCCGTTCCGCTGCTCAATCCGCAAACTCCGTTCGTTGGAACCGGTCTTGAATCCACCGTGGCGGTGGACTCGGGCGCGGTGATCATCGCACGTCGCGCGGGCGTGGTCACGAGTGTCACCGCCGACGAGATCATCGTCGACGCGGGACTGATTGACGGCGGCATCGAAACCGATCGTCCGCTCGCCCGATTGACGCAACTTGATCGGTACAAGATCAAGAAGTACTGGCGTACCAACCAGGACACGGCAATCAATCAGCGTCCCCTGGTTCGCACGGGACAGACGGTCGCCCGCGGCGAAGTCCTCGCCGATGGTGCAGCGACGGAAATGGGGCAACTCGCGCTCGGCGCGAACGTGCGCGTGGCGTTCATGCCGTGGTATGGTCACAACTTCGAAGACGCCATCATTCTGTCCGAGC
>JANMKU010000505.1:0-5200 GCA_031372205.1 Gemmatimonadaceae bacterium | reverse complement strand
GATGAGTTTCATCGGCCATGGCCGCAGTAGTCCGAATAACACATCTACGCCCATCAGAAGCGCGATGAGCGACAGTCCACGCCATTGGCGGAAACCATACCGTAAGAGCCGCGCCATCCACGATGTCATACCAACGCTGCCTCGGCATCATCGGCAAATTGCCCATCGTGCAGCCGGTAATAGTAGTCACCGCGGACTAGCAATTCGTCGTGCGTTCCTGTTTCGACAATGCGGCCAGCGTGTAGCACAACGATTCGACTTGCTTGGCGGATTGTAGATAGGCGATGTGCAATGATGAACGTCGTGCGCCCGGCCATCAATCGGTCCAGTGCTTCGAGCAGCAGGGATTCGGTGTTTGCGTCGAGCGCGGACGTCGGTTCATCGAGGATCAACACCGGCGCGTCCTTCAGAAGCGCGCGAGCAATGGCCAGGCGTTGTCCTTCGCCACCCGACAGATTCGCGCCTCGCTCCGCAATGACAGTGTCATAGCCTTGCGGCAAGCGACGAATGAATTCGTCCGCGTTTGCATCGCGCGCCGCAGCCTCGATTGCTTCGCGCGAGGCGTCGAGCTTTCCGTACGCAATGTTCTCTGCCACCGTTGCGGGAAACAAAAATGTTTCCTGCAATAACACCGCAACTTGTGAACGAAGCTCGGCAACATTAATGTCGCACACATTCACCCCACCGATGGTTACGCGTCCGCGCGTAACATCATACAGACGCGGAATGAGTGAAACCAAAGTGCTCTTTCCAGCACCGGTTGCACCTACGAGCGCAATGGTTTCACCCGGGTTCGCAGTGAGTGTCACCTCGTGCAACACCGGCCGTCCTGCTTCGTAACTGAACGTTACGTTTTCAAACCGAACCGTGCGTCCAGAATTGATCTTCTGGGCGGGAAGCTTTCCCGTTTTCTCATTGGCCCCCACGTCATCAAGCGGCTCGTCGAGAATTTCCAGCACGCGATCGATACTTGCCTCGACCGGTTTCAAGTTGCCATAGAGTTTGATCAGGCTTTCTGACGTGAGCTGCAGCACGCGCAAATACGCGATAAAAACCAGAAAACTTCCCAGCGTAAGCTTTCCCAACAATACCTCGCGTCCACCTGCATAGATGATGGCACCCGTGCCGACAACCGTAATCAGTCCGGTAACCAGTCCATAAGAACTCATCAACAACGTGCCACGTTGCGACAGAGTGAGAGCATCAGCAGCAAGGCTCTGGTAGCGTTTCCAGTTGCGGTCTTCTGTTCCAAACGCCTGCACAATGGGAATTACGGACAGCGTTTGATGGACAAAACTCATCAGCCGAGATTGCGCCTGGCGGCCCAGCTGCGTGCGCTGTTTGATTCGTTTGCCAAAAAAGAACGTCGCTGCGACCATCAGTGGCGCGGTGACAAAGGCAAGCAGGGCCAACCCAGCGTGCAAACGCCACGCGACTGCCCCAGTGGCAACAAGTGTCAGGATATTCTGTGCCGGGGAGATCAGAATGCCATCGGTCATTTTATATACGCACCACGTATCGGTCGTGAGCCGGCTTAACAAATCTCCAGCGGGACGTGTTTGATGAAAACGCAGTGGTAGCCGCTGCAGATGTCGGAACACGTCAATTGCGAGATCGTGAACCATGCGCTGCCCAACGATTGACCACGCGCGAGTCAATCCGACGTCGACGAGACTGTTCAACGCGAACAACCCAAAACTGGCCAGCGCGGCAACTCCGATCAGCACTTGCGGTGTGGCGTGCAAAGATCCCGCAGCGAGCAGACGGCGCAGCGCTTCGGGCACGTCTGTCGTTCCGAACGCACCGTCCACAAGAAGTTTCAGCGGCCACGGTTGCAAGACGACGAGCAGCGAACCTGCCGCGGTGAATGCACCGATGAGCAACAGCCCCGGCCATTGGCGAGAGGCATATGGCAACAAGCGACGATACTTACCCATTATTTGCTTCGACTGGTATGCTGCGCGTAAAACGCTTCAATACGCGTAAGGCACACCTCGCTGTCCGCGTGTTCCAGCACGTAACGACGCGCGCATTTGCCCATGGTGGCACGAAGTGTTTCATCAGACAGCAGGCGGCGAAGCACGTCAGTGAGCGCACCGAGGTCACCGGTAGGCACGAGCAAACCTGTTTCCTCAGGCGCAATTACCTCTGCGGCGCCGCTACCAGCACACGCGATGACGGGCAGTCCGCACGCCATGGCCTCCAAATAGACAAAGCCGGGACCACCTTCGTATTGCGACGGCGCAGCAAAAACGTGTGCACGAGCGAAATGCGCCGGCAATTCGGTGCGTTCGACAAAGCCAGGCATATCAAGCAAATCTGGCAATCCAGCGGACTGTGCGCGAACACGGAGCTGCTCAACGGTCGCCGCGTCGCCACGACCAAGCAGACGCAGGTGCAGTTCGGGAAATTCGCGCGCAAGGTCACACGCCGCGTCCACAAGCAGGTACACGCCCTTGTTCCGCGCAAGCTTTCCGGCAAACACAATTGTTGGTCGTGTAGCCCTTGGAATTTCTAGCGGTGAAAACAGCTGTGTGTCCACTCCGGTGTGAAGAACTGGAATGCGATCACGCTGTACGCCGTAATGTTGTGCGCACCAGTCGGCAGAGCAGTCGCTTGATGAAAACACGGCGTCGGCCAATCGCACACACGCGCCTTCCATGGCAGTTCCGGTGCGATAAAACTCCGAGTCCAATTCCGGCCAGCCCATTGTATGTGCGAACATCACCAGCGGACCGTGCAGGTGAATCACAGTCGGGATGTGATTCCAGTCGCGCTGATTGAGCAGATGCACGAATCCTTCCGCAGCCCATTCAGGAAACTCAACGACATCGAGTGGTGAGCGTGCGTGGAGCGCCGCGATCGCCACGGCGACCTCTGCGCTGTATCCCGCCCAATCGGCAACATCAGTGTGCATCGCCATGCGTGCATCGAGGCCAGTCACGCGTGTCACGTGCACACCGTTGTCATCACGCTGCGAAAGCATTCCGTCGGTGCTCCGCGAGATCACATGAACTTCGTGACCACGCGCGACGAGTCCGTGCGCCTTCAGGAATGTCTGTGAGCCGATGCCGCCTTTGGCTGTCTCGGGCGGATACTCTTGCGAGACGAGTGCAATTCTCATTCAGGATTTTCAACTGAACGAGCCTTTCGCGCAAATGCCGCGTTCATCCTAGCGGCGAGTCATCGCCGCTTTTTCCTGCACCGCCTCCACCGCCCGCGCCCACGTACCCGCCGCGAGCGACGTGTCGATCAGCGTCCGCACACCCAGCACGGACGTCATCGCTCCTAACACCCCTGCGGCCGCCAGCGCACCGTCGAGCGTCGCCGCGAAGCTCAGGACGATCATGAACCCGCACACCGATAGCACGAGCGGCGGCACCACACTCCGGATACGCAGCCGCACCAGCTGCTTGCCGGCGCCGTGCTCTTCAATTGCGATCGCCCCGCGCACCGAGCCGAGCAAACCGCCGCGCACCTGCAGGTCCCAGTGGTCGTAGTCGCCCCCGCGCGACACGATCGCCCCCTTGCGCTCCATCTCCGCTTCCATCTGCTCAACCCACGCCTCGGGCGCGCGCCACTGCTCGCTCCACACCGTCCGCTCGGCCGGGCGCCGGAACTGCAGCCGGGTATGGCCGCGATTGCGCCACGGCAACAGTCCGTGCTGGAAGCGGCCGATGAGTCGCGCGGCCGGCTGCACTAAGTGCATCAGCGCGGTCAGCACTCGCTTCTGCCACGTGGCCGCAGTGCCGGCACCGCCCGGGAACGTGGCCTTCTTCGCGGCCACGACGGCTTGGGCAACCGGCGCCGCGATGGCCACCAGCGTGAACGGCCCTGCTGCATAGAGCAGCGGCGGCCAGAACAGTCCGAGGATGGAAAGCGCCACCAACGCACCGATCACCAGATACCACTCCGGCATCAGGGGCAGTGACATCAGCGTTCCGGCGTGCGGCTGGTAGACGGACTGGTACGCCGCAGTGCCCCAGGTGCCTTGATAAATGCGCGAGCGTCGCAGCTGCAGCGCCTCCGTGAAGCCCTTGCCGTACAGTCGGCCGGTCCACCGCAAATGACCCGCCGAGTTGTACCGCTCGGGCCATTTCTCCTCGAGCAGCGCTTCCGCCTTGCCGTACCCCTTTTGCTGTCGCCAGTAGGCGCTCAACGAGTTCCGACGGTGATGCCAGTCCATCGCTCCGGCGTGGAAGCAGATCTTGCCTCCGCGCGCCTCCAGTCGCCAGCACAGGTCTACATCGTCACCTGCGGCGCGATAGCGCACGTCAAAGCCGTCGATCGCGGCCAGCGCCGACCGCCGAAACGCCATGTTGCAGCCGGGGATGTGCTCGGCCTCGATGTCTGACACCAGCACCTGCACCGGGCCACCTGGGGCGTTGGCCACACATTCGGCAATCCAGCCGTCGCCCGGCGGCGCGATGTTGGGACCGCCAACCCCCACCCAATCGCCCTGCAAGAACCGATAGGCGATGTAGTGCAGCCAGTGCGGATCTGGGTACGCGTCGTCGTCGATGTACGCGATGATCTCGCCGGTCGCTTCTTGCCATCCGGTATTGCGGGCCGCGGACAGCCCGCGGTTCGCGGTGCGAATCGAGCGCACGTCATACTCGGCGACGATCTGCGGAACCGCGTCGGTAGACCCGTCGTCCACCACGATGACTTCGAAGTCGGGGTACTCGAGGTGTGTGAACGCGTCGAGCGTATCGCGAATGGTGCGCGACCCGTTGTATGTGCACACCACCACACTCACGCGCGGCCACGGCGTATCGGCCGGAAACGGCACGTCGTCGAAAGCGCGAGCCACTACCGCCAGCGCCGGCTTGGGCTGCCGGTCGCGCGTGGTGAGCCCGAAATCCCAGTCATCGATCTCGTGTCCACCGCGATACCACTCGTCGGTCCACGCGAAGATCATAGCGCCGATGCACCCGGCGGCGAACGCCGTGCGCACCTGCCAGTCGAGGCTCTCGGCCTGCCCGTCGTCGCCGTTGCGTCTGCTGTCCAAGCCGATCTCGGCCATGACCAGCGGCTTGTCGCACGACAGATTTTGCAGTCGCGCCAGATAGTCTTCCAGCCGTTCGCGCGACTCGAGATAGACGTTGAAGCAGAACAGGTCCAGGAATGGCAGCTGCAGGTACTCGGTGGTCGGAAAATTCACATACGTGACCAGTGCGCCCGGATCCTCGGCCTTGGC
>JANMKU010000339.1:0-11204 GCA_031372205.1 Gemmatimonadaceae bacterium | reverse complement strand
GTGGCGCGCGAAATTCCGGCGCAGTTGAGCAGCGAGGAACTGGAAGCGGTGCTCGCGCACGAGGTCGCCCACGTGCGACGTCGCGATCCCCTGCGGCAGTTTGCGTGGCGCACCCTCGCCGGTGTGCTGTTCTGGTTGCCGGCCATGCGTCGGTTGGCGGACGAGTTGGCGGACGAATCGGAGATCCTGGCGGACGACTTCGCGGCGCAGGAGCGCGCGCTGCCGCTCGCGTCAGCCATCCTGCGGATGGCGGGCGCTGACGTAGGCCCCGTGGGATTCGCGGTGGGTTTCCAGCGGCGCGATCTCCTGGAACGTCGTGTTCGTCGACTGGCCGGCGAAGATCCCACGGTGGGCTTTCAGGTACCGCGCACGTCCATTGCGAGCGCCGCGTTCGTATTGTTGGCGGTCTGGACATCCGGTGTCATCGTACTGCATCCGTTGCCCGCGAACGACCACGTCACCGGCCACTGTACGCATGTCGGCGACTGGCAATTGAGTCACCTCTTCTGCAATCATCTGCATGCCCCTGGCGATCCGTGTCCGCACCGGGACGGGGCGATGCGGGAAGTGGCCATGCGATAGCAGGCTGCCCGTGTGTTCGTGAGGCGAAGTGGCCCACCAACTTGCGTGCGATGACCGGGCGAACTATTTTACAGTGCGTAAAGCATGTCGCGCCCTGTCGACCCTTGAGGATCTCATGCCGCTGCGTTCTCGCGTACTCATGTTGCTCTTGTCCGCTGGGCTCTCCGCGCCCGTCCACTCGGCATTGGCGCACCCAAAACTGGTGAGTTCCACACCCGCGGCCAACGCGACAGTCGCCACTGCGCCGACATCGATCTCGGCCACGTTCAACGAACAGATCACCGTGGCGCTGAGCAAGCTCACCCTGTTCAACGCTGCCGCGCATGCGGTCGCGCTGGACTCTGTGACCTCGCCGGCCGGCGACGGCAAGACGCTGGTCGCCAAAACGAAGGCCAAGCTGGCGCCGGGGCGGTACACGGTGAAATGGCAGGCGGCAGGTGGCGACGGGCATCCAATGAAGGGAGAGTTCACGTTCGTCGTGGCGGCGGCACACTCCGGCAGCCCCGGCGACCGCGCGACGAGTCGGTAGTGTTCGCGCTCGTGACGGGGATGCTGCAGGCGGTGTCCCTGTCCGAGCCGAGTGTGCCGTTCGATGTCGACTCGTCGGCGTATGTCATCGTTCGCTTCGCGCAGTATGCGGCGATGACGTTGCTCATTGGCTGTGTCGCGTTTCGATTGACGGTGCTGCCTCGGCTTGAACGCGGCCGGGCCCATGATCCATTGCGTAATGACGAAGTCGCGTCGCGCATCGCGGTTTGGGTGTTTCGCGCGCTCATCATACTGACGTTGGTGCACGTGGCGCGACTCGCCGCACAGCATCGCGTGTATTTCGAAGATGGCGCGTGGAGCATGGCGACTATGCGCCCGATGTTGTGGCAATCGGGCTGGGGACTCGCCTGGCTCATTGCGGCCGGCAGTATGGTCGTCGCCTTCGTCGCGGTGTGGCGCATCAGCCGCGCAAAGCGGGCGGGGTGGTGGTTGCTCACCGCGGCCGTCGGAGTGCTGACGTGGACGATGGCGATGTCCGGTCATCCGGCGGTTGCCGCGTCACCCCGCATCGCGATGGCACTCGATGCCGTGCACATCATCGGCGCAGGGGGGTGGATCGGCAGTTTGTGCGTGATGATGTTCCTTGCAGTGCCGCTCTTCCTGCGCTCGTCCACGCCGGACGGGCATCAACGCATTGCGCATCTCGTCGCGGCGTTCAGTCCAACAGCACTCGTATTTGCGTCGTTGCTGAGTGTGACCGGTGTGTTGGCGGGAGTTCGCAACGTAGGCTCGTGGGTCGGCCTCGTTCACAGCAAATACGGCGTGCTACTACTCGTCAAATTGGGTCTTGTGGCGCTGATCGCCGCGCTTGGTGCCGTCAACTGGCGGCGGGTGTTGCCGACGCTGGGACAACCAAGCGCGACGCGCATGTTGCGCCGAAGTGCAGTGCCCGAGTTGGCGGCGGCGGTGCTGGTGCTGGTTGTCACTGCTTGGCTCGTCGCCACCGAGATGCCGGAGCCACTCGCCAATGCGGCGGCGGTCGTGGGCGGTAGACGCGCAGACTGATCTCAGGCGGAGAAGCGCTGCGCAACCGCATTTGATGTCGCAGCCCCCTTGCGTTGTAAGCCGTCGGGCGCGCAGCGTTGCCGGAGTACGTACGTCGGCCAGCCAGCATTTCACCCCAGCCGTCCAAATGACATTCGGCCAGCGTCCCGTTCGGCGACTACTTCCTCTCGGCCGAGCATCGGTCGCTCGGCGATGCCTCGCCTGGCCACGATTGGCCGTTGCCGCCCTTGTGCTCGCGTCCTGCGGCGGGGATCCAGCCGCGCCTGATGTGCCGCCATTGGTTGCGGTGACATCCGCTACCGGCGTGTCAGCGGTTTCGTCCGGTAGCACGCTGCAACTCGTAGTGAAGCTGACAGACAAACGTGGCGTGGTCGTGGCGAGCCCCACACTCACCTGGACATCGGCAAATCCGCTGGTGGCAAGCGTGAGCGCCGCCGGACTCGTGACGGGGGCCGTCGCGGGCACCACCACGATCTCCGCCACGGCAAACGGAACCACCGGCACGTTGTCGGTCACCGTCAGCCCCGGCGTGCCCGCGCGTCTCGTTCTGGTCACGCAGCCTGCGGGTGCGTTCTCCGGCGCGCCGCTAACCACGCAGCCAGTGGTTGAAATTCGAGACGGAGCAGAGAACGTCGTCACCGCTGCAACCGCTACCGTCACCGTCTCGATCTTGAGTGGTGGAGGTGTACTTTCTGGAAGCGCCACGATACCTGCCACGCTCGGCGTGGCACGATTCTTCGACTTGGCAGTCAGTGGGGCCACCGGCCCACGAGCCCTCTTGTTCACTGCCAGCGGGCTTAGGCTCACCGTCGAATCATCCTCGTTCGCGCTGCTGTCCGGACCGCCAAGCGCGATTGTCCTGGTGGCCAGCGCGACTGCGCTGCGTAGCGGTGTGGCAACGAGTACACCGTTCATCGTGGCCCTGCGAGATCCGCTCGGAAACGATGTCGCCCTCGCCGGCCGACGCATCGTGGCGACGGTCAGCGGTGGCACTGGCACGACCGCTATTTCCGGCGCCGTCGTCAACACCGATGCGCAGGGACGCGCCTCATTTACCAACCTGGCCGTGGCGGGCGTGATCGGCACGCGTCAGCTGCTCTTTCGTGCAGACTCCATCACGCCGACGGTATCGATCGCGATCACGCTGACGGGCGGACGCCCCCGCGCGCTCACCTTTGAACGTGACGCGCCCGAGAGCGGCGAAATCGGAGTGGCGTTGTCGCCGTCGCCGATTGTCCGGCTGGTCGACAGCGTCGGCAATGGGTCCCCCGAAGCGCGAGTGGCTGTCCGCGCCGCCGTTGTCGGTGGCAGCAACACGATCGCGAACGACAGTGTGGTCACGGACTCGCTGGGGCGCGCCGTGTTTGCGACCCTGGTCTTGCAAGGCACGGTCGGCGCGCGCACGCTGCGCTTCACCTCCACGGGACTGCCGTCCGTTTCGTCGCGCACCATCACGCTCGTTCCGCGAGACACAAACCCATCGCCCGCGTTCATCTCCACGGCGTTGAGCGGCGCCGACACATCGCGGCGGGTGATCGTGTTGAGCTCTCCCACCGGAACGCTTGTGCCCTTTCTGTCGGCCAGAGATGCACAACAGGTTCCGATCAGCACCGCCGGCATTCGCTGGACGTCGCGTGATCCGTCACGCGCGACGGTTGGCGTCGATGGTCGCATTACCGGCGTACGGGAGGGTCGCACCTTTGTGGTTGCGCAGGCCAGTCGCGACCCGGCCGTGGCGGACTCCGTGTTGGTGTTCGTGCCGGGGTCCGCGACCGGCCCGATCCTCCGCGCCACACTGCCTTCGTATCGCATTGCGACCGACACCTTTTCAATCATCGTGCAAGTGGAATCGCGCGATGGGCGCACGCTGAGCGCGGCCGACTTCGAAGTGGCGTGGCCGGGTGCCAACGCCTTTCCGTATTCACCGTTTACCGTCACCAGCGTCACGACGCTGAGTCCGGGCGTCGTGACCGGGCAGGTGGATCGTCAGGAAAACGTGCGCGTGACGTGGGCAACCGCCACACCGGTGGCCGGCGCAGTGCCGCTGGTCCGTCTGCTCTGCCGCGTGAACCAGCGTAACATCGGCAACCAACTCATCCTCACGCTCAACCAGCTGCTCGCTGGCGACTTGACGTCGCTCACGGCGACGACGTCCGTGTTCAATCCCATCGTCATCATCCCATGAATACGACTCGGAATACCGCAACAGCACCGTACGTGGTCATGGCGATCATCATGCTCGCCGCCTGCCGCCCTGCAGCCGACCTCACTGAGCAGCCGAGACCCGCCGCGACACGACCGGTGCTCAGTTTACGGGCGGAGCCGCTGCTGGCGGATACACTGCGCTTGTCGCTCACGCTGGAGACGACGCCTGCGACGGTGCTCGGCAGCCTGACGAGCGAAGTGCGCGCCGTACCGGAGTGGCACTTCAGTGGCTGTTCGAGCGTGCAAGGACATCCGCTGCTTGCCTGCAATGCGACAGGCGACGTGGTCAAGCTGGCCGCGGCGTGGGTGGAGGGTGCTGCAAACGGTGCGATCATCACGCTCACGTTCGTGCGCGGCTCCGCCGCGGTCGCCGGAGCGACGGCGAATGCCACGCGCGACTGGCAGCTTGTCGTCCAGCAGGCGAGTTCCGTCGGCGGCGAGTCGATGACGAACGTCCTCGACGTGCGACGAGACGTTGTCCGATGACCGTACACCTCTCGCGTGAGCGTGGGCACGTCGGCGTGCGAGTCATGATTGGCTTGCTGTCCATCGCGGCGGTGATGGCCGGATGTCATCGCACGCCGGTTACGGACGGACCAACGCTGCGATCGCTCACGCCGAACCGCGCCGACATCGGACGAGGGCAGGTGGTCGAAGTGATCGTCAATGGACAAGGATTCGATTCACTCAACACGGTGAGTTTTGGCGAACTGGTGTTGCGTCAGGTGCCGCGCGTATCGGCGAAAAAATTGCGCTTCACGGTGCCGTTGGATGATGTGCAGCGGCCGGGACGTGGTGAGGCGCCGCCCGCCCGACTCGCCGGCGGTACCTACACGGTGCGTGTCAGCACGGCGCGCGGGGCATCAAACGCGTTGCCGTTCACGCTGCTGAACGCACAGGGGATTCGATGACACAGACACGCTGTTCCGTCGCCTTCGCCGTGGCACTCTTGTGCGTCGCTCCTGCACTCGCCGCTGCGCAAGAGCGCATGGTGGTGCGGGAGAGTGATCCCGAGGAACGCCGCCTGGCACTGATCGCCTTGTGGGACGCCGTTCCGGGCACATCTGAGGCGCGCTCTGGACTGACGCTGTCGACGTGGCTTGCGGCGCGCACACGCGCTTCCGTGAACGCGAGCGCAAGCGTGCCACTACCCGTGCCTGGACGATGGGGCTCCATCGGTCCGCTTGGCTTTTACGGCGCGAACGGATTTTTCGGATCACTACCACAGCTGGATGCAGGGCGCGTGCCGGCGTTGGCCTTTCATCCCACCGATCGGAACACGCTGTATATCGGCACGGCAGCGGGCGGTGTGTGGAAGACCACCAACGAAGGCGCGAGCTGGACGCCGCTGACTGACGGTCAGTGCTCGCTCGTCACCGGCGCGATCGCCATCGATCCGGTCGATCCGAACATCGTGTACGTGGGCACGGGTGAGCCTGCCGAAGCGACGCAAGGATGCGGCGTGCTGCGAAGTACCGATGGCGGCACGTCGTGGACGAACATTGCCACGGCGCCGTTCGTGACATCGCTCGCGTCGGCCTTCGTCTTTTACAAGATCGTGGTCGACCGTTCAACGGCGGGGTCGACGACGACCACGACGCTCGTGGCTGCAACCAATCAGGGGCTGTTTCGCTCGACAGATTCGGGGCGTTCATGGACGCGACCCACACCCGTGCTCACGTTCAACGATGTCGTGCAGCACCCGGCCGATCCGAACACGCTCTACGCGGCGCGCCAGGGCGTCACCGGCAGTGCCACACCGCCTGGCCTCTGGCGTTCGTCGGATCGCGGACTGACCTGGGCATCGGTCACGAACTTCGAGCCAGACTTGCTCATCGGACGCATGGAGATCGCCGTGTCGGCGGCAGCACCGGGCAGTGTCTGGATTCTCGCCGGACGCACCGATCGCGCCTTCGGGGGAGTCTTTCGGTGGGATGATGCCACCGAGTCACGGACGACGCTCGCGGCGACCGGTGTCACGGCAGCACCGGCGGTTGCCAATCGCAACAATTTCGGGGCACAGAGCGAATACAACCTCATGATCGCCGTCGATCCGAAAGACGCCGGTGTGATCTTTGTCGGCGGTGTGCGGGCCTTTCGCTCGGCGAACGGCGGGACGACGTTCACTGAAATCGCACCGCAAATCCATTGCGACTGGCACGTGATCATGGTCGATCCCAATGATTCCCGTCGCGTGTTCGCCGGCAGTGATGGCGGCGCGTTCCTGTCGCGCGACGGCGCCTCGTCCTTTACCTCGGTCAACGCCGGACTGGCCACCTCGCTGCACTATCCAGGGCTGTCCGTCCATCCCACGGATGCCACCGGCGTGCTGACGGGCATGCAGGACAACGGCACGATCATTGCTCGCAACGGCGTGCAGCAATGGAACGGTGTAGGCGGCGGTGACGGCGGGTTCACCGCGATCAACCCGGTTACGCCCGACGTCTACTACATATCCAGTCAGAATGGGTCGATGACGCGTGTTGACGGCCGCACCGGGCAATCGCGCAGCATCACGTCCGGTATCGACGCCGCCGAACGACGCGCGTTCATTGCGCCGTTCGTCATTGATCGGCAGCGTCCCACGCGACTCTACTTCGGTGGCGCGCGTGTGTATCGCACCGTGAACGAAGGCACACTCTGGACTGCCATCTCCGTCGACCTCACGCGCGGCGCGGGAACGATCAGCTCATTGGCTGTGGCGCCGAGCGATACGAACGTGATCTTCGTTGGCACGAGCGACGGCAACATTCGGTACACGCGTGACTTCGGCGTGACCTGGCTCGCGCCCACCACGACCTTGCCGAGTCGATCTGTTGGTGATTTCGCGATCGATCCTGACAATCCGTTGCGTACGGTTGCCGTATTTGGAGGCTCCGGCGGGCCGCACGTCTACTTGACCAAGGATGGTGGGCAGACGTGGGTGGACATTACGGGATCGATTCCGGACGTCAGTTCGCAGGCGGTCGCGTTCGGTCCGAATGGCAGGATTTTCGTTGGCAACATGCTCGGCGTCTACGATTCGCAGAATGAGGGGGTGACGTGGACACGGAACGACGGACTGCCGTTCATTCGCGTGACGGATCTTGTGTACAATGCGACGACGAATCGGATGGTCGCGGCGACGTACGGTCGCGGAATTTGGGCCTTCGATTTCACCGGCAACGCAGCGGTGCTACGTGGTGATGTGAATGCAGACGGTGTCGTTGACGCCGCCGACGCGCTGCTCATTCAGCAGGCACTGGTTGGTGTGCAGCTGCCGGCATCGGTCCGACTGTTCCCCGCCGGTGATGCCAACTGTGATGGCAAGCTCGAAGTACTCGATGCACTGCTCGTACTGCAATACGCGGTCGGTGCGGCACCGCCGACTGCCTGCGTTGGCAAGCGCCAGTAGCAGAGAACAGCGGCGCGGCGCGACTCAGCGCACCTTGGCTTCTAGGCGCGCAAGCGTGGCTTTCGCGCGGTCGCCCAAGTTGCTCGCTCAATCGCGCGTCGCGGCGCAAGCGCGAAGCACTGCGCAGTTACACAGCGCACCGCCATGCCTTTGACTGCAGCAACGCTCGTTCAACCGCTCCCGCGCAGACTACATACCTTGTTTGCGCGGCCAAGGTTGCCACCGTGTTATGCGAGATGCGCTGCCACGAAGCGAGCGGGCGACCGATCGCGGGATCAATGTCCACCCCGCGGTACACCCGTCACCATCGTCGCCGCAACCGAGGCGATGGGAGAGATGTGCATCGCCAAATAGCAGAGGCGTTCGCAGTTCTTCCGTGAACTGACCTGCTACGACGCGGCGTACGAGGAGGTCGAGACGGACCGCTTCTGCACGAGCGTTCTCATTGCAAGCATCACAGCCACAGGACGGGAACGGTGTGGCATGCCAGCGCCCATACCGCACGATGATGCCAGGGAACCGCGTAAAAGCAATACCGAGCGGCGCCGCGTCTGGCGCGGCCGGCACGAGCGTGATTGGTGGGCGCGCCTGCTCGAACGGCGCAAGAAGAACGGGCAACGGCTCAAAGGAGGCACGCTGCGTGACATCGAACGTGACGCGTAGGTGGTCAAACACTGCAAGCGCGTGCAAAATGAGCGCGCGAAAACGCTCAGGGTTCGTGACGCGTGAGTAGGCGTCTGGCAATTCTGTCATCGACCTGTCGTCCGCGTCCATGTTCGCAGCGGTCTGACGCTGAGCTCAGTTGCAGCGCTCACATTAAGATGCGCGCGCAGCGCGCAATCCGAAACGCGCTGTCTACTGCAGCGCATGTTATGCGACGAGGCGATCGTAGTCCGCGTGACTGCCAATCCAGAACCAGAGGATTCCATCCGGCACGTCCACGGCGAGGGCGCGATAGTGGGCACCAACGCGCGCTGAGTGAAACCGATTGATGCGCTTGAAATGCAGCGACGGGTGCCGCGGATTCTGCCTCAGTAGGGCGAATTGCTTGTCCGCGAGTGCCCGCACCTCAGCTGACAGCGCATCATAGCACGCCCAGAACGCGGGCGAGGCGTGATGGATCACAGCTTGCGTTAGCGCCCGGCTGCGTGATCGGCGAGGGCGGCATCCGCCAAGGCGTCCAGCCGTCCCGCGCTGACGTCCGCCTCGAACTGCTGATCCCAGCTCGCGGCGTCGAACTCGCTGAACCACGCGCGGAAGCTCGCCAGGTCACGCTCTGAAAGCCGGCGAACTTCCTGCTCGATTTGCTCTACTTTGGACATGGCGCCTCCTCCGGGTTTCCTTAACAATAACCGATGCCAGTTTCGTTCGCATAACGCGACGATGGTTTGCGGCGAACGCCTGTTGCGGCTCGCCCGCGCGCTCCCACAGATCGGCCACGAGCATGTTCCCGACCATGCGCGACAATCGCCGATCCTGCGACCGCGAGTCGATGAGCAGCGAGTCGACATGGCGCAACCGCGACTTCAGATCGGGGGCCTTGCGTGCGAGAGCGAGATGCGCGCCGAGCAATTCCTCGAACAGCAACGATTGACTGCGCCACCAAGGCGATTCGGTTGGCGGCTTGAGTGTGCGCAGCGTTTTCATGGAACGTTCGACCGTGGCCGTGTCATCATGGTGAAATGCCCAGAGCCCGGTGTAAAGGTGGGCAATCGCGCGCGAGGGTGTGAGCGAATCGGACGGATGCGCGCGCGTCCACTGGGCCAACGCCGCCTCACTCCGCGCGGCGCCATCGTCATCGCCATCGCCGAGCAGAGCACCAACAATGTCCTCGGCCAGCTGCTGTGGTGTCGCTGATTGCCTGGCGATCGTCGGGACACGGCTCGGACGACCGGTATTCAGGAAGACATCCCGCACATACGTCGGGTCGCGGTCGCCCGCGCGTGCAGCACGCGCCAGGAGCGAGTCGGAGAGCGGGATACTCGGCGTGGCGCAGGGTTGGTCCGCTTCAAGCGAGAGCGCCGCGCGAGTATGAAGTTGCATTTTGCGCCAGATCTCGACTACCAACTCACCCCTCTGGCACGCTGACGGCCGGGGATTTCCCCGTCGAGATGGAAACGGGCACGGGCAAGACCTACCCTCACGCGCGAAAGGTGGCGATGGCCGCCCGTAGCTCCGACAACACCCACGCATCGCGCTCCACGGCAACGTGTGCGAGCAGGGCGTCCAACCCATCTGGCGCACCGATTCTTCCCAGGGCCCACGCAGCGTGGCCTCTGACTAGTGGCTCGTCGTCCAAGAGCGCTGCCGACAGTACCGGCACTGCGGCCGGATCGCGCGAATTGCCGAGCGCTACCGCGACGTTGCGCAACAACCCTCGGCGCTTGGCGCGTTTGATCGGCGAGCGTTGCGAGAACTCAATCCAGTCGGCCGTGGACATCCCCATCCAGTCAATCAACGAGGGGGACTCGAACCGGGGTCGCGACTTGAATGCGAACTCCGTCAACGGCAGTGAGAACTTACGATTCCACGGACACACGTCCTGACAGATATCGCACCCGTACACCAATCCACCAATCCCTTCCCGAAACTGCTCCGGAATGGCGTCCCGCAGTTCAATCGTCAGGTAACTAATGCACCGCGTTGCATCGAGCACGCGCGCACTGGTAAACGCCTGCGTCGGACACGCGTCCAGGCACCGCGTACACGTCCCACAGCGATCCGCCTCAAACGGTGCGTCCACCTCTAGGGCGACATCAACAAAGAGCGACGCAAGGAAGACGAACGATCCCACGCGCGGATTGATCAACATCGTGTTCTTGCCGAACCAACCCAACCCCGCCCGCTGCGCGAGATCACGCTCTAGCACCGGCCCCGAATCTACATACGAACGTGCGTTGACTGGTGCGCCAATCTCACCCTCCAGCCACGCATGCAACTCGCGCAACTTGGCGCGCAACACGTCATGGTAGTCATCGCCGCGCGCATATCGGGCCACCGGTCCACTCGGCTCACGACCGCCGTAGTTCATCGCCACCACCAGCGCATGCGTTGCGCCCGCATGCGGTCGTCGCGCATCACGACGCAACTCGGCTCCGTCTCCCGCCATGTACCCCATCGCACCATGCTTGCCGTCGGCAATCCACGTATCGAACGCAGCACGCGTGGCGGGCTCACCGAGCGCAGCAACACCAGCGAGATCAAAACCGAGTCCGTACGCCTGCGCTTTCAGTCGCTCCGTGAGCGCGCGGCGCTCCATGGGCGAGGGCGCAACGCCCGTTGCAGGCATCAGGGCTGCCGACCGACCCAGCGCGCAAACGCGATCACATCGTCCACCGGTGGGATCGCACCTTCTTCACCGTACGCCGTGTACATACGCCATCGCACGTAGCTCATGGCGGGCAGTGGCAAGAACGGAAAGCGCCGAAACCAATGTCGATGACGGAACCGCCACACCACGCGCAAAAGA
>JANMKU010000501.1:0-1806 GCA_031372205.1 Gemmatimonadaceae bacterium | reverse complement strand
GGCAACCAAAACGGCTTGGCGGCCCATGCGCTTCACCTGCACCGCCGCCGCGACACCGGCCGCCGTGCCTCCGTACACGATGGCGTCAGCCGCCGCGGCGCAAACCGGAACAAGACCCAAAAGAGCCGCGAATCGCATGCGTTAGAAGTACAGCTTCAAGCCGAGCTGGATGGCGCGCGAGTTGGTGTTGGTGGCGAGTCCGGTGATAGTGCCGAAGTTGCCCGCGTCAATGTTGCCCGCCGGATTCCCAAACGTGGGCGTATTGGTGAAGTTGAACGCTTCGGCCCGGAATTGCAGTTTGAATCGCTCGCGGATAGCGAATGACTTCATTAGGGATAGATCGATGTTGTTGTGGCCGTCGCTGCGGGTGCGGGGCAGATTGCGCGCCACGTTGCCGAACGTGAAGGCGGCGGAATTCTGGAAGGCCGCCTTATTCAGCCAGCCGTCGATCGTCGGATTGCTGAGCGACGGATCGCCCACGGCGTTCGGACGGCTGCTGCCGAACACGGCGCCGTTCTGCGAGACCGCGAGATCGGGTCGCCCGTCACCGTCATAGTCCGCGGTCGCTGCGCCGCGTTGGTCGCCCAACACGGACACACCGCTCTGCTGCACCGTTTGCGGTTCAAAGCCGCCGCGCCCATCACCGATGAGCAACAACCCCGCTCCGGCGTCAAAGCGCATCGTGTTGATCTCGGTGGGAAAGAAGTTCTGCGCGAGAAAGAGGTCGTCCCGACCATCGCCGTT
Organism: Gemmatimonadaceae bacterium; assembly: GCA_031372205.1. Lineage (GTDB taxonomy): Bacteria > Gemmatimonadota > Gemmatimonadetes > Gemmatimonadales > Gemmatimonadaceae > Gemmatimonas. The sequence goes on along the minus strand of JANMKU010000501.1, from coordinate 1,062 downwards.
GAAGTCGGCGACGACCGCGCCGAAGGACGGCGCGAGCTGCGCCTCAGCCGGAAGAGCGCGCGCTTCAAACCGTCCGCCCCGATTGATGAACAGCGTATGCTCGAAGGTGGTGGCGCCAACGCGCACGGCGCCTGTCGCGGCTGTCCCGAGCAAGGCCGTTACGTCGGTCGTGGAGAACGCGGCAAACGACGCGATGCGCTCGTTGAGCGACGGGATCGCGGCGCCCAATCGAGCGAACGGATCGAGCGGCATCTCGCGGTTGGAGAGCGAATCGGTGCGCGCGAAAATCAACCCAAGGCCGGCACCGGCGATGTTGGCGGCGACTAGCTCATAGGGTCGAGTCACCGACGCCTCCCACGGAATATTGCGACCCCAACTCGTCGCCACGATGTCCAGTGCCCCGTCGCCGTTGAAATCGCCAACGCTCACGCCGTTCCAGCGGCTCGTGCGTGCGGACAGGCCCCACGCGCTGGTGACCTCGCGCAACCGCCCCGCATCATTGTGGAGCACGCGAACGGGTCCCCATTCCGTCGCGAGTACGAGTTCTGGCCGCCCGTCTCCATCCAGATCGGCAAAGACCGCGGACGACACCAGGCCGAGCCGGGCAAGCGCCGCCACATTCGCGCTGTCGAGCATGAAGGAGCCATTGGCCTGGCCGAGAAAGAGCCGCGAACGTGCGGGTAGCGGCCACGCACCAGGAATAGCGCGCGCACCGACAAACAGATCGAGCTGCCCGTCGCCGTTCACGTCTGCCATCGCGAGTGCGCCAACACTTGCCGTGTCCCCACCAACCACCGGGATTTCCTGCATTGGATGCAACGCACTCAATCGGAGCACACCGGCCAACTGCACCGCCTCGGCCGGCGACGACGTCTCGTAATTCGACTGGCCCACCAGCAACGAGATGGTGCCCGCGCTGTCGACCGTCGGCAGCACGGTGGTGAGATCGTACGGCTGCGCTGGTCTGGCGCTCGGCACGCGGACGAAATGTGTCAGGGAATTGTTTGGCCGTGTGGAGGGCACGTTCCGCAGCACATTCAGCGGGCCGCCGCGCCCGGTGCC
>JANMKU010000036.1:0-4995 GCA_031372205.1 Gemmatimonadaceae bacterium | reverse complement strand
CGCCAAAATGCCGTTCACCATCCAGTCGGGTGCCTTTTCCCGCTTGAGCTTCGTATCAAAGAACTGTTGCATGCGCATCGCGATGTCCTTCTGATTCGCACGACTCGCCGGATTGTGCACGTCGTTGTTGTAGTCGATCAGGTACACCTCTTTGCCAAGCCGACGCATGCCGACAAACAGTTCGATGCCCTGATACCAGGGTACCGCATCGTCCGCATCGTTGCTCATGATGAACAATGGCGTTGTCACGCGCGGCAACCAGAAGAGCGGCGAGTTCTCCACGTACAAATTCGGTGCGTCCCAAATGGACTTGCCAATACGACTCTGCCCCTTCTCGTACTGGAAGGCGCGCGCCACGCCACTGCCCCAGCGAATGCCGCCGTACGCGCTGGTCATGTTGGCCACCGGCGCGCCGGCCATTGCCGCAGTGAACATGGTGGTCTGTGTGATCATGTACGCTGTTTGGTACCCGCCCCAACTCTGTCCCTGCAAGCCAAGCCCCTTCGGGTCGACATAGCCGCGGTCCACCAACTTCTGCACACCTGGCACGATGGACTTCATCGCGCTCGGACCCGGATAGCCGACTTCGTAGTGAATGTCTGGCTCAAACACGAGATAACCGTTCGAGACGTAATGCGTCGGGTTGATGACGTTGCGTCCGGTCGGTGGCACATAGTTGTGCAGTCCGTCCGACAGGTCCTCATAGAAATACGACACCATCGGATACTTCTTGGATGGATCGAAGTTCTCCGGCTTGTACAAGATGCCTTGCAGCGGAATACCGTCCGTGCTCGTCCACGTCACCAGTTCGGCCGTACCCCAGTTGTATTCCTTCTGCCACGGATTGGCATCCGAGATCTTGGTCAGCGACGTCAGGCTCGGCCCAACATACAAGTTCGGGAAGTCGATGAACGTGCTTTTGGTAAGCATGTACGTGTCCGCACTCCGCGCTTTCTGCGGCGCACCATAGTTCACGTCGGCCATCACAATCTTTTCTGGCGCCTGTTTGGCATCCAGCCGATCGCGATAGAAGCCGCTCGCCTTGGTCACCTCGCTGAAGGCGCGCATGAGCAACGGCTTCGCCGGATCGATGGCCCGCTCATCGCTTGGGTCCACATCCACGATGCGCATCTGCAAACTCTCGCGGCGGCCCAGCGAATCCGTCACCACGACAGCCGGCTTGACACCGGTCGGGTCGAGCTCCCAGATGTCGAAGCGATCGTACAGCAACACCGACTTGTCACCCTTGGTCCACCCCGCCACACCCCATGCCGCCGGTGTGTCGGGCGTGCTCCACGTCTCCTGCTCAAAGCGCACACTCTTGAGCGGGCTGGTGATGTTGGCCGTCTTGCCCGTCGCGATCGCGTACGTGTACCACTGCCCCTCGTCGAAATAGATCGCATACTTGCCATCGACTGAGAGTTGCGCCTGACCAGAAATCTTTTCTTTCACCAGCGTCTGCTTGCCGGTGAGCGCGTCGACCACGTAGATGTCGTTGCCGTCGTCACCCCACATCCGCGCGATGTTGTACGCCACACTGGTGGAAATGAGACCCACCTTGCCATCATCGCTGAGCGTGATCGACGGCATGGAATCGCTCGTCAACGGCACCAGCTTCTTGGTCACCAGCTGATACACCGCACTGAAGGTGCGATTGCGATCTCGGTTGAGTTGCAGTTTCTGTGTAGGCTGAAGCGCGGGATCCTTGTAGTGCCACAAATCGAACACGGCTTTGCCCACGAGCGAATCGGCCGGGATCGTGTCCTCCGGTGGAGGCGCAATATTGAACTGCACCGCCGTTCCGCTGCGTGTGAATGCGGCACCAGCATTGTCGGCAACGCGCATCCCGCTGGCCAGTGCAGCTGACGTCACTAGCGGCGCCGCGGTCGCGGTTTTGAGCGTACCGTAGTACAACGCCGATCGCGCATTGGGCTTGCCGAATTCATCACGGTCTGATGTGAACACAAACTGTTGTTGTACGCGGTCAAACGTGAAGTCGCGATAATTGCCGCGACCCGACATGATTGCCTGCGTCGTGCCGCTATTCATGGTGCGTAGATAGACGCCGTCTTTCGTGCTGTCACGTGACATCACCGTGTACGCCAACACCTTGGCACTATCATCGAACACGAACGCCGCTACATCGGCCAGCTTCTCTTCCACGCCGCTCTCAAGATTCCGCAGCACCACCGTCGAGCCGTAGCTGCGTCGTGGGCCAGCGGGTGCACCACCAGCGGTCCCGCCGCCGCCACGACCGCCGCGCCCACCGGCGAGCCCACCCGGCGCCCCAGCGCGTCCGGCAGAATCGGCGCGCGCAGCCGAGTCGGGCGCCGGCGTGTACACCATCCACTTGCTGTTGTCTTTCGGAAGGCGATACGATCGCACATCGGGCAGCGTCGTCTGCTTGCCGTCGGCCAGACTGATCATGACGAGCGATGTTCGCGTGTCTGCACCGCCGGCCGCTCCACCGCGTCCAGCACCGGTGCGCGGCGCGGCACGCTGCGCCTTGTCGACTTCATCTTTGGTGGCTTGTGTGCTGACAAACGCAAACCGTCCGTCGGCCGTAAATGGCCCCGCGGCACCGCCGCCACCACGACCACCTCGTCCGCCGCCAGCGGGCGGTCCACCAGCACCAGCCGGTCGGGCGCCACCGGGCACATTGTTCGCGCGGCCGATGTAACCCACGGGCACGCGATACTCCGTGCCCGCGGTCGTGGAGCGGACCACGAACTCGCCGTCGCCCACCTGCGGCGCCAGCGTGTAGGCCGCCCATTTGCCGTCGTTCGACAGCGACGCGCCCTGAATGGATCGCCAGCGATCCCAATCGGCTTGCGTGAGAACTTTCTTCTGCGCCTGCGCCACGAGTGGCGTGAGGACGGCGAGCAGGGACATGCTGAAGCGTGCGGCGACTCTCATAGGACCTTGGGGCTCAGGGTAGTGAAGACCCCAGAGCTACGCCTCAAACGGACGTCCCGTTGACGCGACGTATCGCCGGTCGCGATCGACGCGCTGCGCACGGAACAGATCAGCGATGCGGCGGCTGCACCCAACGCTCAACCGCGGCCGCGCCGCCATGCTGCACCAGCCACGCCAATCCGAGGGCGCGAATCAGGCGCCCCGAAGCCAATGCGCCGATGAATTGCCACCAGGGCACGCCAACAATGCCCGAGGCGAGGCTGGTCAATTTCGTCGACAATGGGCTCAGCGTGCTGGCGAAAATCGCCCAGGCGCCATACCGCGCCAGTGTGGCCCGCGACTCCGCCAGCCGCGCCGACGACACGCCCAGCCATTCGGCCACCGGTCCCTGCAGCAGCGACAGCGCGTGCGACCCAACCCAATACAGCAGCACACTGCCAATCAGCGTGCCGGCGGATGCAATGAGGGCCAGTCGATAAGCCTGCTTCGGTCGCGCGAGCGCGAGCGGCAAGAAAAACAGATCAACAAAGCCGGGGAAGATGCACCCCTGCAGAAGCGACCACGCGAAGACCACGGTCCCCGACCAGCCCGCATCGGCCCAGCGCTGCAGCGTCGCGTGGACGCGCGCGAACCAGGAGCTCAGAGTCGATCCAGATCGTCTTTGCCGATCACCGGCATCCACGGCAATAATTCATACTGCGCCAGACCGCGCGTCGTGAAGGGATCGTCATCGCGAATGCGGTCGAGCGCCGCCACCCCGTGATCGTCGGGCACGCGCAGCAACAAGCCACCGCCAACTCGCGGGTCAAATGGTCCGGACGCGAGTAGCACACCGCTGGCCTTGAGCGTCCGCAGATACGCGCGATGTTCGTCGACAAAGGGCGCGATCTCGTCAAACGCCTTGCGGTACCGGATAATGGCGAGTGCGTACATGGTGGTGATGAATGAGAGAGGACGCGGTCGCAGAACGCCGCTGAGCAGCGCTACACCAAGGAGAATAGTGATTGTGCGGCCTGAACGGCTCCAGTCAACGCATCCGCATCCGCCGCGTCGCTGTACACGTAGAAGGAGGCACGCGCCGTCGCACTCACCTGTAGCCGACGCATCAGGGGCTGCGCACAATGATGTCCAGCCCGCACGCACACGCCATGTTGATCGAGAATGGTGGCAAGATCATGTGGATGTACGTCGGCGAGGGAAAAACTGATCACCCCACTCCGACGTGCAGGCGGTGGTCCGTACACAGTGCAACCCGGTAACGCACGCAGCGCTGTTTCGGCATGCGCGAGCAATGCGATTTCATGCGCACGCACGCGCGCCATGTCCAACGTGCGCAGATATCGAGTCGCCGCCGCGAGACCAATCGCATCCGCAGCGTTCGGCGTGCCGGCCTCAAACTTGTGCGGCAACACATTCCACGTACTGTCGTCGTCATGTACCCACTCAATCATATCTCCACCGAACTGATACGGCGGCATCGACTCCAGCACCACTCGGCGGCCAATCAACCCGCCGATGCCCATCGGCCCAAGCATCTTGTGCCCGCTGAAGGCATAGAAGTCCACGCCAAGCGAGTCGAACGACACTGGTAGATGTGGTGCGCCTTGCGCTCCGTCAACAAAAATCACGGCCGATGTATGCTCGCGTACCAGCTGCACGACGTCGGCGAGTGGGGTGATCGACCCAATGGCGTTCGACACATGGGTGATCGCCACCAGCTTGGTCCGCGCGCTCAGCTGCGTGCGCAGATGCTCAAGATCAATCTCCTGCAGCGCCGTCAGTTCGACGATGCGCAGCGTGGCACCGGTAGCCCGCGCGAGCTGCTGCCACGGCACGAAGTTGGCGTGATGCTCGAGCTCCGTCAGAATGACCTCGTCGCCCTTTCCCAAGAAAGTCCGCCCATAGCTGTAGGCAATGAGGTTGAGTGATTCCGTTGCATTGCGGGTGAAGACGATCTGCTCCGGCGTGGGCGAGCCCAGGAATCGGGCCACCGCCGCGCGCGCGGCGTCATACCGGGCGGTCGCGTCCTCGCTCCAGGCATACACCCCGCGGTGGACGTTGGCATACCCCCCCCGATAC
>JANMKU010000454.1:0-6984 GCA_031372205.1 Gemmatimonadaceae bacterium | reverse complement strand
ACGCGCTCACGCTCGAAGCCGATGGCATCGAGCGCCGCAGCCAGTCGGGCATCGCTCCGCGCCGGCGTCATTCGCAGTGCGCGCATCGTGCGCGTATGCCGCCATGCAGCGCGCGTTCGCTCGAGGAACGCGAACAGCAGCCCGGCCTGCAACAGTACATGAAACGCGCCATGGACCGGCGCCAACAGATGATGCAGCGCGACCATGCAGAAGGGGCCGAGGTGCTCAAGCGAGGCCGGAAGCCAGGTGGCGGCGCCGATGAGGTGGTGGCCGAACACGGGACTGATACTGAGCACGAGCAGGGCGGCCAGCCCGAGTAGCACGAGCCGTCGATGCCGCTGTTCTCGACGGACAAGTGGCAGCTGAATCAGTGATGCGCTACCGGTCGTCGGCATCGGTTCACCCGTCCGAGCGCTCGCGGAGACGCTTGCGAATCAGTCGTGCCAGGACTTCGAGCTGCTCCGGATCGCGTTCCGCAAGCACGTCGACAAACGACGCCGCCACAGCATCCGTGTCGAACGACAACACACCCTCCACCACTCGGCGCGAGACATGCGACATGAAGGCCGTCTCGTCGAGCCGGGCGGAAAAGTGAATACGATCACCCGACTTGCCGCGCTTGAGCACACGCTTTGCCACCAGACGATTCAGCACCGTGATCGTTGTGAGCGGCGACACCACGTGCTCCTCGACCACCTGCTCGTGCACCTCGCGCGCCGTCGCCGGCCGGTCAATGGCCCACACCGCTCGGAGTACGCGTGCCTCCAGATCGCCAAGGACCTTGGCGAGACCATCAGCGGAGAGCCGCACGGTATCTTGCAATCTGGGAAGCGACGATCTCGATGGCTTATCGGGCGACACGGCAATCCTGATGTTCGGGGTAAGCGTTACACGTAGAAGCGTACGCCATCGTTGACCGGCTGTAAAGCGCTCGCGTCGCCTGTTCGAGCCGACAGCACAATGGCCGCGCAATGGCCGCGCACACGGTACCCCAGTTGACAGTCCATCGCCCCGTGTCTTGTCTTCAGTACATGTCCTTTATGTGCTGTAAAACCAACTTCGGACTGCTCACCCTCGCCCTTGCATCGGCCTGCGTTCCACCTGCAGCGCGACAGGGAACGCGACCCGTTGAACGGTTGCTCGCTGAGCGTGGCGTCGCATCGCCGGCGTGGGCGCCCATCGACTCGGCCAACCACGCCACTGTCCCCGTGGGTTCGCTCTCCGCCAGCGCCGCGGTGCAGGCGGCCTTGCTGCGGAGCCCGCATGTCCGCGCCGTACTCGCCGATGTCGGCGTTGGCGCGGCCGATCTGTGGCAGGCCAGTCGGCTTCCCAATCCGGTGCTGGATGTGCTGGTTGGCGCGCCCGCGACCCGCGGAACCGGCGTCTCCTCGGTAGGGCTGGGATTTGCCATTGTCTCCGCGTTGCAGCGTCCGATGCGCCAGCGTATTGCGGCCGCCGAATTGCGCAGTACCGAGTTGCGCGTCGCGGATGCCGTCGTGGGCGTCGTGATGCACGTGCAACGCGCCTATGTGGACGTCCAGCATGCACAGCAGAGCCTCGAACTCACACAATCCGTGGCAGCGGCGTCTGCGGCGTCGGCAGGAGCAGCGCGCGCGATTCGTGAGGCCGGGAACTTGCCGGCGTACGCCGTGGCGAGTGAGGAAGCCATGGCGGCGCAGAGTGTCGCCGATGTGGTGGAAGCGGACGTCACACTGGCGCAGGCCCGCGCAGCACTCGGTCGGTTGCTCGGTGCTGGTGTCGCCGACACCGCGTGGACGATCGCCGATCGGTTGGGCGATCCACTGTCCGAACAATGGACGGTGTCAACACTCGATTCGCTCGCCATCACGCGTCGTCTTGACGTTGCGGCCGCGCGTGAGACGGCAAGGGCCGCGTTCTCCACCGCTGGATTGGCGAGCCGCTTTCGGTTGCTGCCCGATGGGTCCATCGGCGCTTTCGTGGAGCGCGATCCCGATGGACGTTTTACTGGAGGCAACGCATCGCTTCCCTTGCCGATCTTCGACGGCGGCGGCGCGCGCGTCGCCAAGGCGCGGGCGATACTCATGAAACGCGTCGCGGAGCATGATGCGCTCGTCGTGGACGCGCATGCGGCGGTGCGGAGTGCATGGGCGAAATACGACGGCGCACGACGACGCGCGGTGCAATTGCGAACGGTAGTGTTGCCCGCGCGACGACGCGTGTTGATCGAATCGCAATTGCAGGTGAACGTGATGGCGATGCCGGTCTTTGCATTGCTGCAAGCTAAACAGGCCGAGATCGACGCTGGTCACATGTATCTGGATGCGCTGCGCGACTACTGGAGTGCGCGCGCTGACCTTGAGCAAGCGACCGGCGGGATGCTTCCGGCGCGGAGTACACCATGACAGACGACGTGCAACAGGATCCGTTGGCACTCGACGATTCGCACACCAAGCAGGCGACGGTCTCCCGACGTGAGATGATGCGTCGGAGCGCAGTGGTCCTTACCGGTGGCGCCGCGCTTGGCGCTGGAACACTCTCGGCGCAGGATCACAGCATGCACAACATGCCGATGCCCGCGCCGGCACCAAAACCGCCGCGCACCCAGCAGTCCAACGCGGCCATCCGTGGGGCGACACCGGGCGTACCCGGTCGCGACTACACACCAGTCATTACACCGAACGGGAGCACCCTTCCCTTCCGCATCGTCGATGGCGTGAAAGTATTTCACCTCACCGCAGCGCCGATTCAGCACGAGTTCGTGCCGGGACTGGTCTCGGAATGTTGGGGCTACAACGGGGGTACACCGGGTCCAACAATCGAAGCCGTACAGGGCGAGCGAGTGCGCATTTACGTGACGAACCACCTGCCCGCGCCAACGACGATTCACTGGCACGGTATCGTATTGCCCGCCGGGATGGACGGCGTGTCCGGACTCAGCCAAGCGCCAATTCCGGTGAACGCGACGTTCAAATACGAGTTCGTGTTGCCACACCATGGCACGTTCATGTACCACACGCACCACGACGAGATGATCCAGCAGGGTTTGGGGTTGATGGGCATGTTCGTCGTGCATCCTCGCAATCCTGGGCGTCGCCCCGATCGCGACTTTGTGTTGCTCATGGCGGAATGGTTGGTGCGCATTGGCACCTCGCGCCCCGATCCGAACGAGATGACCGAGTACAACCTGTTCACGTTCAACGGCAAGGCGTATCCAGGCACCGAAGCACTGCAGATGCAGCTCGGCGAGCGTGTACGTATTCGCTTCGGCAACTTGAGTGCGATGAGTCATCACCCGATTCACATTCATGGGTTGCGGTGGCGCGTGGTCGCAACCGATGGTGGTGACATTGCACCGGATGGACAGTGGCCAGAAGCGACGGTGCTTGTACCGGTTGGGACGACACGCACGGTGGAGTTCATGGCAGACAATCCGGGTGACTGGGCCATGCACTGCCACATGACGCACCATGTCATGAATCAGATGGGGCATAGTGGCACCAACCTCATTGGCGTCAAATCGGATGCGATTGACGCGCTGGTGAAGCCGCTGCTGCCTGGCTACATGACCATGGGTGAATCCGGGATGGGCGGCCACCATGAAATGGGCATGCCCATTCCCGCCGGATCAATTTCGATGCTGGGTGGCCCTGGCCCGCAAGGGTACATCGACATGGGTGGCCTGTTCACGCTGCTCAAGATTCGTGACAAACTCCCCGCGGGCGGCGATCCCAACTGGTACGTGCATCCGCCGGGCACGGTCGCGTCGGAAGCGTCGGAGAAAGAGCTCAAACGCGATGGCATCGACCCTGGTGCGCCGGCAAGCGCGGCGCACAAGCACGGTCCGTAGCCAGCCTACGCCGACGATGGCGTAGCGCGCACAGCAAATGGGACGCTACAGCACTGATGCGATCTGCTCGCGCACCCACTCCGGGTGGCGCAAGACAAGGTGATGATCGCCGCCGGGCAATACACGCAGCACGCAACCCGCGTGCGACGCCGCGAGCGCGCGTATTTGTTGCAGTGGCGCGGTCTCGTCGCGATCCCCGTGCAAACAGAGCAATGGGATTCGCCCCGCCACCTGCCGCAAGTCAGTGCCCACATCGTAATGGAAAATCACTTCCTGCGTCGTTGACGTCGACGAACGCCACGTCATCTGCAGGAGATCCTCGGCGACGTCCGGCGGAATGTTCGTGATCAGGCGCGGCAACACTGGACCGAGCACACGCCGTGTGACCAGACAGGCGAGCGCGAGCGGCAGCGTGTGCGTCGTCACCCACCCTTGCGCACCGCGACGACGAAAAAATCCCTGCGCTTGCTCCTCGTCACCGTAGTAGGGCAAACTGACGAGGACGAGTTGACGAATTTCACGCGGATATCGACTCGCGTATGCGACGGCCAGCCGCGCGCCGAGCGAATGTCCCACGAGCATCAGTGCGCCGCACGCTTGCGCAGCCGGGCCAATGACTTCGTGCAACGCCGTCACATGGCGATCCACCGAGTAGGTCGTCCACGGTTTTGGTGACTGGCCAAATCCCAACAGGTCAATCAACAGCAACCGTGCGCGCTCAGTGAGTGGCTCGACTCTGCTGCTCCAGTAGCGCGTGGTCGCGCCGAGTCCTGGGAGGAACACAACGGACGGATCACGAGCGCCAAGTGTGCGACTGAAGAGCGGTCGATTGGCACGTGCGCCGCGATCTCCTTCGCTCAACGCAACACCGGTTGTCGCGGCGGCCAGGGCACCAATCGCCCAGCCGGTTCGCCGCAGCCACACGCGACGCGATACGCCGTGGGTCACCGCATACAGCGCGAACTACACGATGCCATCAGATTCGGCTCCGCAACATCTCGGGCGTCCACCGCTGCAGCCATGTCGTCAGCACGGTCATGCTACCGGTGATCATCAACACACCCACAACAATCAGCAAGACGCCCGAGGCGCGCGACAGCCACACGATTGCGCCGCGGTAACGCTTGAACAGCACCATGAACCGGTCGATCATGAGCGCGGCGAGCAAAAACGGCACCGCGAGTCCGAGCGAGTAGGCCAGCAGCAACAGCAATCCGCGATTGAGGTCGGCCGAGCTGGCGGTGTACGTGAGCACGGCGCCGAGGATTGGACCAATGCACGGCGTCCAACCGGCGGCGAATGCCATACCGACCACGACGGTGCCCAGATACCCCAACGGTTTATTCGCAATATGGACGCGCCGTTCGCGGCCGAGCGCACCGATATTGAGCACGCCGAGCAAGTAGAGACCGAGCAATATCACCAACACCCCGCCAACACGTCCCACCCATTCGCGCTGCTGAAACAGCAGCCGGCCCATCACGGTCGCCGTCGCGCCAAGCGCGAGAAACACAACGGTGAAGCCGGTGACAAAGAGCAGCGAATGCACCAGCGTGGTTTTCCGCGAACGCTGGATGTCGTCGAGCCCCAATCCCGTGATAAAGCTGACGTAGCTTGGGATCAGGGGCAGCACGCACGGCGACAGGAAACTCACCACACCCGCCGTGAAACTGATGGTGAGTCCAACGGACGCGGGCTGCAACATTAGGTGCCCAGTGCGCGCTCGATGGCGGCGCGCAACGACGTGTCATTGGGTGCAATGGGCCCTGTCTTCCGCCAGCGCAGGATGCCCGCTTTGTCGATCAGAAAGGTGGCAGGCACGCCGATCGTCAGGAACAACGACGAAATGCGTTCGTCGGGATCGCGCCAGATGGGAAAGGTCATCTGAAAGTCGCGCATGAATCCGCGAATCGTGTCGTCGGTACCGTCCGTGTCGACACTCACGCCAACCAGTTGCAACCCTTGTGCACGATAGCGCTCGTGCAGCTGTCGCAACTCGGGAATTTCCGTGCGACACGGATGACACCACGTGGCCCAGATATTGAGCAGCACGACCTTCCCTCGCTGTCCCGCCAAGGAGACCGAGTCCCCGTCGAGGGACACGGTGGCGTAGTCTGGAGCGGGCAAGCCAACTTCCACACGACCATCGCTCACGGCTGTACCGTCGGTGCGTGCGCTACAACTACTGAGCAGCACGAGGCCCACAAGTGCGCATGTGACCGCCCGCGCGTTTCCTGATCGGCTCACTTGAACTCCGCGAGCGGCGCCCGCGCGATGCGAATGCTTGACGGGCGCCCAGGCACCGTCCACGCGAACATTACATTCGAACCGGTGACCGCAACTTTTGGAAAACCGCTGGCGCGCGCAATCGACGACGAGGCAATTGTGGTTGCGGTCCCGGCCTTGCCATCGCGTGCGACGCGCCGTGCACGAACAGCGGCCACGTCGCCGCCTACGCGTTCTACCCACGTGACCAACGCGCCACCGTCTGGGAGCAGCGCGACATCCACACGTCCTGCTGGTGAGCCGCCGTCAATACGCGTGGGCACCGAGAATGTCGCGCCAGCGTCGTCAGAGAACGCGAGGTTCACGCGACCGCTGTCGTTGGGCGCCGTGAACCATGCCAGGGCCACCCGCTTGTCCCGTGCGGCGAGCGCTGGTCCGTTCACCGGACACGCCGCAATCTTCCAGTTGTCGTTGTGCACCGGCACACCGGTGGTCCACTTCCCGCTCACGCGGCGCGCGACATAAATGTCGCGAATTTCGTCGGCCGAACGATTGCGATAGGCGACGATCGGTCCGTTCGTGGTGACGGTCGCCGCGTTCTGGCAACAATCACAGGTGCGTTCATCAAGCCGGATTTCTGGTCCGCGTGACCCGTCTGGTTGCAACGTCGTGGTCACGAGCATCATCTCGTTCGACATGTCGTGTCCGTCCTTCTTGAACTTGCGACCGTCGAGCCACACCGCACCAAGCGCACCTGCCTCGCGCCACATCGCGACAAAACCGTGCTCGGCCTGTGCGGAATCTCGATGTGGAGTCACCGGCGTACTCCACGTCACGCCGTTGTCGCGTGACTGCGCGATGCGCACGCCGTACGCGTACGTGCCCGGACCGTTGCGCTGTAACCAGTGCGCCGCCAGACGACCGCCGTC
>JANMKU010000433.1:0-2188 GCA_031372205.1 Gemmatimonadaceae bacterium | reverse complement strand
GGGCGCGTCGATCGTGCCGAGCGGATTGTCGCGGTGCTGAATGCCCATAGCATCCCCGTGACGATGGAGGCCGTGATGTCGGAGGCCGCGGATGGAGCCGTGGGTCGTCCGCACGTGGCTCGAGCCATGGTGGCTGGAGGATGGGTTCGCGACTTTCGCGAAGCGTTTGATCGCTGGTTGGGCTTGGGGCGCACGGCGTACGTTGCCAAGGAGCCATTCGAGGTCGCCGACGCCATCGCCCTGGTGCACCGGGCAGGTGGCATCGCTTCGTGGGCTCATCCTGGGGAAGCGGCCACCGCGGCCCGCGTACAGCGGCTCGCCGCGCTCGGACTTGATGCGGTCGAAGTCCTGCACCCGAGCCATCCGCCGCTACTTTCTCAACGACTGATGGACATCGTCGAGCAGGCGTCACTCCTGCCAAGCGGTGGGTCCGACTGGCACGGTACGCACGACGGATTCCGACGCCTCGGTGGTCAGTTCGTTCCCAAGATCTGGCTGGACTGGCAAGACGCTGTGGTCGCCGCGCGCGTCGCCGCGGAACGATGAGCGGCACGCCGCGACGCACCACACTCGTGACCGGCGGTGCCCGGCGTCTCGGTGCGGAGATCGTGCGAAGCTTTGCCGCGCGTGGGGACGCCATCGTGCTGCACCACGGCAGTTCGCCGAATGAGGCAGAAGCGCTTGCGACGGAATTGCGTGCGGCAGGCACGTCGGTGCTCGTCATTCAAGCGGACCTCGCAGATGCTGCTGCACCGGTGCACATCGTCCGTGAAGCGACGAACGCATTCGGTCCGCTCGATGTTGTGGTGAGTTCCGCGTCCGTCATGGCCTGGCATGCGTTCGAGACGGTCACACCCGACGATTGGAATGCGGTGGCAGACGTCAACCTGCGCGCACCGTTCTTTCTCATGCAAGCGGCAGCGCCGGCGATGCGCGACGGTGGAGTTATCGTGCAGCTCTCGGATCATCTGGCGACCGAGGCGATTCACCCTCGGCTCATTCCACATCAGGTCACCAAAGCGGCGCTCACGCAGCTCGTGCGCGCGGTCGCCGCGCGCTTGGCGCCACGTGTGCGAGTAAATGCCGTCGCGCCAGGACTCGTGCTTCCGCCTGAGACTATGTCCAGCGAAGCCGCCGCACGCTTCCTCGACGACGTGCCGTTGCAGCGTGCCGGTACTGCGGCTGACGTGACGCAGGCGATTCACTATCTGGTGGACGCGTCGTACGTGACCGGTGTGGTGTTAACCGTAGACGGCGGCCGACATCTCTGGCGGTAACCCCATCGTGAGCACTGGCGACACGAAGCGTCCCAATGACAGCGCTGTTCAACGCGAGACGGTGCGACTGGGTCGCGTGGTGGTGATCGGTGGCGGGTGCTATGGATCGTGGTACGCTCAACAACTGACGAAGGCCATACGGAAGGGTGCGCTCGTCGCCAGCGAAGTCATTGTGGTGGACCACAGTGCCGAGTGTGCCTTCGCGCGGCGACTCGCCGCTGGGGATTTTGCGGACGTGCCACTCACGCTCGTGCGCGCCCAATGGGCGGACTATCTCGCCGATTGGTTGACGCAAGATGCCAGCTGCTTAACGCATGACGCCATGGTTCCTTCGCCGCTCATGCCGCACTTGTGTCTCGATTGGCTCATGCAGCGCGCGCAAGCGCGATGGCCGGAACGCGTCGTCTCGCTATTGCCACTGCCGCGCGCACCCGAGATGCCGTGGGAACGAAGCGCGCCGGACGGTCGACACTATGTGAGCTTCGCGACGTGGACGTGTCCCGTAAACTGCATCGAACCGGCACGATGTCCGGCGACCAAGAGCGCACGCACCTGGAGCATGCCACCCGCGCTGCGGGAGTACGTCGCGGCCGAGCCGAGCCTGCGCGGTCCCGTTATCTTTCATTGCGAACATCGCACGTACGGTGTGGGGATGATCGATGCGTTGGCGATTCGGAACGCTGACGCGGAGATTGCCCGGTGGGGCGCTGAGGAACACATCTCCGTGCTGGTCGGCACGGTGTCGCACTGCCACGGGGCCCTTGGTGTCGTTGATGTCTCCTGAACTCCGCAACGTGCCGGTCACTACTGAGCGGTGGCGTCGGTACGCGGGTGAAATGTGAACTCCAGCATCGTGTCGCTATGACAGTAGCTCGCATCGAAAATCTCGTGATCATTGGGTCTGGGCCGGC
>JANMKU010000327.1:0-37562 GCA_031372205.1 Gemmatimonadaceae bacterium | reverse complement strand
GGGTTCTATCTGATTGATGACGGGCTGCCGCAGCTTGAGCACCTGAGCGGATACTCGCCGACGATCGGCGAGCGCGCTGTGCGTATGGTGCGTGCGCACCCCAACATCGTATTTCTTGGAGGACTGGGCATATGCACGCTGTTCGCTCTGCTGGCGCTCATGCTGCTGGTGCCGATTGCGGCGCGTCCGATGTGGTGGATGGTGCTGTTGTTCGCGTTTCCGCCAGCGCTCGATGTGGCCGTGAGCGTGCTCAATCAACTGGTCGCGGCGTTGCTGCCCCCGCGCGCGCTGGCGCGCCTGGACCTGCGCGCGCACGGTGTGCCGTATGAACTTCGCACGGCGGTCGTCATTCCAACGCTGTTCGCGAGCGTCGCGGACGTTCGCGAGGCGCTCGACAACCTGGAAGTGCAATTCCTGGCGAACCGCGAGCCGCACCTGCAGTTCGCGGTACTGAGTGATTTCACCGACGCATCGACGGAAATCGTCGCGGGTGATGACGTCATCATCGCGGCGGCGGATGCTGGGATTCGTGCGCTGAACGAGCGCTACGCGCCAGGACAACCGAGCGTGATGCATCTCCTCCATCGTCCGCGACAATGGAATGCCGCACAAGGCGTCTGGATGGGGTGGGAGCGCAAGCGCGGCAAACTCTCCGCTTTCAATCAGTTCCTGCTGAGCGGGGATGACCACGCGTTTACCACCGTGTGTGGTGACTCCTCGATCCTCGTGGGCACGAGGTACGTGATCACGCTCGACGCGGATACCGTGCTTCCACCGGACGCCGCGCCGTCGCTGATCGGTGCGATGGCGCATCCGCTCAATCGCGCCGTCTTTGACCCCGTGCATCGTCGCGTGACGCGTGGCTACGGCGTGTTGCAGCCACGCGTCGGCATCTCGCTCCCCAGCGCGCATCAATCGCGCTTCGCCGCGATTGCATCTGGTCATCCTGGGGTCGATCCGTACGCAACGGCGTCGTCGGATCTGTATCAGGACCTGTTTGGAGAAGGCAGCTACACGGGCAAGGGCATTTACGATGTCCTGGCCTTCGAGCAGACCACGCGTGGTCGCTTTCCAGAGAACGCCTTGTTGTCGCACGATCTCCTCGAAGGCAATCTTGCCCGGGCTGGTCTTGCGACTGACGTCATCGTGTACGACGACGCCCCGACACGCTATGTCGCGAATGCAATGCGCCTCCACCGGTGGATCCGCGGCGATTGGCAGCTCGTCCCGTGGTTGCGACGCATCGTGCCCGGGCCCGACGGGCCCGAGCGCAATCGGCTGTCCCTGATTTCGCGATGGAAGATCCTGGACAATCTGCGACGGAGTACCGTCCCGTTGTCGCAGTTGCTGTTCCTCGTTGCAGGCTGGACCGTGCTGCCCGGCTCGGCGGTCTACTGGACACTGCTGGGACTCGGCGCCATCGGCGCACCGTGGGCCTGCGTGCTGGTCGGTGCCGTGATTCGCCCACCGCGCCACAAGTCGTGGCGCGCCTATTACGCGTCGGTTGGTCACGACGCGGTGATGAGTCTCGAGCAGTTCACCATCGCGCTCGTCTTCCTGCCGCACCACGCATGGATTGCCATCGACGCCATCGGCAGAACCTGTCATCGGATGGGCGTCTCCCGACGACAGATGCTGGAATGGCAGTCGGCATCGTTTGTTGCACGGGCGACGCCGGTCACACCGGTTGGCTGGCGCTCGCTTCGCGCGAGCGCGCTCTGCGTAGGGGTCGGCGCGGCAGCGCTCGCGTACGTGGCGGTGCGTCGGCACCTCGCGCTGGCTTTGCCCCTGAGCGATCTCGCGCCGGCGGCGATCGCGATCTGGAGTGTGGCGTTGCAGTGGATGGGAGCGCCGCGCCTCGCCACGGTGTTGAGCCGTCCACTCCACGGCCCTCGGCGGCCGTTGTCCGAGATGGATCGGACCACGTTGGTGCGCTTTGCGCAGCATCACTGGCAGTTCTTTGAACAGGCCGTCACCGCAGCAACGCATTGGCTGGCACCCGACAACGTGCAGTCGGATCCCGACGTGGTGGTCGCGATGCGCACCTCGCCAACGAACATCGGTTTGCAATTGCTCGCGACGGTCAGCGCGTGCGACCTCGGCTTCATTTCCACGGCCGACATGCTCGTGCGCATTGAGCTCACCATGCAGACCCTTGGGCAGCTCCCCCGGTACCGCGGCCATTGCCTCAATTGGTACGACCTGCACGACCTGCATGTGCTGGAGCCGCGCTACGTCAGCACCGTGGACAGTGGCAACCTTGCTGGCCACCTGATCGCCCTTCGGCAAGCGCTCCTGGCGTACGCGGTGATCGAGCGCGGATTGTTCGATCGCCTGCACGCGGTGGCGGATCAGTGCTACGACCTCGTCGAGTCGATGGACTTTTCGTTTTTGTACGACGAGACCCGCAAACTGTTCACGATCGGATTCCACCCGGATTCGTTGACCCCTGACAATTCGTTCTACGATCTACTGGCCTCCGAAGCACGTCTCGCCAGTTTCGTCGCCATTGCCAAGAATGACGTCCCCGTCGAGCACTGGTTCCGATTGTCACGGGCGCTCAATCGTTCGGGCCGAGCAACGGCTTTGGTGTCCTGGAGTGGGAGCATGTTTGAGTACCTCATGCCCCTGCTCGTGATGCGATCCTTTCCGTCCACGATGCTCGACCAGACCTATCGCGGCGCCCTGGACCGGCAGCGCGCCTATGCCCGGACACGCAACGTGCCGTGGGGCATTAGTGAAAGCGCGTATAATGTGCGTGATCGACACATGACGTATCAGTACCACGCATTTGGCGTTCCGGACCTCGCGCTCAAGCGCGGTCTGGAACGCGATGTCGTGATCGCACCGTATGCAACAGCGCTCGCGACAATGATCGACGCGACCGCCGCGCTGACCAACCTTCGCCAGCTTGAAGACGCAGGTGCGCTGACCGCGTACGGCTTTTGCGACGCCCTCGACTATACCCGCCCAACGGCCGACTCGCGGTTCGCCTTGGTGCGAACGCACATGGCGCACCATATCGGCATGTCACTCGTCGCCTTCACCAACACGCTGCGCGACAATTGTTGGCAGCGCCGGTTCCACGCCGATTCGCTCGTGCGGTCCGCCGAGGTGTTGCTGCACGAGGCCGTACCGCAGCGCCTTGTGTTGCAGGATGCCCAGCGCGCGCGCCTGGACACGGCCGTGCCCGACCGCGACATCAGTCGACCCGTCGTGCGGGAGGTGAATACACGGGACACCAGTGCGCCTCGGATCGCCATGCTCGGCTCGCTGCCGTACACCGTGGTGATCAATCACAACGGCAGTGGATACAGTCTATATGAAGGACGCGCCGTCACCCGCTGGCGGTCCGACAGCACGCAGGATGACGCGGGACAGTTCTGCTACCTCAAGGATATCGCGACCGGCCGCGTGTGGTCCTCCGCCTACCAGCCGGTCGGTGCGAAGGCGGACGAAAGTCGCGCCTGGCTGGCGACCGATCGCGTCACGCTCCAGCGCGTGGATGGCGATCTTGAAACACGGACGACCATTACCGTCGTGCCAGCAGACGCCGCTGAGGTGCGGATTGTCACGCTCACCAATCGCGGGCTGCAGGTGCGTGAGATCGAGCTCACCAGTTACGGGGAGGTGGTGCTGGCGCCGCTGGCGTCTGATCGCGCGCATCCGGCGTTCTCCAACCTCTTCGTGGAAACCGAGTGGCACAGTTGGTGCGACGCCGTCACTGCAGCACGTCGTCCTCGCACGCCGGACGAACCGCACCTGTGGTGCGTGCACGTGGTGGACAGTGGCAGCGATCGCATTGGCAGTGTCTCATGCGAGACCGATCGTGCGCGCTTCATTGGCCGGGGCCGGAGCACACGCAACCCAGTGGCCCTCGAGAACGACGGGGCACTCTCGGGGTCGACCGGCGCGGTGCTCGACCCCATCTTCGCGCTGCGGACTCGCGTGCGCGTCGCGCCGGGTCAGTCGGTGAGCGTCGCCTTCACCACGCTCGTGGCGACGAGTCGCGCCGCCGCCTTTGAACTGGCCGATCGCTATCACGACTCGCATGCCGCCGAACGCGCGCTGCACTTCGCCTGGACCGTCACGGAGAGTGAACTCCGCGAGTTGGGGATCACGTCAGCCAACGCGGCGGTGTATCAGGAACTGGCCACGCAATTGCTCTATCGCGGCGGATCGCTCGGTCCACCGCCCGACGAGCTTCGGCGCAACCACGGGGCGCAGCCCGCACTCTGGGCGCACGGTCTGTCGGGTGATTTGCCGATGGTGTTGGCGGAGATTGAGTCGGTTGACGGCCTAGCGACGCTGCGCGAACTGTTCGTCGCACACCGCTACTGGCGGCGACGCGGTCTTCTTGTCGACCTTGTCGTCATCAATGCGCAAGCGCACGACTATCTGCAGCTGTTGCGCGATGGCATCATCGAAGCAATGGTTGCGGCGAACAACGCCGTGATGGACACGTCGGGTGGCGTGTTTCTCCGTCGGCGCGACAGTTTTGATGCGAGCGACTTTTTGATGTTGTCCGCGACGGCGCGCATGCATATCACCTGTGATGGTCGCGCGCTGCGCCGCGTGCTCGCGGCGGCGGAGGCCACCGCCGGCGAGGCCAGCGCTGACGTGACGGCGGTACGGAATCGGCGCGCGATCGATCGCAGTACACCGGCGAATGTGCCCGTTCAGGCTGGGGTCGAACGAAGTGATGCGCTGTCGGCGATCGTATCCGTGCTCAAACCGCTGGTGCTGCCGCTCCTCGCGCGACTCCCCCGCGTGCGGGCACCAGTGCGCGTGACCGCGGACGCGGTGCCAACCTTGCTCTTCAGCAATGGCATCGGTGGACTCAATGCTGCGGGTGAGTATTGCATGACGGTTGATGTCGATCACCTGCCGCCTGCGCCGTGGATCAACGTGATCGCAAATCCGCTGGGCGGATTTCTTGTGTCGGAACGTGGGGCGGGCTGCATGTGGGCGGAGAACGCGTATTTCTACCGCGTCACGCCGTGGCACAATGATCCGGTCACGGATCCGGCAAGCGATGTGCTCTTCCTCCGGGATCGCGACAGTGCCGATGTGTGGAGCGCCACACCGGCGCCGTGTCGCGACAGCACGCCGTATGCGGTGCGTCACGGGCCAGGTCGCTCGACGTTCGAACACGAACACGACGGCATTCGCACCGAGCTCACCCTCGGCATGCCAGACGACGCCGCCGTCAAGGTATCGCTGCTGCGTATCACGAACGCCTCGGAGCATCCGCGTCGATTGACGCTCACCGCGTATGTGGAATGGACACTCGGCGCACGGCGCGAGGACACGCAGTATCAGGTGCGCACGCGATTCCTGCCCGATGATCGGGCCATCATTGCGCACAATCATTTCGATCCAACCTTCCGCGCGTGGACAGCCTTCCTCGCGACCAGCGAGCCCGTCACCAGCTATTCAGCGGATCGGCAGACGTTTGTCGGACGCAACGGCTCGCTCGCACACCCGATTGCCCTCACCCAGCAGTACCTGGACGGCGCGACGGGGGTCGGTCTTGATCCATGCGCGGCGTTGCAGATGCAGCTCAATCTCGCGCCTGGCGAAACGCGGGTCGTGACTGTGCTGCTTGGCGCCGCGGCAACGGAGGCAGCAGCGCGGTCAGCGATATCGCGACTCCGGCCGCCGGCCGCGGCACAACTCGCAGTCGCGCAATCCGTGGCCCGCTGGCAAACCCGCTTGGGCGTGATCACGATCCGCACGCCAGAGCCGGCGTTCGACGCCATGCTCAACACGTGGACGCTGTATCAGACGCTCGCGTGCCGCGTGTGGGCGCGCACCGGTTTGTACCAGAGTAGTGGTGCCTATGGATTTCGTGATCAGTTGCAGGATGTGATGGCACTGGTCTACGCCGAGCCAGCGATTGCACGGGCGCATATCGTGCGGACCGCAGCGCGGCAGTTCGTCGAGGGCGACGTGCAGCACTGGTGGCACCCGCATACGGGCCGTGGGGTGCGGACCCGCTTCTCCGACGACTTGGCGTGGCTGCCGTACGTGGTGCATCAGTATGTGCGCGTCACAGGGGACGCGACCGTGCTCGACGACTATGTCCCGTTCCTGCAGATGCGCGCCCTGGAACCCAGCGAGCACGAGCTGTATGACTTGCCGCTCGTGACCGAAGAGCATGGCAGCGTATACGAGCATTGCCGACGGGCGCTGCGCCGCGCGTGTACAACGGGGCCGCATGGCTTGCCGCTGATTGGCACGGGCGACTGGAACGATGGCATGAACCGCGTTGGCGCCGATGGACGCGGGGAGAGCGTTTGGTTGGCGTGGTTCCTGATTGCGACACTGCGCTCCTTCGCGGGGTACGCGGACCACCGCGACGACGTCGCCGAGGGCGCCTTCATGCGAGCGCAGGCGGATGCGTACCAAGCTGCGGTGGAGACACACGGATGGGATGGACAGTGGTATCGGCGCGCCTACTATGACGACGGCACCGCGATCGGGTCGGCGACGAGCGACGAATGCCGCATCGATTCGATCGCTCAAAGCTGGAGTGTGATTTCCGGTGCCGGCGCGGCGGAACGACAAGGGCTCGCCATGCGCGCGCTCGAGGCTGAGTTGGTGCGAGAGGATGCCCGGTTGATCATGCTGCTCACGCCACCATTCGACAGCGGTGCGCACGATCCGGGGTACATCAAAGGCTATTTGCCGGGCGTACGGGAAAACGGTGCCCAGTACACGCACGCAGCGCTGTGGGCCGCCATGGCGACGGCACTGCGCGGCGACGGCGACCGCGCGTTTGCCATGTTTCAGATGCTCAATCCGCTCACGCATAGCGCGAACGCGCGCGACATGGAGCGCTACAAGGTCGAGCCGTACGTCGTCGCCGCAGATGTCTATTCGGCACCATCGCAACTCGGGCGGGGCGGATGGACCTGGTACACGGGCTCGGCCAGTTGGATGTACCGGATAGGACTTGAGCAGCTACTCGGGTTCACAAAGGTTGGTAGCACGTTGCGCATGAATCCGTGTGTCCCGGCCGACTGGCCGTCGTATGACGTGTCGTATCACTTTGGGTCGGCCACCTACGACATCACCGTGCACGACCCGTCCGGCGTGCAACGGCATGGGGCGCGCGTCACGGTGGACAAACAGGGGTGCGTGAACGGCCTGATTCACCTCGTGGACGACGGGGCGCGACACCGCGTACTTATTGAGCCCGCGCCATTCGTCGTGTAGCACGCCATGCGGGGATCACCCAAAGGAGGTAGTTCACGAGTGCCCCCTTGAGCGATGGTGTGCGGTACCACGCATTTCTATCGTACAATTAGGAGTGGCCGAGGAGTCGCCCAGGAGTCGCGCGTGGTACGCGCAGAAAGACGTCCGCACTCGAAGTCGTTGTATTCATCTGACCAGGAGTTCTATGCGTCGCTCAGCGTTCTCGGTTCCTTTGTATGCATTCCCCCGTATCGCACTGCTCGCCGTCTGCGTGTCGTCGCTGACAGTGCTCGGCGCGGCTTGCGCGTCAACGAACAAAAAGCAAAAAGGCGGCGCAATTGGCGCGGCCGCTGGCGGCGCGGTGGGCGGGCTGATCGGGCGCAACAACGGCTCCACGTCACGCGGCGCCATCATCGGTGCCGTGGTTGGCGGCGCGGCCGGCGTGATCATCGGGCATCAGATGGATCAGCAGGCCAAAGAACTCAAGGTCGATATCCCAGGCGCAACGGTCGAGCGCGTCGGCGAAGGCATTCAGGTCACCTTCGCCTCGGGCCTGCTGTACGATTTCGACACTGATCTGATTCGCGCCGACGCCGCCGAAAACCTTCGCAACCTTGCCACCAGCTTGAACAAGTATCCGAAGACGGAATTGATGATCGTTGGACACACCGATGCGCTTGGTTCGGCCGCGTACAATCAGGCGCTTTCGATCCGACGCGCGAACGCTGCGTCCGCATATCTGGTGTCGCAGGGCGTCACGGCGACGCGCATACGCACGGCGGGGAAAGGAGAGCTGGAGGCACTCGCACCGAACGGAACGGAAGCGGGGCGTCAGGCCAACCGACGCATCGAGGTGGCCATCTTTGCCAACGCCACCGCACGCGCCGCAGCGCGATAGCCCGGCCGACTGAGCGCACTCCCTCGCATGGATGAGAAGAAGATCCAACTCGCAGGCGATGGTAACGTGCGGGCGGTTGCGCGACCTTACGACATGATCAGGGCGATGCATCGAGGACACCACCGGTGACTGATGACAACGCCAAGAACGCTTTGAAACGGAGCGCATCGTATGAATAGTCCCCTGCAGCCGATAACGTCGTCAGAGCGCGTAAGCATCGGGGCAGTAATCATTGCCGTGCTTGAATCCCGCCGCGCATATCAGATGGCGATGGCCGTGGCGAAGCGACTCATTGCCGGGCCAGGCAGTGGCATGCAGTGGGACGATCCTGAGCCGTCTGTGCTCGCTGCATTGGAAAGTCCATCGGGATCCGCGCGCGCCGATACCATTTCATCGTGCGGTCACACCGTACACAGCGCGTATGCAACGCCCGCACATCGTCGGCGCGCACAACGATTCGATCGGCGCGATGTCGCGGCGCGCGCGGTGATTCGGCTCCGAGCCGATCTCGTCGTCAGCTAAGTCCACCTCTACGGAGATCCGTCAGATGAACAAGCAAACAATTGAAGGCAACTGGATGCAGCTCACCGGCACGGTGAAGGAAACGTGGGGCAAGCTCACGAATGACGACGTGGATGTTATCGCCGGCAAGCGCGACCAGCTGATTGGGAAGATCAAAGAGCGCTACGGCAAGTCGGTTGATGCGGCCACAGAGGAAGTGCGCGCCTTCGAAGCGCGATTGGCAATGGATACGAAGACGTCGGAAATCATCTAGATCGCGAGATCTCATTCAGACAATCAGTGCGTCCGACGGAACGGGTCGGGCGCACTGTTCGCACGTCCACCTGCGGACGTCACGTCGTTGCGAACATCGCCTGTCGTGCTACGGCAGTTCGACGATCTGAATCCAATAGCGGCCTAACACGTTAAGTGCTTCCAGCAGACCAGCGAATGTGATGGGTTTCTGCAGGAACGCCGTCACGCCAAGTTGACGACTGCGGAGATAGTCGGCGTCGAGGGGCGAGATGCTGAGCACGGCCACCGGAATATCGCGCAGCGTTGGATCTGCTTTGATCCGCGTCAGCGCCTCACGGCCGTCCATGTTCGGCATGTTGAGGTCCAGCAGGATTAGCCCCGGTCGCGGCGCCAGCCCTATCTCTCCAGCGTACGCGCCCCGCTGGTGGAGGTAATCGAGGAGCTGCGCTCCGTCCTCCACAAAATGCACAACATTCGCGATATGGGCGCGCTCCAATGCTTGCCGCGTGAGGAACCGGTCATCCTCATCATCGTCGCAAATGAGAATCGTAATCGGAATCTTGTGCGATCGGGTTGCCAACGTCATGACATCCACCAGTCAAAGACCATTCACCGGACATCGGACACCGGACAACTCAACGGACGTACGGGAGCGTAACCGCCGTACCACGCGCCGACAATCGCACAAACGCGCGATGTCGCAGCGAGAGTTGCGCAAGTACGTATCCACGGGCAGCTTAGGAGTCCTACTCGACCCAGATTCCTCTGGAGACCCTTTGGCTGACACCGGGACCATTTCGGTCTCCATCGTCGACGATAACCGTCTGGTTCGTGAAGCGCTCACGGCCATGCTGCGTCGGTTGACCGACATTCTGGTGGTGGACGCGGACGTGTCGCTCCACGTGCCGCTGGACGTCCCGTCACCGCATGTCATTCTCCTCGACGTCGGGTTGCGGGATCAGGACAGTCTCGCCGCGGCGACGGCCCTCATGCTGCGTATGCCGCTGGCGAAGATCGTCGTCATGGATCTATTGCCGGTGAACGAAGAGATCATGGAGTTCGTCAACGCCGGCGTCTGTGGCTTTATCCTCAAAGACGCCAGCTTTGATGAATTCGTCGCCACCATCCGATCGGTCGCGACCGGTGAGAAGGTGCTGCCGCCGCGCATGACCGAGTCGCTCTTTGCCCAGATCGCCAAAGAGGCCCTGCACGGCAATGCGGCTGACGCGATCGACGAAGTGCGCCTGACACGGCGCGAACGCGAAGTGATTGACCTGATTGGTGAGGGATTGAGCAACAAGGAGATCGCGCAGCGACTCAATATTGCGACGCATACGGTCAAAAGCCACGTGCGCAATGTTATGGAGAAGCTGACGTTGCACACGCGCCTGCAGATCTCGGCGTACTACCACCGGGAAGGCCCGGGATAGCTGCGTACTCATCCTTTTGGGTGATATGCGCCATCCTGTACCGACGGTAGCGTACGGTCTGGAGCAGTGGCAGTCCGGGTGGGGTACGATGGGCCCTGCACGGCGGGCCAACCCGCTGGCGTGGCAACTCGACACCCAACGTGAGCCAATGAAGCGCGCGGTCAGCACCAGTACCACTCTGATCGGCGCGATTGCGTCGGTCGCCCTCGGGGCGGCAGCGCTGCTCTCGCTCCTCAACAATGTCAGTGTCGCGGCGCGCGATCGGGCGGACACACGCGTGCTGGTGGGCGACGCCAACACGTTCCTGTCCACCATGGTCAATGCGGAGACGGGGCAGCGTGGGTTTCTCCTCACGGGCGACGACACGTTCCTCGCGCCCTATCTTGCCGCGCGCGACAGCGTCGGCCCGATATTGGCGTCACTGCGCGATCGAACGGTGGGACGTGCCTCACAGCGACACGTGCAGACACTGGAACCCTTGGTCGACACGAAGCTCGCGGAACTCGCGCGAATGATCGCGATCCGCCGCACGACTGACGGGCGCGTTGTGCAAGCGGGCGTTCGCGAAGGGGCCGGCAAGCGGGTGATGGATTCGATTCGCGTGGAGGTGTTCAGTCTCACTGCACTCGAAAATGCGGCGCTCGATGGCCGTGAACGAACGTTCGTGGCCGATATGCGCCGCCTGTTTATTGGGATTATCGCAGCGAGTGCGCTCGCGCTGCTGCTCGCGATCGGGCTCGTGATCCTCATTCGCCAACGCGCGCAGCAGAAGGTGCGAAACCTTGTGCACGCGGATACTGCACACCTGCTGGCCGCACAACTAGCGACCAGCGCCGAGCTGCAGCTAGCGAACGCAACGTTACATGCGAGCCAGTCGCGACTCGCCGTCACGCTCAACGCGATTGGCGACGCAGTGATGACGACCGACGCGGACGCGCGTGTCCAGCTGCTCAATCCTGTTGCGGAGCGGCTCACCGGCTGGAAGTCGGATGAGGCCATTGGCCGTGCGGTCGGCGATGTCTTCCACATCGTTACCAAGGAGACACGCCAAGCGGCCACCATTCCGGTCGCCGAGACACTGGCGAAAGGCACGGTGCAAGGACTAGCCAACCACACCGTGCTCATCGCGCGCAACGGCGCCGAGTATGACATCGCCGACAGTTGCGCGCCCATTCGCGACGGCGACGGACGGGTGATTGGTGTGGTGCTGGTATTTCGCGACGTCTCCGCGGAATACGCAACCGCACAGGCCGCGCGTGACAGCGCCGAATTGATCGAGACGGTGCTCAATACGGTGGCGGATGGCATCGTCACCTTTCATGCCGAGAATGAAGCGATCACCAAGATCAATCCGGCCGCGGAGCGCATTTTCGGATACACGGCGGCCGAGTTGCTGGGTCAGAGCTTCAGCCTGCTGGTGCCAGAGCTCGGCCGGGAACACCTCGACAGCTCGCTCGCGTACTACAAGCCGAGCGCCGCCGCCCGTGCACGCGGCTTGGGGCGCGAAGTGTCGGGCCGAAGCAAGGACGGCGGTACGGTGCCGATCGAAATTGCGGTGAGTGAAATGACGTTGGGCGGACAGCGGTACTTCACCGGCATCGTGCGCGACATCACCGCTCGCAAGCAGGTCGAAGCGGCGTTGCGCGAAGCCGGCGCACTGCAAAACGCCATCTTTAACAGTGCGAATTTCTCCAGCATCGCCACTGATGCGCAGGGTGTCATTCAGATCTTCAATGTTGGCGCAGAGCGCATGCTTGGCTACGCGGCTGCCGATGTTTTGAACAAAATCACTCCGGCGGCCATTTCTGATCCGCAAGAACTGATCGTACGCGCGAAGTCCTTGAGCGACGAGCTGGGCACGCACATTGCCCCGGGCTTCGAAGCGCTGGTATTCAAGGCGTCGCGTGGCATTGAGGATATCTACGAACTCACCTACATCCGCCAGGATGGGAGTCGCTTTCCGGCTGTTGTCTCGGTCACGGCGCTGCGCGATGCGCAGAACGCCATCATCGGGTATCTGCTCATTGGCACGGACAATACCGCTCGCAAGCTGGTGGAAGCCGAGCAACGGAAGCTCGACCAGCGCTTGCGCGATCAGCAGTTTTATACACGCTCGCTGATTGAGTCCAATATCGACGCGCTGATGACGACCGATCCCTTCGGCATCATCACCGACGTCAAAAAGCAGATGGAAGCGCTCACCGGCTGTTCGCGCGACGAACTGATCGGTGCGCCGTTCAAGTCATACTTCACCGACCCTGAGCGGGCAGAAGCGGGCATCAAGCTGGTGCTCAGCGCCAAGGCCGTCACGGACTATGAGTTGACGGCGCTCTCTCGCACGGGCAAGCGGACCGTCGTGTCGTATAACGCCACCACCTTCTACGACCGGGCGCGCACGCTCCAGGGCGTGTTTGCGGCTGCCCGCGACGTGACGGAACAGAAGCGTGTGGAAGAGGAGCTTAAACTCGCGCGGGCCGCCGCCGAAAGCGCGAGTCGCACAAAGTCAGATTTCCTCGCCAGCATGAGCCACGAGATTCGGACGCCAATGAATGCCATCATGGGCATTGCTGACTTGCTTGCCAGAACACCGCTGTCCGTTGAACAAGACAAGTACGTGCAGGTGTTTCGACGTGCCGGTGACAATCTGCTCAATCTGATCAACGACATCCTCGACCTCTCGAAGGTCGAGGCCTCGCAACTCGAACTTGAGCGAACCGGCTTCTCGCTCACTGACCTTTTGGAAAAGGTCATGGAGATGGTGTCCGTTCGGTCGGAGGAGAAAGGGCTGACGCTCGCGTGTGACATTGCGCCCGATGTGCCGGTTGAACTGATCGGCGACCCAACGCGGTTGCGGCAAGTCCTGCTCAACCTGCTCGGCAACGCCATCAAGTTCACGGAGTCGGGCGGCGTCTCGTTGCGTGTGACCCGAGATACGGACTCCTCCGTCCCCACTGCGCTGCGGTTCATGGTCAGTGACTCCGGCATTGGTATCGCGTCGGACAAGATTGGTCGCGTGTTTGAGCGCTTCCGACAGGCCGACTCGTCGACAACGCGTCGGTTCGGTGGGTCGGGCCTTGGCCTGACGATTTCGAAACGCCTCGTGGAGTTGATGGGCGGTCGCATCTGGGCCGAAAGCGTGGTCGACCACGGCAGCGTGTTCTATTTTGCCGTGCCGTTTGAACAGTGGAGCGATCATGCCAGACGGTCCGTGGCTCCGATCAACGCGGAAATCAGCGTGCCGCTACCGGCGCTTCGCATCCTGCTCGTCGAAGATTCCGAAGACAACTGCATCATCACCGTGGCCTACATGGCGGACACGCCGTATCACGTGGACATCGCGGAGAACGGCGCCATTGCCTGCGACATGTTTGCTGCCGCGCACTATGACGTGGTACTGATGGACCGACAAATGCCGGTCATGGATGGACTCACGGCAACGCGAAGCATTCGCGCGTGGGAGCGAACGAACGGACGGCAGCCGACGCCGATCATCGCCTTGACCGCGTCAGCGCTCAAGGGCGATCGCGAGATGTGTCTGGCGGCCGGCTGCACCGCGTTCTTGACCAAGCCGATTAAGCAGGAGGTGCTCCTGCAGGCGATTCGCGACCGCAACCTCGTCGCCACACCCCGCGATGCCGCTGCGTCGACACCTCGTGGCGAGTCGGTACCACCCAACGATCCACTGATCGCCGCGCGGGTGCCGACCTTCCTGCACAACCGCCGCAAGGACGTCATCACCATGCTGAGCGCGCTTGCGCTCGGCGACCTGCCGACCGTCCAGCGGCTTGGCCACAATATGCGCGGCACCGGCGCCAGCTATGGATTTCAGGCCATCACCGATATTGGCGCGGCGATCGAACTCGAAGCCGGGAAGGGCAATGCGGACACGTCACAGCACTGGGTGAACGCGCTCTCGGCGTACCTCGACACGGTGAAGGCGGTAGCGTAGTAGCGTTCACACTCCAGGCGGTGGAGAGACAAGGCCGGTGGCTGACTCAATCCTGCCGTCGGCACCGAGCACGAACACGTTGACACCGCGCATCAGCTCTCGCCCATCGCTGGCGATGGCCGCCCAATCGGCGAGCACGGTGCCCTGACAATGACGCACAGCGCCGCGACGTTCCATGTGAATGCCGGGCATGAATTTTTGCGCGGCGGCGATGTGCGGCAATACATCCTCCATGCCGTCGAGCAAACTGTATCGATCGCGAAACCGGATGTCATCGGCGGCGATTCGCGACAATGTGGCCCGGCGCGTCTCTACATCCGGCTCCGCCCATGCCTGAAACCATGCGTCGACTGTGTCGGCAGCGTTGGCATGCAGCGCATCGGTGACCACATTGCCAAAGAGCGCGAGCTGATAGCGCCACCCCTGCACGTGCTCGTCGCGCGACGCCGCCGTGGGAAACGCATGTGACAATGTGAGTCGAGTGTTCTTGCCCTCGGGCTCGAGACGGATGCGTACCTGCGATTCGCCGGGTCCAAACGGTGTGCCGGACTCGAAGCCATAGGTAAACGTGAGGTGGCTTGGGGCAGTGATCGCGACCACAGCGCCGGACACTTCAACGTTGCCCGGATAGCGAATGTAGACGCGTCCACCAACGTGCGGATCAATCGTCGAGCCTGCGCCCCACCACGTGGCCCACTGCGCACTATCGGTGAAGAAACCAAACACCGTCTCGCGGGGCGCGTTGATGACGATGCTGCGTTCGAGCTCGTGCGGGAGAGTGTTCACCTGGCGCTCCGTCGGCGTTGAGGCGTTGGTGGTATTGGCCGCGGTCCGCGGCGCGAGGCTTCAAGTTCAGCTGCGAGTTTGAGTGACCACAGGGCATCGGTCCACATGCGTTCGAGCATGACGCCAACCGCGCCGAGCGTTTTGCGTTTGGCCCGATAGAAACGATGTCGCTCGTGGGCGCGCACGTCCACCAGCCCAGCCTCGCGGAGCGCTCGCAACTGCAGCGACACTGCGCCGAAGGTGACGTCCGGCATGGCACGGGCAATGTCACCGGCGCTCCGCTCCTCCGTCCACACCAACCGCAGGATTTCGCGGCGGCGGGGCGAGGCAATGGCGGCAAGCATGGCCTGATCGGCGAATGACATGCCTCATTTTAGTTACAACTAAAGTCTCTGTCAAGACACATGCAGGTGACACGTCCACAGCGGCTAACGCGGCGGCGGCTGTCGGCGCAGCACGTTCAGGCGCGGCGCGTTCAGGTGTGCGTCGCCACCAGCTCCGCGAATCGGCGCACGTCGACGTTGCCGCCGCTGACGATCACGCCAACCCGCGTGCCATGTATGGCCACGCCGCCGTGCACCACGCCGGCCAAACTGAGGCTGCCCGTTGGCTCGACCATCAACTTCATCCGCTCCGCAAAAAAGCGCATGGCGTCGACGAGCTGTTGGTCTGACACCGTGATCATGTCGTGCACGTCGCGCTGGATGATGGCAAACGTGAGGGGACTCAACGCCTGCGTCTGCGCCCCGTCGGCGATCGTCTTGGGGGTGTCAATCCGCACGATCGCGCCGCTCCGAAACGACTGCTGCGCGTCGTTCCCGGCGTCCGGCTCCACCCCGATCACTTTGCACCCGGGCGAGAGGGCATGGGCCGACAGCGCAGAACCACTGAGCAAGCCACCACCTCCGGTGCAGACGAAGAGGTAGTCCAATGGGCCCACCTCGTCGAACAGTTCCTTCGCCGCCGTGCCCTGCCCCGCGATGACATCCGGATGGTCGTACGGCGGAATCACCGTGAGCTGACGTTCCACAGCAAGAGTGCGTGTGAGCGCTTCGCGGTCCTGTGTGTAGCGATCAAAGAGGATTACCTCGCCGCCATACTCGCGCGTCGCCTCGATCTTTGACTGCGGTGCGTCAACGGGCATCAGAATCACGGCGGGAATGCCCAGCAGTTGCGCCGACAGCGCAATCGCCTGCGCATGGTTGCCAGACGAAAACGCAATCACACCCGCCGCGCGTTGTGCGTCAGTGAACCGAGACAACGCATTGTACGCACCGCGAAACTTGAACGCCCCCATGCGCTGCAAGTTCTCACATTTAAAGAACACGTCGGCCGACACCTGTTCGTTCAGTGTGCGAGAGCGCATCACCGGCGTGCGGTGCGCGTGCCCGGCGATACGCGCCGCAGCAGCGACGACATCAGTGTACGTGGGAAGCGTGGTCATGAAGTGGGGCTGAGGACGCGGCGTAGCGAGGCGCGGCGAAATATGAACGCCTTCCCTAGATTTCGCGCCATGGAACTCGGCATCTACTCGTTCGTCGAAACGAACCCAGACACATCCGGCGGCTATGCGCAGCGGTCAGCCGAACGCATAACGCATCTCCTTGAGGAAATCGAGCTCGCCGACCAGGTGGGGCTCGACATTTATGGGATCGGGGAACACCACCGCCCGGACTTTGTCGCGTCAGCACCTGCCGTGATCCTTGCCGCTGCGGCCGCGCGCACCAAGCGCATTCGACTCACGAGCGCAGTGACGGTGCTCAGTTCCGACGATCCGGTGCGCGTCTTCCAGGAGTTCGCCACCGTTGACTTGATCTCCGGCGGGCGCGCCGAGATCATCGTTGGGCGTGGATCGTTCATCGAGTCGTTTCCGCTGTTTGGCTATGATCTTGATGACTACGACACGCTCTTCGCAGAAAAACTCGCGCTGCTGCTCAAACTCCGTACGTCCGAGCGCATCACCTGGAAGGGCACGCTACGCGCGTCCATCAATGACCTCGGCGTTTTTCCGCGGCCATTGCAAGCGCTCCTGCCGGTGTGGATCGGCGTTGGAGGAACGCCAGCGTCGGCCATGCGCGCGGGCGGGCTCGGACTGCCCATGGCCCTGGCCATTATTGGCGGTGAACCGGCGCGCTTCGTGCCGTTCGTTGAACTGTTTCGGCAGGCACTTGAACGCGCCGGACATGATCCACGCACCGTACCGGTGAGCATCAACTCCCACGGATTCATCGCGGACACCATAGACGAGGCGATCGCCGTCGCGATGCCACCGTATTTCGACGCGATGGGGCGCATCGGCAAGGAACGTGGCTGGCCACCACCAACACGCGCCCAGTTCGATTTCGAGCGCTCACCACACGGTGCGATGATGCTCGGCAGCCCGCAGGAGATCGTCGACAAGATTCTCTACGAACATTCGCTGTTCGGCCATCAGCGGACGATGATGCAGTTCACGGTCGGTGCCACGCCGCACGACAAGGTGCTGCGGAGTATCGAACTGTATGGCACGAAGGTCGCGCCGGCGGTCCGCCAGGCGCTCGGCGTAGCAGCGCGGCCGACAGGGTAGCGGCGTCGGGAAGGCCTGCGGATTGATTTGCTCACCATATTGAGTACTTTTACTCACTATGGCGAGCAAAAAGACTAAAACGATCATTCGCTCCCAAGTAGGTGTGCTCTCCAAGCGCCTCCGTGAGTCCCGCCGCTTCATCCAGGTCGTGGCGGGCCCTCGTCACGTCGGCAAGACCACGGCCGTCCAACAGGTGCTCGCCGGCCTCTCGATACCGACACGGTATGCGAGTGCGGATGAACCCACGCTCCGTGGCCACGACTGGATCGAAACCCAGTGGGAGGCCGGCCGCCTCACTGTGCCATCCGCCAATCGCAAGAGCGCCGTGCTGGTGCTCGACGAAATCCAGAAAATTCCCGGCTGGTCGGAAACGGTAAAGCGGCTGTGGGACGAAGACACGCGCGCTGGACGGCCGCTCAAAGTGGTGCTGCTCGGTTCGGCGCCGTTGCTCGTGGCGCAGGGCCTCACCGAGAGTCTTGCCGGTCGATTCGAGGTGTTGCATTGCCCACACTGGAGCTTCTCGGAGATGCGCGATGCGTTCGGGTGGAGCGTCGAGCAGTACATCTATTTCGGTGGCTATCCGGGGGCAGCTCCTCTCATTGCCGATGAGGCACGCTGGACGCGCTATGTGTTGGACGCGCTCATCGAAACGTCCGTCTCGCGTGACGTGCTGTTGCTCACGCGCGTAGATAAGCCCGCGCTGTTGCGTCGTCTCTTCGAGCTCGCCTGTCGGTACTCGGGACAAATGCTGTCGTATACCAAAATGCTTGGACAGCTGCAGGACGCCGGCAACGCGACCACACTCGCGCACTATCTCGACCTGCTGTCCGGCGCCGGTCTCGTGGGCGGTCTACCAAAGTTTGTTGGCGACGTTACACGGCAGCGCGGTTCAAGCCCCAAGCTGCAGGTGTACAACACCGCGCTGATCTCGGCGATGGCCGGACTCTCGTTTGCTGAAGCACGCGCCAATCGCGAACACTGGGGTCGACTGGTAGGATCCGCCGTTGGCACGCACCTGCTGAACGCGACCACTGCGGGCACTATCGCGCTGTTCTACTGGCGTGACGGCAACCACGAAGTGGATTTCGTTGCACGACATGGCAGACGGGTGGTCGCTATCGAAGTGAAGAGCGGCCGAGCGCCGCGCGAGCATGCGGGAACGGCTGCATTTCGCGCGGCCTTTGCGACCGAGCGTGCGTTACTGGTTGGTGGCGACGGCATCACCGTCGAAGAATTTCTCACACGACCGGTGACTCACTGGACGATCCGGTGACGCGACGGACGCTCACTCCTTTGTCGCCGAGGCTCAGCCCCCAGAAGAGGCCCGCGGCGAGGAATCCATTGTAGAGCCCTTGATTGGCGGCGAGCACTTTACTGGCGGCCGCCGCGACGGGCGTGAGTCCAAACGCGCGCAGGCCTGCAGGCTTGTCCCAGAGAGACATCTCCACGACGAGGATGTATACGTGCAGCACCGCAACAAACCCAACGACCACGTTGGCGATGGTGTTCATAATGGAAACTAGTCGTCCGGTGGCGCATTGGGTGACGCCGAGTCACGGTGCCGTTCGTGCACTCTGCTGATGTTCCGACGCGTAGACAACTGTGAAGGCCGCGATACTTCCAACAACCACGAATGCGACCAGGAGTCGCGAGCCCAAGATCGCACGCAGCCGCCTGTTCATGAATATCTCCTCAATGACGGATCAACGATACAAGAGTGTCACGCGGGGTGCTGCCAAACAGCACAGCGTCAATCATTGCGCCAACATAAACTCGATGCTATCGCCCATTGGGTGCACGCGGACCCGATACCTTTGAGCGATACGGCCTCGCGGTCGTGGCTGTTGCGTTGCTTGCGCGACTGCCGTCTGGGTCCGTTACCGAATGAAGTCACCGGCCCTACAGCAACGCACATCGCTCGCGGCGCTCATGCTGCTCTGCTTGGTGGTCGTGATCTTGCCCTGACGTTGATCGGCGCCTCGCTGAATTGTCGACCTTGCAGGAATATTCGGAACGGGCAGATTGACTTTGCCGCCTACGTCGAACAGATGCGCGCATCCGGCGACGACGCGCATGCATCGCGTGCCGTCGAGGCCATGCCATCACTCGAGGGTGTGCCGTGACATTGTACCTGGGGACATCGTTCACCGTCTTTCTTGCGAGACAGCGCCGCAGCACGCGAGGCGCTGCCCTGTGCCTGTGCCTCGCATCGCCAAGGAGCAAGCTGCAACCTGCAAACGACCCTCTGTCCGGCCGATGGATTCTGAACGTCGCGAGGACGCACTATGGGGGCGGCGCCGAAGCGCGGCAGCGAGAAACGTTTGACTGCGTGCAACACGGATCCGTGGTCGATTGTCGCATTGACAGCGTCCGCGCGGGCGGGCGACGCATGGTCGGCGGATTCTCCGCGGCGTATGATGGCCCGGCCGGTCCGACGCGAGGCATCCCGGATGTCGACCAGGTCCGGCTGACCAAGGTCAACGCATCGATCGCGGATGCGACGTTCACCTATCAGGGACGCGCCGTGTTCGCCTATCGCGCCGTGCGATCGATGAACGGCCGGTCGCTGACGATCATCTCGGTCACGCCGGACAGTCGCGTCGTGCTCAACAGCGTTGTGGTTTACGATCAGCGTTAGGGTGGAATCGAGTCGCGGCGATGACCCTAGGATCGCGCGTGCGGAGCATCCGCGCGCGGGGCGCGAAAGAGATCGGCGTCTTTGTCGACCACGCCCGACAGCGCCGCCGCAATCACTTGGGCCGCAATGACGCTGTGGGTGATCCCGTTGCCGCCGAATCCCGTCACGCTGTAGCAGTGTGGGAGCCCGCGCACCGCATCGATGATGGGCAGGCCGGTGGGTGACTCGCCAAACGCTCCTGCCCATCGATGCGAAATCGTCAGGGCGAGACCGGGCAACAGCTGCGCCACCTTGCGCTGAATCGACGCCGCCTTGGTGTACAACAGCTCGCGATCGGTGTGACGGGTGCTGGACGCCTCGTCTTCACCGCCCGCGATGATTCGCCCATCTGGTGTGGTACGCAGGTAGAGGTAGGGGTCGGACGCCTCCCAGACCAGCGTTTTTGACAGCCATGCGGGAAGATCGGCGACCGGTTCGGTGGCGATCGCCCATGTGGATTTCACGTGGTGACCGGCGAGCGGTGTCGCGGTGAGCAGTTCGTAGCCGGTGCAGAATACCGCGTGGCGCGCGTGTACGACCGGCCCGTGCGACAGCGCAAGGTTGACACCGTCGCCGTGCGTTTCAATGTCGCCGACATCGGCCGGTGAGTAGATGCGTGCACCGCGCGCAATACAGCGTCGCAGCAGTGCTGCCGTCAGTTTGGCCGGGTCGGCGGCCGCGCAGCCGTTGCTCTCAATCGCGCCGTCGCGTTTGAGATGAAACCGATCGGCGAGAGCATCGCGTTCGAGAAACTTCCCTGGAATCCGGGCGTCGTTTCGGGCGTCCGCTTCTGCGCGCAGCGCGTCCGGTCCGTATTGGTCACCAGCGAGGTAGAGGCTCGCGCGTTGGCGAAACGCGCAGCGAATGCGCTCCCGCCGCACGATGGCTCTGAGCGCCTGCACGGCCGACACCGATCGTCGCCAGGCCCGTTCTGCCTCGTGTCGCCCAATACGTTGCGCGAGGATGGTCAACGGGACATCAAGCTCAAACTGCAAGAGTGCGGTGCTGGCCATGGTACTACCCTGGAGCGGCGGCCGTCGATCGAAGACGGTGACCCGATGCCCACGAACCAGTAAGGCGTACGCCATCAACGCGCCGCTGATGCCCGCACCGACCACCGCCACGTCAACGGACGTGTCATGGTGTAGGGCCCACGTTGGGACGACCAAGTCACGCGAACCCGCCCAGTAGGACGCGCCGGTTCGCAGATCGCGGTGTTGCGTGACGGGCGCAAGGACGCCCCGCTGTGCGTGCGCAGTGGATCTCACCTGCGTTAGTAGAGACATCTCACGTGCGTCGGTGGGGACATCACAACACGGTCTCGCGCACGTTCCACATCAACACTGCATCAACACTGCCAACCGCGTGCGAACATGCTGCGCCGTGCACGGAGCATAGAAACGGCGCGTCGCGGATGATATCCCCACTTCGGGTGACGTCGGTCTGCTCAACACGCGCCTCGGTCTTTCGGACTATCGGCGCATACTCCCTACGGACGATAGTGGCGTAGCATGGCGCGAAAGTTCCTGCATGAATCGCTTGTGCAGCAGTCCATGCACATCGTCGACGCGCCATCGCGGTCGGACCGGCACGCCTCGACGGCCACTCGAACCACGGCGCGCCCGCTACCCCCCGTATCACGGAGAGGCAACGGAGGGTTGCGGCGGTGCGCACCGTGGCTGTAGAATCGGAGTGCCTCGACTCAGTGACCTCGGGAGACGTCGTGATGCCCAGCGATGAGATATTAGTCTCGATCGTCGATGACAATCGTCTGGTGCGCGAAGCGATCGCGGCCATGCTGGACCGCCTGCCCGATATGCGAGTGATTCCGACACCCATCGCGGATCACCTGCCCTCGGAGGCCCGTCCACCCAACATCGTATTGCTCGACGCTGGGCTGCGTGATCAGGACAGTCTGCACGCGGCCGCCATGCTGGCGAAGCTGTTGCCGTCGGTGAAAGTCATCGTCATGGACGTGCTGCCGGTGAACGAAGAGATCATGGAGTTCGTCAACGCCGGTGTCGCCGGCTTCGTGCTCAAGGATGCGACATTCGACGAGTTCGTGGCGACGATTCGTGCGGTGGCCGCGGGACAGCATGTGTTGCCGCACCGCATGACCGACTCGCTCTTTGCGCAGATTGTGCAGGAGGCCGCCCGGCGGGGCACGCATGAGGTGATCGAGTACGTGCGGCTGACGAAGCGTGAGCGTGAAGTGATTGACCTGATAGGCGAGGGATTGAGCAACAAGGAGATTGCTGAGCGGCTCGGCATTGCGACACACACCGTGAAAAGTCACGTGCGCAATGTCATGGAGAAGCTGACGCTGCACACGCGCTTGCAAATCTCCAACTATTTCCACAAGACGCCGCGCTAGCAGCGACACCGGCACTCATGCTTTCGGGCGATAGCTGCGTCACGCGCCCCGCGTTAGGCTACGGATTCGCATTGCGATAGTCGCCCGCCGTTGATGGACCGCGATGCGCAAGCGGAAGCCGTCCTCCATTCGATCGCCGGCGCGATCGTCACCACCGATCTCGACACACGGGTCACGTACATGAGCCCCGTAGGGTACGCGAGTCTAATGGCACACGCGGTGCAAGCACGTGAGGTGGCGCAGCGTCTCTGGCGTCACGCCAGGCAACATGGCAGTGGACCGGTCGACATTGCCGCCGCTGTTGGGCACACCTTCAGCGAGGTGCGCGGGGGACTGCTGCCGTGGGTTGGCGCGGAGGGCTATCGCGCGCTCCTCGACCGTGCCATTGGCGATGTGGAGCGCACGCATCCGGCCCTTGGCGGTTTGGCGTTTCTCGGCGGCGAAGATCCGATCACCGCGCCGGTGAGTGCCGCCGAAGTAGAGGCAGCCGAGCGTGAAGTGGAGGCGGTGACCGTCGGCTTAGTGGTCGCGCTCATCGACGCGCTTGGTCGTATCGTCGGAGCAGAATTGGCCGTACGCCTGGTGGATCGGATCAAGATGTCGCCCGTCGGCGGCACTGCGGTGCAGAGCGCTCGCGACGTCGGGTCTGGTGCGTGACATGCTAAACGACATTGCAGTAACAGGTCGCGACAGCGAACCGTTCGATGTGCTCGATACGGGCGTGCCCGGACTGAACGTGATCCTTGGTGGTGGGCTGCCCACTTACTCGCTCAACCTGATCGCCGGCGGACCCGGTTCGGGGAAGACGACGCTCGCCATGCAGCTCATGTTTGCGAATGCGACCGAGGAACGTCCAGGACTGTTCATTACCCTCCTGGGTGAAACGTCGCTCAAGATGCTCCGCTATCAGCAGCGATTTGATTTCTTCGACCAGCAGCGCGTGGGAACCGAGGTGCATTTCCTCAATCTGGCCGAGGAAGCGCTCACAGGTGATCTAAGCAACGTGCTGACACGGATTATTGAGGAGGTGGATCGGCTGCATCCACGCATTCTGGTGGTGGATTCGTTTCGTGCGCTGACACACGTGGCGCGGGCCGACGCGCCGGTGGGTGAATTCGAACGTTTCATGCAGCGGCTGGTGCTCCATCTCACCACTTGGGAGATCACCTCGTTTCTCATTGGTGAGTATGTGGAACAACAGTTGGAGAATCCGGTCTTCACGGTGGCCGATGGCATTCTGTGGCTGTCGCAGGAAGTGCATCGGAACTCCGTCGTGCGACGCCTGCAGGTGGTCAAGGCGCGCGGCGTGGCTTCGATGTCGGGCTTGCACACCGTGCGCATCACGTCGGCGGGCGTGCAGGTGTTTCCACGGGCGCCCGAGCGTCCGGACGATGTGACGCCGCGCCGGAATGCGCGCCTGGCGACCGGTGTTGTTGGCCTCGACGCGATGATGGGCGGGGGGATTCCGTCGGGGGATTCCCTGGTGCTGGCGGGGCCGACCGGCACTGGGAAGACCACCTTCGCCATGAGATTTGTTGCGGCGGGGCTCGACGCGGGGGAGACGGCAGTGATCGCGATCTTTGAGGAACACCCCGATGCGTATCTCGAGCGCGGTCAGAACATTGGCGTCGATCTGCAGCAGGCCGTGCGCGACGGGGCGGTGCGCATTATTTACCTGCGCCCACTCGATTTATCGGTGGATGAGACGCTGGACGAAATCCGCAACGCGGTGCTCGCGATCGGTGCCACTCGCGTCGTCATCGATTCCATTTCCGGCTTTGAGATGGCGCTCGCCCCGCCCTTTCGCGAAGACTTTCGGGAGTCGCTCTATCGGCTCATCGGGGCGCTCACCGGGCTTGGCGTGACGATGTATTCGACCGTCGAAGTCGTCGACCAGCAAATGGGTGCTGGTTTTCAGCTCACCGGATATCAGGTGTCGTTTCTGACCGACGACATCATCAGCTTACGGTACGTCGAAATTGAAGGCGAACTGCGCAAGGCGCTCGTGGTGGTGAAGATGCGCGGCAGCAATCACAGCCGGGAATTCCGCACGTATGACATTACGAGCAGCGGCGTGGCCATGCGCGATTCGCTGCGGGAGTTCGACGGCATCATCAGCGGCATGCCCAGACGTCAGAATCGCACTCCGGCCCCGCTGCACCCCGGGACTGACGGAGCACGAAGTCGCATTGCGTGACTTGGTGATTGGCTCGCCAGGGTACCTGAGCCGCCTTGGTGCGACGTATCGGGCGGAAGTCCGTACGCGTTAACGACGGCCATCGCCCTTCGATCACGGTCGTCAGCCGTTGAGGGGGTGCCGCGCGCAGGCACGAAGTGATCACATCAACGCAACTGTGCAGACCATCCGGATGGCGAAGCGTGGGTAGCCAGCGGAGCGCAACCGTCTCGATTTCTACACACACCAGTCTCCAATGTTGATTACCACAGGGGTGGCACCGCGCTCCCCCTTTTGAGCGATAGCGGACTCACGCCTGCTGCGCTACGCTCCAGATTCACAATGCCTGATAAGCATTACGACTCCACAACCACGGTGAGTGGCACATGCGAGCGCTTGGTACGCATCGTTGGCCCATGGGCATGCCGTTTGGTGAACGGCCGTACGTGCACACCGAGCCCGCGCGCACCTATGCGCCGCTCAACAGCGCATTGCGCTTCGCGCGTGAGCAACGCGCGACAGACGTTCTGGCGTCAATTGCCGACGCCGTCGTCACCACTGATCTCAGTACGCGCATTACGTACCTCAACCCGGTCGCTGAGCGACTCACGGGATGGAAGGCGGCCGAGGCCCTTGGACGGCCGGTGTGCGACGTGATGATGTTGGTGGACGAGCGTACGCGAGAACCCATTGCCTGTATGGCGGAGCGCTGCTTGCGCGAAAGGCGATCGGTTGACCTCGAGGCAGGCGCCCTGCTGATGCGACGTGACGGATGCGAAATACCCATCGGGGATTCTGCGGCGCCCATTCGCGATCGTGATGGCGAGACGGTTGGGGTGGTACTGGTGGTGCAAGATGAGAGCGAGCAGCGTCGCGTGGGGCGGCGTCTCTCATTCGACGCAGCGCACGACGCGCTCACCGGACTCGCCAATCGCCAGGAGTTTGAAAGACGGCTGTCGCAGCTCATCGCGCGACCGTCGGTGTCGCATACCTCACACGCGTTGCTGTACCTGGATCTCGATCGCTTCAAGCTCGTCAACGATCTCCACGGGCATGAAGCCGGTGACACGGTGTTGCGTGGCCTGGGGCCAGTGATCACGCGTCAACTGCGCGCCAGTGACACACTGGGCCGGCTCGGCGGTGATGAGTTTGGTGTCTTGCTCATCGACTGCGCACCGCGCGACGCCGACCGCATTGCGGATGGTATTCGCCTCGAAGTCGAAGGCTGGCGCTGCGCGTGGATGGAGACCACGCTGTCGGTCGGTGTCAGTATTGGATTGCTCGACATTTCGTCCACTCCGGACGATCTGTCCACGGTGATGCGCGCTGCTGATGCGGCGTGCTATCACGCGAAGTCGCGCGGTGGTGGCGTTGTGCACCACGCCGTAGCGCAGGGCGAGGCACGAACGCCGTAAGCGGTCTCGAGGGTGAGTCCGAAACTCCATCGAACGCGGGATATCCGGCTCCGGTGGTGACGGATAGGTTTGGGGACACGGCGCGCCGCCAGAGCACCGCGAGTCTGCTTCCCCTGGGTTGATCAATGACCGTACTCCGTCACCACGCATTCGCTCCGCTGACACCGCCCTTGTCAGCATCGCTCACCCCTGAACTGACCACGCCGCGGGTGCGCGTGCTGCTTGTGGACGACCACAGCCTTTTGCGCGAGGGTCTGGCCGCGTTGCTCGACCGGGATGAGCGCATCGATGTGGTTGCGCAGGCGGCCGGTGGTGAAGAGGCCCTCCAATTGTTCGCCGAGCATGCCCCCGACGTGAGTCTCGTTGACCTGCGGATGACGCCGATGGACGGCATCGAGCTCACGAAGCGGATGCGTGAACTCGACCCAACGGTGCGGGTGATTCTGCTGACGACCTACGACACGGACGAGGAAATCTTTCGAGGTTTGCGGGCCGGTGCTGCCAGCTATCTACTCAAAGATGTGCAGTTCGACGTGTTGGTGCACACGATTGGGGAGGTGTTTGCCGGACGATACTGCATCTCACCCGCGATCGCAGCCAAGTTGGCGCAGCACGTGACGCAGGACGAACTGACGGCTCGGCAGCTCGATGTGCTGCGCTGTGTGGCGAAGGGCATGTCGAACGTGGAGATCGGCCATACGCTCTACATCAGCGAGGGTACGGTCAAGGCGCATGTGAAAGCGATTCTGCGCAAACTGGAAGTGCGCGACCGAACCCAGGCGGTCAGTGTCGCCATGAAACGGGGCTTGGTGCGCAGCGAGTGATTCTGTCGTGATCCGTCTCCGCGGCGACTGTCGAGCGTCTGCAGCACAGCGTACCGGGCATCGCCTGCTCGCTCTCCCCGAGTATCTTTCCGTAGCCACTCGGAGAGACGCGCAATGATCGTTGCGGCGACCACCATGTCTCCGCCACCCACCCCCACGGTCTACCACTCACACGAGGTAGACGGGCCTCTCTCGGGACAGGCACGCGGCAATCGCCTTCCGGGCGAATGGTGCTGGTCGCTGTAGGGGCGCACCATACGGGTACAAAAGACCATCGACTGGACTCTATAATTTTCGCGGAGAGTCAATGCGCCACAACGATTTTGCGAGTAAAGCCTTCGAGCGTACCGAGGAATTTGTCTCCGACGCGACGGACGCGGTCAGCGATACCATCGACGACGCCAGCGACGTCGTAGCCGATCAGAGCCACCGTCTCAAAAAGCGCGTACGATCCGCCGCGCACCGTGCGACATCGGCCATGTCTGACAAGGCCGACCAGCTCCGAGACCTTGATCCGCGCGAGCTGATGAACGAAGCCACCGCGTTCGGCAAACGGTATCCGGGTGTGACGCTCATCGCGGCCCTCACGCTCGGCTTTGTTGCGGGTCGCGCACTCACCCGCAGCCGCTCGTAGTGCACGCGCCCCACGAGGGGACGCGCGTGGCGGAAAATGGATCGCGGTCGCTCGGCGCGCGGTTCGCCCAAGGGTAGTTATCCGCCATGGTGCACGGTCACGACGCGGCGGAGTCGCCACGACGCGCGAAGCGTTCCACCTCGGCCTGCGAATGAGCCTGCGCGGCTCCTAAGTTCCGATTCCGCCGTGGTTGGTCATCGAGTACACTACGCATCACCGCGTCCAGCACAGACCAGGGATGGAGGATACGCTGCAGTCTCGCAACGCGATCGATCCGGTCAAC
Source organism: Gemmatimonadaceae bacterium (assembly GCA_031372205.1). Lineage (GTDB taxonomy): Bacteria > Gemmatimonadota > Gemmatimonadetes > Gemmatimonadales > Gemmatimonadaceae > Gemmatimonas. Next base: position 9,594 of record JANMKU010000327.1, on the reverse strand, counting down.
GACCGTGTGCGCGAGCACGAAGCGCGCGAGCGCCAGCAGGCGGACGACGCCGTGCGCCGCAGCGAACGCCACCTCCGCGACTTCGTCGAAAACGCAGCCATGGGACTGCACTGGGTCAGTCCGGACGGCATCATCCTCTGGGCCAATAAAACCGAATTCGACCTGCTCGGCTACTCGCGCGAAGAATATGTCGGCCATCATATCGCGGAGTTCCACGTCGACCGGCCAGTGATCGAGGATATACTCGTCCGCTTGACCGGCGGCGAAACCTTGGTCGACCACGCGGCACGTATGCGTTGCAAAGACGGATCCATCCGTTTTGTCGCGATCAATTCCAATACGCTCGTCGAGAATGGACAAGTCGTCCACACCCGCTGTTTCACGCGCGACGTGACAGAACGGCTGGTTGCGGAACACACCCTGCGCGAGAGCGAAGCGTTCAACCGCAGCATTGTGGAAAGCAGTCGCGACTGCATCAAGGTACTCGACCTCGCTGGGAACTTGCTGTCCATGCGGAGCGGGCAGGCATTGCTGGGGATCGAGGACATCCAGCCGTTCTTGAACACATCGTGGATTGAGTTCTGGAGCGACGACGCTGATCGCATGGCGGCGCGGGCGGCAGTCGCTGCGGCGCGGGCAGGCGGGCATGGGAACTTCGTCGGCTTTTTTCGCACGCTGCGCGGTGAAGCCAAGTGGTGGGACGTGATGATTTCGCCGATTTTGGATGCGCACGGACAACCCGCTCGGTTGCTCGCCGTTTCGCGCGACGTGACGGACCGACGGCAGGCGGAATTGAATGCGGAATTTCTGGCCGCAATCAGTCATGACCTCGTGCGCTGTACGGGCATTGACGAGATGATGGAGACGGTCGGCCCGAACATCGGCGCGCATCTCGACCTGTCGCTCTGCGCCTTTGTCGAAATTGATGAAACGGCGGCGCAGGTGGTGATCAACCACGACTGGCATCGGCCAGATGTGCCAAGCCTGGTTGGGGTCCATCGTCTGGCGGATTTCGTAGAGGCGGAATTTCTGCGCCTCGCGAGGGCGGGAGAAATTATCGTGGTGCGCGATACGGCGGCCGATGCGCGCACGACTCCAGAGAAATTCGCAGCGCTCAACATCGCCTCGTTCATCTGCGTGCCACTCATTCGTGACGGGCAGTGGCGGTTTGCGCTGTGCCTGTATCGTGCCGAGACCTCCGCGTGGCGGACGGACGAAATCGAACTGGCCCGCGAGTTGACGGTGCGCATCTGGACGCGCCTGGAACGGCTGCGGGCGGAGGACGCCTTGCGCCAGAGCGAAGCGCGCTTCCGGCTCATGGCCGACTCGGCCCCGGTGCTCATCTGGTTGAGCGGCACCGACAGGCTCCGCTCTTGGTTCAACCAGACCTGGCTCGACTACACCGGTCGCTCGATGCAGCAGGAGATGGGCAACGGCTGGGCCGACCATCTCCATCCCGCCGACCGTGATCGCTGTCTGCAGACCTTCACCGCGACCCTCGAAGCCCGCGCACCGCTGTCGATCGAATACCGGCTCAAACGCCACGATGGCGACTACCGCTGGTTTCTCGATATCGGCGTCCCCCGGTACACGGCAGCACACGAGTTCAGCGGCTACATCGGGAGTTGCACGGACATCACCGAGGTCAAGCAGGCCGAGGCAGCGATGCGCGAATCTGAAGCGCGCTATCGCACGTTGTTCGAGTTGGGCCCCGTGGCCGTCTATTCCATTGATACGTCGGGCGTGATTCAACACTTCAACAACCATGCTGCCGAAATGTGGGGACGCACGCCAGCCATAGGGGATACCGACGAACGGTTCTGCGGCTCGCACAAACTCTTCCGGGCGGACGGCAGTTTCATGCCCCACGACCAGACGCCCATGGCCGAGGTGGTCGCTGGCAAAATACCGGCGGTGCATGACACGGAAGTGCTCATCGAGCGGCCCGACGGCTCGCGGGTGACCGTCATCGTGAATATCCATCCGCTGACGAATGAACGAGGAGAAATCACCGGGGCAATTAATTGCTTTTACGACATCACTGGGCGCAAGCGCGCCGAGAATGCCTTGCGCGAGTCTGAAGAGCGCTACCACACGTTGTTCGATGCAATTGACGAGGGGTTTTGCATTATCGAATCCATTTTTGACGAACACAACAAACCGATTGACTACCGGTTTTTGGAAGTCAATCCCACGTTCACGAAACAAACGGGATTGCGAGAACCACTGGGCAAACGGATGCGCGAACTCGTTCCGGAGATTGAGCATCATTGGATTGAGATTTACGGGAACGTTGCGCTGACCGGCGAACCGATCCGTTTTGTCAACGAAGCCAAGGCGATGGATGGCCGTTGGTTCGATGTGTACGCCTGCCGGGTTGGTGAGCCGGAACACCGAAGAGTTGCCATTATTTTCAACGACATCACCGCGCGGCGGCATTCAGAGGAAACATTGCGGCAGACTCACGCTGCGCTCCAGGCTCATGCCGTGGAATTGGGCCGGTTCAATCGGATCGCGGTCGGGCGCGAGCTGCGCATGATCGAACTGAAAAAGGAAGCCAACGCACTCTGCGCTCACATAGGCCAACCGGCGCGGTATCCGCTCGAATTCGAGCAGGACACATAGGCGACCGATGCCAAAAATGCCCATCGTGAAGAGCCGTCCGATGGCCGCCCGTGTTGTGGACGGAGGCTCGGACCCGGCCGTTCCGCGCTTTTTGCGTGGCGATAGCGAAATGGCCGAGCAGATCCGTGGGTTCGATTGGTCGGCCTCTCCTGTCGGGCCCATCGCCTCATGGTCTCCCGCACTGCAGTCCATGTTGAGCATCCTGCTGGCCAACCGCCTTCCCATGCTGCTCTGGTGGGGCCCTCGCTACATCAGCTTTTACAACGACGCCTATCGTCCGATTTTGGGTGCCAAGCATCCGGTCCAGGCGCTCGGCCTGTCCGCCAGCGAATGTTGGTCAGAGATTTGGCCCGTGCTGAAACCTCTGATTGACACGCCGTTTCGGGGTGGACACGCAACCTGGATGGATGACATCCAGCTGGAAATCAACCGCCACGGCTTCATCGAGGAGACGCACTTCACGATTGCCTACAGCCCGGTGCCCGACGAGAGCGTGCCACGAAGCATCGGGGGCGTACTGGCAACGGTCCACGAAATCACGGAAAGGGTTATCGGCGAGCGGCGCAAGGTGGTGCTCCACGACCTGGCGGCGGGATTAATCGAGTTGAAGCGCGCCGAGGCAGTATGCCAAGGGGCGGCCCAGTCCCTCGCAGCGCACGCCAAGGACGTTCCCTTCGCGTTGCTGTACCTGATAGCCTCCGACCACAAGCACGCGCAACTTGCCGGGGCCGCGGGCGTCGCCATGGGTGGTCTGGCCAGCCCATGGATCATCGAACTGGAGCAGGAAGCGACCGGGCGACTCACGTGGCCGGTGGGCGTGATGGCACGCACGAACACCATGCAGACGGTCGAGGATTTGGCGGACCGCTTCGGCGACGAGTTGCCACCGGGTCCGTGGTCGGATCGCCCGAACCATGCAGTGATCGTGCCGCTGGGCATGCAGGGCGCGGAACCTCTCACCGGCTTCCTGATTTTCGGTGTCAGTGCACGTCTCACGCTCGATGACAATTACCGCAGCTTCATCGAGCTGGTCGCGCAACATATTTCCACAGGAATCGCCACCGCGCACACTTACACAGAAGATTTGCGGCGCGTCGGCGTGCTGGCTGAACATGCCCTGGAAACGCAGAATGCCCGCCGCGCCGCACTGAATCTCATGGAAGACGCAGTTCAATCCGAGCGGATTGCGGACGCGCTCAACGTTCAAGTGCGCGAAAGCGAAGCGCGCTATCGCGGTTTGTTCAATTCGATGGACGAAGGCTATTGCACAATTGAGATGATTTTCAACGAAGACGGAAAACCGGTTGATTACCGCTATCTGGAAATTAACCCGTCATTCGAGAAACTGACCGGCATGCACGGCGCGCTGGGCAAACGGATACGCGAATTCGTTCCTGATCTTGAACAGTATTGGTATGACGTCTACGGCACGGTCGCACTGACAGGTGAACCGATTCGTGTTGCCAACGAAGTGAAAGGGATGAACCGATGGTTCGACATCTATGCCTTTCGCATCGGCGGACATGAGAGCCGTGAGGTTGCCGTGCTGTTCCGCAACATCACGGACCGCAAGCAGGCCGAGCGACACGCCGAAATGCTCTCCAACCTCTCGCGGGATCTGGCCGGCGCCACCGAGGAAGCGGAGATTGTTGCAATCGCCGTCGAGGCCGTGGGCCGCCACCTCAACGGTCATCGCTGCTATTTCGTGGAATGCCTGGCCACAGAGAACCGGCTCTTGGTCAGCCACAATTGGGTGCGCGATGACGCGCCCAGCATCGAAGGCGAAGTCAGCCTCTCCGACGCTGGCGGCCTTGCGTGGTGGCGTCAGTTTGCCAGTGGCGATCTGATCATCGACGATGTGTCCACGAGCCCGCTGACCCAGGCGACCAGCGGCAGTCATCATGCGGTGGGCGCTCCTTCCTACGCCGTGCAGCCTTTTCGCCGCGGCGCGAACTGGACAGTGTGTCTCGTCGTGACTGAAGAGTCGCCGCGTACATGGTCGACCCACGAACTGTACATCATGGCCGATGTGGTGGCGCGCGTCTGGCCCTTGGTGGAACGCGCGCGGGCCGACCGGGCACTCCGCGTAAGCGAAGCGCAATTGAGCCTCGCGCTCGATTCGTCCGAGCTGGGGATCTGGAACGTTGACCCCTTCACCAACGCAGTGTCCACGGACGCGCGGTTGCGCGCCATCCTCGGCATCACGTCGCTCGACTTTTCCTACGAGCAGGCCTTCAGCATTATCCATCCGGATGACCGCGACACCGTCCGTGCCAAGGTGGCGGCAGCTATCCGGCTCGACGACCCGATGCCATACGAAGCCGAATGCCGCGTGGTGCATGCGGATGGGTCGCTCCACTGGGTGCTAGCCAAGGGGCGCGCAAACTTCGGAAATGAACCGACGGGACGACTGCTGAGCTTCGACGGCACGGTTGCCGACATTACGGAGCGCAAGCGTGGGGAGGAAGCATTGCGCGCGTCGGCGCAGGCGATGGCCGACCTGGACCGCCGCAAGGACGAGTTCCTCGCGATGCTCAGTCATGAATTACGTAACCCACTGGCCCCCATCGCCAACGCCCTGCACCTGCTGCGTCTGCAGCCAAACGAAGGCCCGCTGCAGCAACGGGCCCGCACAATCATCGAACGCCAGGTGGGGCAGCTGAACCATCTCGTTGATGAGCTGCTTGAGGTCTCGCGCATCACGACGGGCCGGGTACAGCTTCGCCAGAAACGGATCGCCATCAGCGGCGTCGTGGAGCGCGCGGTCGAAACATCTCAGCCGCTTGTCACACAGCGTCGACATACACTGACCGTGTCGGTGCCGCCGCAACCCATCTGGGTGCATGCCGACGCCGCTCGACTCGAGCAAGTGGTCGTCAACCTGCTCACCAACGCTGCCAAGTACACCGACGAAGGCGGTCACATCTGGCTCACGGCCGAGCAGACGGGCGATGAGGCGGTGTTGAGGGTGCGCGATACCGGCGTCGGCATCTCCGCCGAATTCCTGCCGCATGTCTTTGAGCTGTTCACCCAGGCGGAGCGTTCCCTCGACCGCGCGCAAGGCGGGTTGGGCATTGGCCTGTGCCTGGTACAACGGTTGGTCGAACTGCACGGCGGAACAGTCGAGGTGACCAGCGCTCCCGGGCACGGCAGCGAGTTTGTGGTGCGCCTGCCAGTCATGCCAACTTTGGTGCCACCAACGCTGCCGGCGCCGATCGAGCCAGCCCTGCCGTCCGCCAGAGGCTGCCGGGTCCTCGTGGTCGATGACAACGTGGACTCGGCGCAGAGTCTGGCGATGCTGCTCGAAATGGCCGGGCATGAAATGCACGTTGCATACGACGGGCCGAGTGCACTGCAAGCGGCGCTTGCGTTGCGGCCGGACGTCATGCTCCTCGACATCGGCCTCCCGGGACTCACCGGCCACGAGGTCGCGACGCATATTCGCGAGCACGCGTTGCTCAAGCACATCGTGCTGATCGCATTGACCGGCTATGGACAAGAGTCAGACCGGCAGTCTTCGCAGGACGCCGGGTTTGATTATCATCTGGTCAAGCCCGCCGACTTCGCCGAGATGCAGAAAATATTGACAACGGTCTGCGCGGCAACGAGCGCGACGCTGCCGTAGCGCGCATCACGGCAGCGTTCGGCGAAGCGACCGACGCAACGTTGGCGCCTGTTCAGTGATGGACTGGCTCAGCGCGTGCATCGGAAGCCCACGCGCTTTGAATATTCTCCAGAATCTGCGGCAGCACGTTTGCGCGCGCTGGCAACCCTTCGCTCTGCAGAAACTCTATCACCGCCTCCGGCGCAAGGCGATTGAGCGTCATCACGCATTCTGCGTGCCGCGTCAGGCACTCTTGGGCGAGTTTCGCCACTTCGTCGTCACCGAGCGCCATCGCGGTGGTCTGCAGCATGACGTAGCCCATGCAGGCGAGCGAAACGGCCGCGTAATCGTCGCGTACGTTCTTCGGCAGCTTTTCCGACCGCACAAAGTCAACCGCCGCTGCGCCCATTCCCAGCACCACCGACGCGGCCTTCTTGACGGTCTCGGCGACGCCCTGTGCGCCCATCGCGCGGCGCGTGGCCAGCTCCTCGAGCAAACCAATGTGCCGTTCTGACGTGGTGTGAATTTTGCGAAGCGCATCGGCGAAGTGCGGTTCATCCTGCAGGTCGGAGATCTGACCGCCGATCGCTTTCACCAGATGATGCTCCAGCGCAATCATGTCGGTGACGTAGCTTGCCACAGCTTCTTGTGCTGTTGTCGACATCGTTCGATCCTCGCCAAAGAGTGATGGTAATACGCTCTGACTGCAGGCTATGCGCGTGGCGCGCGCGCATCTATAGCACTTTCGAGCGATTGTGCGGCATGACGTCAGTGATGTCTCTTGAGAGATAGCGCAAGACTCGCCACCCGGCAGATACACTCGAGCAGGCGCGATGCGCATAATTGATTGGTGCGTCGTTCCGAAGCGCGTTACTCTCTCACTTGCCAACTCGGTACCGCCCATGTTGCTAGCACATTTCGGACGGGTGCCACGTGGCGAGCGCATGATTGCTCGAGACGAACCGCACCATGCCATTGCAGGAGACGGCACGCGAACCGCAGCACAACGCCGATGGGCATTGCTGTCCGGTCAATGGTCCGCGTTCCTCGGTACATGGAACATTGTGCTTGGACACCTTTTGTCGAGTCGCACACTGCACGCGCGGGGACATCGCCAGCGTGTGGTTGGGCTCCTTGTGCGTCATGGTGACGTCGACGCGTACACGGTGAATGCGTTCGTCGATCGCTGGCTGGCGCGTCAGTCGTAGGGCCGATGCGCGATGCGGACGAACCAATTCGGGCAATAGCGCCGTGCCGCACGAATCGAGGTTGTAAGCGCTGGCTATCAAAGTGTCGGTCATGGCCCCTCCCATTAATGACGTGAGATCTTGGTTATTGCGCTTTCAGATACTCCACCAGATCGCGACGCTGCGCAGGCGTCATCTGCATCTGCTTCACGTCGTTGTAGTGCGCGACGACGTCCGCCAGCGTCTTGGCGCGGCCATCGTGGAAGTATGGCGCGTGCTGCCACAGTCCGCGCAGCGGTGTCGTGCGGTACATCTTGTTTTTGGTTCGGGATGCGTAGGCACCATCCATCCCCGTCTCCCGTGGCGCATGCAGTACGCCAGTGTTGTTGTCCGTGCCGGTCGTTCCCACGTGACAAGCCACGCAGTGTGTGTCGAAGAGTACGTGTCCACGCTCAGCCATCACCATGTCCACGCTGCCCGGAGGGGGCGGTGGCGCGGTCAGGCTGTGCTGATACGCGCGCAACGCCGAAAGTTTTGGCGTCACCAGGTCGGGCGTTTGCTTGATGTCGATGCCGAGTGACGCATCGGCGAAGTTGCCACGCCCGTGCATCTGCGTCACGGCCACATAGGCGTTCCAATACGAGATCGGTCCTTCGGCTGTGTACGTCTCATTCGTCACGTTGGCCAAGCCGTACGCGGGCGGGAGCACCAGCGGCGTACTCTTGCCGTCGATGTTGTAACGCGGGTCATACATGCCCGGCCCCCACGAGTTGTACACCGCCTTTTTGCTCGCGGACAGCGCCGGTGACAACGCGATGATCGCGCCAACATTGAGGTCTCGGTTTGGCCATCCGTCCTGTCGATGCCCGATGCCAGGCATGATGGCGTTGTCGACCGTGGAGTGACACAGTGCGCACGTAATGCCGAGCTTCGTAATGTGATTCGCGCTGTCGATCACCGCCTGCACGCCGACAATCGCGTTGATCTTGAGCAACGCCACTGTCGTTGCGGGGTTCTTGAGGTCCACCGTCTTGAGGATGCCCTCTGGCAACACATCGGCGTCCACCTTGAGCCCAATCTTGAGCGCGGTTGTCGGGTCGACCGATTGTTCTATGACGCTGTTCAGATGGAGCGTGTCCGTCCAGAACTGGTCGTCGCCGAACGTGTCGTGACGAAAGATGTGCTTCCCGAGCGCGAGTGCCGTCATCCCGGTGTCCGCTGCCGCGCTCGCCGATGGCGTCGTTTGACTGCCCACCGAGGCGTCCGACTTCGCGCACCCCGTGGATACGAGCACCATTAGGACTGTCACGCCCACCACGAATCCGGTCGTGGCGACTCGCTGCGCCGCATACGTTCTCGTCGGCAGGTACGCATCGGGTGATTCGTTCGTCAGCATGTTGTGTCCCGGTTAGTCAACCGCAGCGTCACCATCGTTGCGCATGTAGCGTAGCCCGGACGCGCCGGCCCACGCTATCACACGCTCGGCCTACTTCTTAGGTGTGGGACGCAGATCTGCGCAGCGCCCGCGACCGGCACGACGCGCCGAGTCACGTCATATGCTCCCGCATTCGGCACCGGCGACTCACTCGTTTGTGCGATTGTGCCATAGATGTCCTTGCCGCGTGCTTCCGCTCTGAAACATGTCCTTCGCGGCGACGGCGTGGCCACAGTGCCAAACCGACCGCGCGCGATCACACTGCAACGTTGCCGAGCGCACTCGGCGAAGGAGTCGGCCGATGAAAGTTTTCCTTTGGGTCGTGCAAGTCGCGCTCACCCTGCTCTCCCTCGCAGGTGGGGCGACCAAGGTTTTCAAGTTCGACTCACTTGCGTCGAACCCGGCGATGGGCGCACTCTCGCGCAGTGCATGGGGCGCGCTCGGTTGGTTCGAAATGGTGTGTGCGATCCTGCTTATTCTTCCCGCCATCGCGAAGTGGAACCCAATTCTCACGCCGTTGGCCGCTGGCGCGCTCGTGGTGGAGAGTCTCGCGCTCGCGGTCATCTACGCACGCTACTCGAGCGAACTGACAGCGACAAATCCGCTGGTATGGGTCGTCGCCATGGCAGTGATGGCGGCCTTCGTCGCGAACGGGAGGTATCCGCTCGGGCCCAAGACGTGAGCACAATACCTGCCACGAACGACATGATCGCGAAGCCTGTCTGGATCTATGCGCTCATCAC
>JANMKU010000404.1:0-6266 GCA_031372205.1 Gemmatimonadaceae bacterium | reverse complement strand
GCAGCGGCAGACCCAAAATTGTATGCGGCCGTGTACCCGCGATCCGTTGCTGACGTGAAGCCATCAAGCGTGTAGTAGCGAATCCATAATCCTTGGGCGTGTGCACGATTCACCAGCGCGCGCAGACGGACACTGTCACTTGCAGTCCACGCGTCCGCTTTCGTTGCACCGCCAACCTCCACCGCACCCCACGGCAAGTTCACCCACCGCTCGTAGTTGCCGCCGCGTGGCTTGATCAGCACGTCGGGGCGGACCCTGCCGAGCGCCGCCGCGCGCGCGTCGCGTGTGGGGCCCTTGGGCGGCGGTACGGTGACGCCACCAAACGCGCGCAGGCGTTGGCCAACCGGGACCGCGTCGTGGAATCGCTCGCGCTGCGCGTGGTCCGAACCGGCGAGCACGAGCAGCGGTCCAGCCGACAACTCAGCCGGCGACGATGGGGTCAGTGTGCGTGGTGCGGTCGTCAGCCAGGGTTCGTACTTGCCAAGCAAGGCCCACACGGCATCGAGCAACGCACGTTCGTTCGTTTTGAAGTCGAGATTCAGGACAACCAGTGGCCAATCGGTGCGCCGGCTCTCGCCAAGGGCGCGCTCCATGCGCGGTCGGATCTTGTCGAAGAAATACGACTCGAGTGTTGGCGCACCGGCGATGGCATCGGAATCGTGCGCGACCACAATGGCATAGGATCCTGTCGCGGGATCGCGACGCCAATACAGATCTTGCTCGATCGCCAGCGGCTCGCCGGTCGCGAGGGCACGATCAATCCGATCCTCCCACTGGCCTGCCTCGGGGTACGCGTTGTGCGCATCCAGTAATACCCGGTGCCCCGGTCTGAAGTCGAGTGGCGGCCGTGGCCGCGTCATCGCGGCGGCTGTCACCCCTGCCATCGCGACGGTCACCGCGAGGGTCACGGCACTGCGCTGTTTCCACCATGTGCTCATGGTGAAAGCTTCCGCGTCGCGCCATCCTTTCGCAAGCGTCACGCCACAGGGCCGAGGCGAACCGTCACGCCGATGTTGGCGCGCGCTTTCTTGCCACAGTGCGTCGAACGGGCGTAAGGTGTGGCTCTCCAACTTTCTGGAACGACCATGCCGCTTCCCGTACTCTTGCTGCTGCAGCTGCTGGCGCCACAACGTATGGTGAGCGACCCGGGCACCATTGCCACGGATCAGCGCGTCACGCCGGCCGGTGTCCAGAGCGTGTTTACGGGCCGAGTGGCCGGGGTGCGCTTTGGGAGCACGGCGAGCGAACTCTGGGTGGCGGTGCCGGGTAGTGCGTGGCGCTTGGCGTGGCGCGACAATCGCGTGCTCGGTCACGCCGAATTCAACGGACGACCCGGCGTGCACGGTATCGCGATCGATCCCGTCACTGGGCGTGCGGTGGTTTCGTCTGTCGGCAAGCTACCCGAGGACGTCGCACGCAGCCGAACCCCAGGTGGTCCACCGTTGGCCCGCGCCAAGTCCGTCACGCAACTCGTGTCGTACCGCGGTGACAGCACGCTCACCATTGCGACGGCGAGCGGGCCGCTGGGCGCCTTCATGGCGGGTGCTCCTGCGTACGCGCGCACAGCACCAGCGGGAACACCGCGTCTCGCCGTGGTACCCCTCCCGGCGGACGACCGTCTGGCGATTCTCGATGCGGACAAGGGCACGCAACTGCGCACGGTGCCGCTGGGCGTTTTGCCGATCGCCGCAGTGATCGCTACCGACGGCAGCGCGGCGTGGGTGAGTGTCTTTGGCGGCGCGAAGCCAACGTCGGGGCAGCGTCGAGCTACGCAGTGCTGCGACCCCGCCGCCGAGCCGGTGCGCGTCAGTGCGCGTGGCATCGCTGCACCTGGCAGCGTCGTGCGGGTCGATCTGCTCACGGGCGCAGTGACCAACACGGTGCCAGTCGGGCTGCATCCAAGCGGGCTCGCGTGGGACCAGACACGTGGCCGACTCTACGTGGCCAACGGAAACTCTGACGCGGTAAGCGTGATCGACACGCGCACGCGGATGCTTGTCGGTGCGATCGCCATTGCACCATTTCGCGAACGCAAGATTGGATTGGCGCCAACCGCGGTTGCGCTGTCGCCCAACGGGTCCACGCTGTTCGTCGCACTCGGTGGTGTCAATGCGGTCGCCGTCTACCATGTGGGCGCGCCCGTAATCGCCGCACCACGCAATGCAAATCCGCGCGATGCACTCGGCGTGCTGCGCGGGCTCATTCCCACCGGGTGGTATCCCAGTACCGTCGACGTGAGCGCGGACGGCACCACGCTCGCCGTTGGCACACTGTTTGGTGTCGGTGCGGGCACCGGCAAAACGGCCGGCAAGACCGGACGCTATGTGTTTGCCGAGCGCGGATCGGTGAACGTGATCGCGATGCCGACGGACGCCGAGTTGTCCGCCTACACCACGAGTGTAGCGCAGAACAACCGGTTGCATTTGGCGACGGGTATCGACGCACCCTCGCTCGTTGCGCGTGCCAATGCGATTGGTCGCGCGGTGCCGGAGCGCCCGGGTGAGGCGAGTCTCATCCAGCACGTCGTCTACATCATCAAGGAAAATCGTACCTACGATCAGGTACTCGGCGACATTGGCAAGGGAGCGAGTGATTCCAGTCTCACCATGTACGGTCGCGACGTCACGCCCAACACACATGCACTGAGCGAACAGTTCGTGTTGCTCGACCACTTCTTCGCATCAGGTGGGAATTCGGCCGATGGTCACAACTGGCTGACGCAAGCCAACGAAACGTCGTACCCCATGTGGCCACTGTACTATGGGCGGAGTTACCCCAGCGAAGGCAATGACCCGCTTACGTATTCGTCAGGTGGCTTTCTGTGGGAAGCCGCCATGGCCAAAGGAAAGCGCGTGGTGAGTTTTGGCGAGTACGCACCCGCGCCAAGTGATTCGGTGCCCGGTGTGCGCGCACGATTGATGACACAGTACCGGGACTCCTCTCGCACGCCGCGATACTTTCGCGATGTGTTGAAGACGATGTATAACACCCGCAGTGAAATCCCGAGTCTCGACAAGATTCTTGTACGCGAATATCCGGGCTGGACGCAGGAAGTGCCCGACGTGATCAAAGCCCATATCATCACGGAACATTTGCGCGAATGGGAAGCGGCGAAACAAATGCCGCACTTGAGTCTGATCATTCTGCCCAACGACCACACACAAGGAACGTCTGCCGGGTGGTGTGCGCCGCGTGCGTGCGTTGCCGACAACGATCTGGCGCTGGGCAAGATTGTTGACGCGCTCAGTCACTCGTCGTTCTGGAAGCAGATGGCCATTCTGGTGGTGGAGGATGATGCGCAGAATGGCGTCGATCATATTGACGGACATCGTACCGTTGCCATGGTCGCCAGTCCGTACGCGCGGCGTGGCGTGATTGACAGCACGTTTTACAGTCAGCCGAGCATGGTGAAGACGATAGAACTCATGCTCGGGTTGCCAGCGCTCAGTATGTTCGACCTCGTGGCGACGGATATGCACGCCAGTTTCATCGGGCCGAACGAGAAGCCCGACTACCGGCCGTATACCGCACTGTCGCCTACGCAGTCGCTCTATGAAACGAACCTGAAGGTGGGCGCCATTTCCGGACCCAATGCCGCCGCCCGTCGTGCCGCGGCGCAGGCCAGCGCGCGGATGAACTTTCGCGACCCCGATGCGGCGCCCACGGACAAGCTCAACCGCATCTTGTGGAGCGACGCGAAAGGGTGGAAGACGCCATACCCAGCGGTCAAGCAAGCGTTGTTTTTCCCGATGGCGGTCGACGTGGACGATGACGAACGTGAAGAGGTCGCGCCGAAAGCCAAGCCACCGACAATGTCGACCGCCATCGCCACGGCAGATTCACTCATCGGTCGTTCGCTGGGTGTGGATTTTCCTGGCGCCGTGTTTGCGGTCGCGCAGCACGGTGTGGTGTTGCACGAGCGGGCCTTTGGCTTTGCGCAGGTCAGTGACAGTCAGGGACGCCGACTGGCAACCCCGCGTCGCATGCGCACGACCACCATGTTTGACTTGGCGTCGGTCACCAAAGTGATGGCGACAACGATGGCGACCATGCTGCTCGTGAGCCGTGGTGAGCTCGATGTCGACGCACCGGTCTCGCGCTACTTGCCCGACTTCCGCGGTCTGCATCTCGACAGTATCACAGTGCGCCATCTGCTGCAGCACTCAAGCGGGTTGGTGCAGTGGCAGCCGCTCTACTATCACGCGGCGAACGCGGCGCAGCGCTACACGGTGATACGCGATATGCCGCTTGAGTGGGGTGTTGGTGTCGCACGCCACTACAGTGATCTCGGCTTCATGCTGCTGGGCGACATCGTGGCGCGTGTGTCTGGGCAGCCACTCGATGTGTTCGTGCGTGACCAGCTCTACACGCCGCTCGGTTTGCGCAGCACCACGTTCCTGCCGAGGGCTCGCGGCTTTGCCGACTTCGCGGCAACGGAGCTTGGGAATGGCTATGAGAAGCACATGGTTTACGATTCCACTTTTGGCTATCGCTACCGCGGCGATCCGCACGCGTGGACCGCGTGGCGCGAGTATGTGCTCAACGGCGAGACCAACGACGGCAACGCATGGTACGCCAACGGCGGCGTGGCCGGTCACGCGGGGCTGTTCTCAACGGCGGCCGAGTTGCGTGTGCTGCTCGATCTACTCAACAACCGCGGTTTGTACAGCGGGCGCCCACTGATTCGTCGCGATGTCGTCGAGCGCTTCTTGACGCGCGACGCGTACGAGAACTATCTGGGCTGGATGCTCCCGCCGGATCTCCCGGCAGGCAGTTTTATGCACACCGGTTTCACGGGTACGTGGGTGCTTGGCGTGCCTTCCCTTGGGCTCTCGGTGGTGCTGCTCACCAACAAGCAGCATCTCGGTGCAAACGCGAAAGGGAATTTCCCGAATCTGGCACCGCTGCAGGCGGCGATTGCGGCCGCCGTGGTGCGTGGCGCGCAGGTCAAATCCACAAACACAAAACGCTGACGACTGGCGTCAGCGCTTCATGGGACGTTTACTCGATCACAGGGGTCAGTCGCGGCCGCGACCCAAAATGCGCAACACCGCCATGAACAGATTGAGCACGTCGAGGTAAAGCGATACTGTGGCCGATACATAGTCGTTCGGACCAAGGTCGCTTTTGAGCTTCGCCGTGTCGTAGACGATGAAACCACTGAACAGCATCACCGACACGCTGGCGAGCCAGAGCGACGCCGTTTCGTTGCGGAAGAACATGTTGAGCAGCGAGGTAGCCAACAACACCCACAATCCGATCGTTAAAAAGCCACCGAGCTGCGAAAAATCGCGCCGACTGAACATCGCGTACAACGTCAGCACGGTGAACGTGGAGCCCGTGAGCAATGCGGCTTGCGTGATGACGCCCGGTGCGCGGCTGTTGTAGTACAGCATGACCGGGGCAAGGGACATGCTCATCAGGCCGCTGAACAGTGCCAACCAAGCCAGTTTGAGCAGTTGCGCGCGCACGAGGTTCGTGCCTAACAGCGCACCGAAGCTCAGGAACATGATGATGATGGGATGCGACACCGCCAGTTGCAGCAGGGCCGGCGTGGCGATCGTGCCCGCGACCGCGGCGATCGTCCACAGGATGGTAACCGTCAGGAGTGCGTAGGTGCGGCGAATCAACGTCATCCGCGCCGCGCCAACCATCGGTGGCGAGAGGACAGCGCTCGGAAATGTCATGGTAGAGTCTGGGGTAAGGAATCGTGCGGCTCACTGCAGTCTACGCGCCTTCGCGCGGGAGAACCAGCCGCTGGAGATTCATACACCGGCGTGGCCGCCTTCGTTTCGTCGAGCCGATTGGTCGAAAGGGACTCACGTTTGGCGCGTGCGACGGGTAATTCTCACTGCATCCACGAACCCATCCGGAGCGCCTGGCGCTCCGCACCATTGGCCAGATCCTTATGCTGCTTCGCTTTCCTCGTTCTGCTGCCCTGCGCCCGTCGCGAATCCGCGGCGCTTCGCTGCTCCTTGTCGCGTCGATTGTCGCGATCAGCGCGTCGCATATGCTCGCGGGCGATGTGCACGCTCAGACCGCGCCACCTCGCGCGGTGCGACGCGACATTCCCATCACCAATGCCATCCGGCGGGCGCTCGTGGCCGGGACGCGTGACTCCACCGGTGCGCCGGGCCGGAACTACTGGCAACTGCGCACTGATTATTCGATTGACGTCACTCTGGACGCCCCCGCCTCGCGCCTCACCGGGCGCGCGCAGATCACCGTGCACAACAACAGTGGAGATTCGTTGCCGGTGATCGGGC
>JANMKU010000382.1:0-3021 GCA_031372205.1 Gemmatimonadaceae bacterium | reverse complement strand
TGTTTCTCGATTCGCTGTACGCGTTGCGCGACTCGTCCACCGTCACTGTGGTTCTCACGGCCGATCATGGTGTTGGCACCATTCCCGAACTGGCGCCGGACAGCATCCAGCCCCGACCAACGCGCGTCAAGTTGTACGGCTTGATGCCACCGCTGATCGCGCGCATGGCGGCAGCGAAGGTGGACACCAACGCGATCGATCTCGACGAGCAGATCCTGCTCATGAATCGCAGCGCATTCAAGAACCGCGCGTTCGCCGATTCCATTGTTGATGCGTTCGCGGTCGCGGCGCGACAGATGCCGGGTGTGCTCCGCGTCGATCCGTTTCGCGCAATGCTTGGCGACTCACTGCGCGATCCAATCGCCCGGCGGTGGAGTCATCAGTTTCCTGCGACGGTACCGGTTGAACTCGTCATCACGCTCACGCGGTACAGTACCTTCGGTGGCAACGTCGCGTCACACGGTTCGCCACACGACTATGACTCGCACGTGCCGTTGCTCTTCTACGGGGCTGGTATTCAACCGGGGGTCTACAGCGAGTTCGTGCGCACCGTCGACATTGCGCCGACTCTGGCGGCGCTGGCTGGTGTCAAACCGCTGGAACGCGTTGACGGCATCGTGTTAAAACAGAGTCTCAAGTAAGGCGCGGCGGTTCGCGCACACGCGCCTTCGCCGTCGGCGCTAATCGGCGTACGGATAGTCCGGATCCGCCAGCCGAATCGCGCGGGCGACGGCATCCGGTCCGGCGATTTGGTGAATCAGCTCCACGAGCATCTGGCTTAGGTGATCGCCGTACTTGAGCAGGCTGATCGCCCGCGCCGGGCGTTGCAAGAGGAACGCGAGGAAGCTCAGATCTTTCTTGGCTGCATTACAGAGCTTGCAGCACAGCACGAGGTTGTCGCGCCGGTCAAAGGCACTCTGTCCGCGTCGCGGGGTGACGTGGTCGAGCGTGATGACCCGCTCGGCGACCACCCGCTCGCAGTACGCGCAGACGGGTCCGTGCTTGGCGACCAGCCAGCGTCGCGTCTCCGTGTATGCGAGGCGACCTGTCGGCACCGAGGTGTGCTGTTGCGCCGGTGGTCTCCCGGACCGGCCTTTCCGTTTGCGGGCGGGAGTCAAACGCGCCGACCGCCGCATAAAGACGCACCGCAGACAGGGCATGCACACCTGTCGCGTTGCGACACCGTTATCGGCTGTGGTTGGATCAGAAGCATGGCGAAGTGTAATCTGCCGCGCGTGGACGCCCCAACTAGTTTACCTTTCACTTTGACGCTCTCAACGAGGCTCCACTGTTAGACGCATTCGAATTCGAGCATGATGGCCGCCGCTTTTCCTGCCGAATCGAGGCAGCCACCGGTGGTCGGGCTGACGCGTGGTGGTGGTTTGGGGTCTCGTCCGACGATCGCCATCGTTATGCGCCATTTCGCGCATCGGAGGACGATACGCCGGCAGGCATTCAGGAGCGGGTGCTTGCCTATTACCACGATCTGATGGCACGTCGCGCAGAGCCCGTCGCCTCACATTGGCGCCGTGGATTGCGTCCGACGCCGAGTGTTGCGCCAGCGGTGACGGACGCTCCCCTCGACCCGGTCGAGCCCAGCACCACCGCGTCCGCCTGACAACTTGGCGCACGCTGGTGCGCCAGGTACCTCACGCATGGCACTGCCAACGGCTGATTTCACGGCCACGCTCAGCGCCGGCGAACGCTGCCGAGTAGCGCCGGACATGCTGCACCCGACGCAATTCGGTGTGGGCATGGAGGAGGTACGATGGCGGATTGCCAAGCTGCGCCGGATGGACAAAGGCGAGCGGCACGACTACCTGACGGAGCGGGAAGCGCCGTTGGTGATCGGCCCGGGTGGTACGCCGTACATCATCGACCGCCATCATCTCGCGCGCGCCATCCTCGATGCCGCGCCTGAACATCGGCTGCATGCCCGGATCGTGGCGGTGTGGAGCGATCTGGACGTGACGACCTTCTGGGATCGCATGGACGCGCGCGAATGGGTCTGGCGTTACGACGCGAATGGACACGGTCCCCGTGCCGCAGAGGAGATCCCCGACACATTGCTGGGACTTGGTGATGATTACTATCGCTCGCTCGCGTGGGCCATTCGCGAGCGCGACGCGGTGCGCAAGACGCTGATTCCCTTCGCAGAATTTCGGTGGGCATTGTGGCTGCGCGAGGTCATGCCGCATCCCACCGGGCACTTTGAAGCGGATGCGGCGGCGTGCGCGGTGCTCGCACGCGAGGGCGCAGCGCACGACCTTCCCGGTTGGCGAGGTTAGCTTTCGGCATGGAACGACTCTTTGTGATGCTCGGCGCGATCTCTGGCGCGATCGGCGTGGCCGCCGGTGCGTTTGGTGCGCACGCGCTGCGGGCGCGCCTCGAGCCGCGCATGTTGGAGGTATTCGAGACAGGCGCCCGGTATCAATTGATTCACGCCGTGGCCATGATTGCCGCCGCGTGGGTCGTCACGCGTTTTCCCGGTTCGCTGGCAACGGCAAGCGGCTGGCTCTTTCTGGCCGGCACGGTGTGCTTCTCCGGCTCGCTCTATGCCATGGCGCTGACCGACGTTCGGGCACTTGGTGCGATCACGCCGATTGGTGGCGTGTGCTTTATCGCGGGCTGGGTGTGTCTCGCGCTGGCAGCCTCGCGCGCCAGCCACTAGGCGGGTCCGTATCACAGCGCGGTGAAGGTGCGTCTGCCGGTGCCGTTTGGCGAAACGAACGCGGAATGGTTGGTGGAGACGACTTACTTGTGAGCTCGGGGAGTTGCGCGACGTGCTGCGCCCGCGGCTCTGAGGGCGTGTGTCGTCCAATTGTGCGAGGGAGGACTCGATCGGCGGGCGATTGCGAACCAGTGCAATGAATTGATGCCGCACTGGCGACGGCGAGCCGCCACGGTACGGGTATGTCGACGATGCGAGAGCGGTTTCCGCCGACCGCCGCCGCGGGTAAGCCTCGGTTACTGTGGCGTGTGCGGGAAGCCATTCGGGTGCGGCACTATTCGCCGCGCACG
>JANMKU010000371.1:0-5888 GCA_031372205.1 Gemmatimonadaceae bacterium | reverse complement strand
TGCTTTCAACTGCGCGTCCAGTGCGCGTAGTTCAGCGCGCACGGCCGGATAGAGGTCCGATACTTTGGGGTCGAGTGTGGGAATAGCACCCGCACCACCGGCGCGACCTCCCGCTGCGGCCGCGACAGCGACAGGTGGATTGATTTTGTCGCGCAGATTCTCGACGTACGCGCGTTGCAACGCTCGTCGATAGCTGTCGATGGTTGCGCCACTCGACAGTTCGCTGAAGAGCCCACTGCGCACGTCGGCGAACAGATCAACCAGCGCGTACGCCTCACCCGCTTTCGCTGTGCCAGCCATGTCCGCCACACGCAACAATCGTCCGCTCTGCAGCAGTGAGTTGAGGATGCTCGATTGTGCCGCGTGAATGCGCGCCACGTCTCCCGTCGGCGTCAGTCGCCGCAGAATGTCCTTGTCGAGGAAGAACGTTGGCGTGACGAAGGCGTTCTCGTTGAGGAACTTGACCGCCGCCACTTGGCGCGCTTTCGGCACGGGTGTGAAGCGGACGCCACTTTGGCCGCCGTACTTCTCCTGCGACGTCGACCCACCGACGATGTTGGGCACATGGCCGAGCTCCGTGCGCCACTGCCCGATCACCCGACCATAGAGGAAATCGAGATCGTCGTTGTCTTCGCCAGGCTTGATTGTGGCAGGCACAAGATACGCCATCAAGCGCTTGATGTTCTTGATACCCCATCCTGTTGCCTTGACCGCATCCTGATCGCCAACTGCTTCGGTTTCGTCTTCCGGATCGCTGCCGCCCTGACCACTCGTGGAGAAGCGGAGGTATGGCTTGGCATCCTGTTCCTTCGCCCACGTGTCAAGCGTCGCACGTTCGGCTTCCGATGATCGCGCGCCGGGAATTGGTGCGTAACCCCAGTGCGTGGCCCACTTGTCATACGGACCAATCACCGGCGTGAGCAGTTCGGGCGGCACATTGTCCTCGGGCTGCACGAGATAGTTCCAGCGCGAATAATCCATCAGCGTGGCGGTGTGGCCCCACTGCTTGAGGAACGACGCGCTGCGCAAGGAGTCGACGGGATACGTGCCGCTCGATTTCATATTGTGTTGGAAACCGAGCGTGTGGCCCACTTCATGTGCCGTGACGTACTCGAGCAGGTACCCCATCAGATCGTCGTCGAACGGGATCTTGCGCGCACGCGGATCGACGGCTCCAGCTTGGGTGAAGTACCAGGCAAGCACGAGACGCTGCACATTTTGATAGAACTGGATGTGCGCATTGAGGATCTCGCCAGAGCGCGGGTCGTGCACGTTGGGGCCCGAGGCATTCTCGGTGGTCGATGGCAGCCAACGGATCACCGAATAGCGCGCATCTTCCGGCGACCAATCGGGATCATTCGGTGCCTCTTTCGCGATGATCGCGTTCTTGAAACCCGCTGCTTCAAACGCCGGCTGCCAGTCTTCAACCGCCTTCTTGAGCCACGGTACCCATTTCGCCGGTGTGGCCGGGTCGATGTAGTAGACGATTGGCTTCACTGGCTCGGACATCGCGGCGTTGGGGTCCTTCTTTTCCAGACGATAGCGCGTGATGAAGCAGCGTTCCTTCACCTGCTGCAGTCCACGCTCGGTGTAATCGGTCGAGCGTCGCGAGAAATAACCCACGCGATCGTCGCACAACCGTCCTTGCATCGGCACGTCAGGCAAACGATGAAAGCTCCAGCTCATGACAATCGTGTTCGACGGATTGTTGTTGACCGGCGTCGCACCTCGACCGGCTGGCGCCGCGGCACCACGTCCACCACCGCCGGTCACTTGTTGCCCGAACGTGAGCGTGGCCTCGACATTCACGTTGTCGGGAAAGGGCACCGCCTTGTCGATCCACGAGCGAGTCGCATCAATGGTGCCGGGAACCCGTCCACCAACGCTGATTTCCGCTGGCGGCGCCGTGAACATCCGACTGACATCGAGCACCATCGCGCTGTCGGGGCCATACGCCTCCACATTGAACACGGCGATGATGGGATTGGTGTTCGCGTCCTGAATGGCGCGATACTCCGGCTGATTGGGCGTGCCGATGGCATCGTACGAGACGCTGCGCACGTACACGCGATTCTCGCGACGTTCCCATCGCAGCACGCGGTTGCCGACCGATTGACCACCATACCCAGTACCGAGTACGGTGCGCTTAATCTCGGTCACCAGCAGTTGGTCTTTGCCCAACTGCGCGCGCGGAATTTCGAACAGCAGTCGCGCGCCGATGCGATGCACTTTGAACAGCCCGTCGCGCGTGCGCACACCGCCCGTGACGACGCTCGCATAGGGTTGCGGATTCGCGTCGGCTAGTGCGCCGCCCCCGCCCCCCGCCGGTTGTGCCCCCCCTTGTCCGCCACGGCCACCACGGCCGGGCGCAGGCGCACTGTCGGGCGTGGGCACAGGCGCAGTCGGGACGTTGCCGCGCCCTCCGGCAGCGCGCTGCGGTACTGGTGCCGGTGCAGGCGTTGGGGTGGAGCAGGCGGCGGCAAGCAGCAGCGCAACGCCCGCGCGGTAGCGCAGTCGAGTCATGGCGAGGGGGTAAGAGACGCGAGAACATGGCGAAAATTCACGCAGGCGGCAAGCGCGACGCGACGACACTGCACAAACGCTGGCCTACGCGTTTGCGTCGACCTGTCGCATATCAGCCGCCACCGTACGCGAGGCCGCAAACAGCACCAACGACAAGAGCAACGAGAGCACAGGCACAATGAAAAAGGCATCGTGCAACCCGATTGCTCGTGTCGCGTCCGAGATCACTTGTTCATTCGCCGCAGTCATCGCGCGCCGCGCAAACCGGTCGCTGAGCATGCCCAAGATGGAGGAGCCAAACGCCCCGCCCAACACATACATCCAGAAGAAATAGAGCGACATGGCGGTGCCGCGCAGGCGGGGCGGTACGACGTCGTGTACGGTGGAGTACACGGTCACGTAGTAGATGTAGAACAGCATCCATCCGAGGCCCATGCACACCACAAACGTCGCGATCGCGCCACTCGGCTGTCGCAACGCGAGGAAAACCAGTGGCGTGGCCAGCATCACCGCCGCGGCACCGAGCAAGAGGCGTCCGTCAGGACGCTGTCGACGCGACCAGTCTGCGGCAACACCTCCAACAAGGAGACTCACGACGCCAACGGCACCGATCGTGAACGCGGCCACAACACTGGCTTGACTCAACGTCAGTTTGTGGTAACGCATGAGGTAGGCCGGCAGGAATGCGTTCACGGCATACGCATTGAAGTTGTGCAGCGCGCCTGAGACCACGATCCATCGCAGCGTGGGGATACGCCACAGTTCCAGATACGGTTGCAGGAATGATCCGGCACCAGCACCGGCACTGGTTGCGCTGCCGCGATCGCCCTGCTCGGCCGCACCGCGCGGCGGTTCAACAATGCGCAACGCCAACACGGCGAGCACGAGCCCGGGGATCGTCGCGACGAAAAACGCCGCGCGCCAACCGTAGGACTTGGCGATCAGCCCACTGCACAAATTGGACAGAAAAATGCCGACCGGCAGCCCGAGCATGAAGACGGAAATCGCCCGCGCTCGACGTGTTGATGGGAAGAGATCACCGATCAGCGAATTCGCAGCTGGTGAGCAGCCCGCCTCACCAAAACCGACACCCATTCGCGCGAGAAAGAGCGTGGTGTAGTTCCACGCCATGCCGCTCGCCGCCGTGAACACGCTCCACACGGCGACGCTAAAACTCAGAATCCTGGGGCGCGCGCCAAGGTCTGCCCAGCGGCCAAGCGGAAGGCCAACGGCCGCATAGAACAGCGTGAACGCAGTACCGAGCCAGCCGAGCGCAGAATCGGTGAGATTCCACTCGCGACGAACGGGCTCTGTTACCGCCGCGAGAATCTGTCGGTCGTAGAAGTTGAGCAGGTTGATCGCGAACAGCACAAACAGCGCGAAACGCGCACGCTTCGTTGCCTGGTCGGTGCTGCTGGGGGTGGGTTCGACGTGGGCGATCTTATCGTCCGGTCTGCAGCCAGGCGATGGCGCGCGTCACGGTCTGCGTGGGATCATCAATCACTTCGTCCGGCACGAGTACGTCGCCGTAGGCCTTGCGCGACCGATCGGCCATCGTCGACGTGGTGAGGACCAATGTCGCACCATCACTCAGGAAGAACGATTGGTTCGCCGTTGACAGTCCGCAGGTGGCGGTGCCAAAGGAGCGCGCGTCGCCGCGATCGCGAAATGCGATGGCGGCTGCCTCACCCGAACTGGCAACCACTTTGTCCGTCAGGACGGCCACCCGAGGGCGCGGTTGCAGCAGCACGTACGGTTGTTCGACGCGCGCCAGTGCGACGCCGTTGAGCAGTGACGCCCCGTCGCGGTACTCCCACATCGAGACCGTGTTAAGTGGATCGATGAAATGTCCGACGAGCCCTTCGCCGAGGACCGGTCCAACACCGGCGATCATCGGCCACATGTTCCCGCCACCGTTGCCACGCAAGTCGACAATCCATCCGATGAGCCCTGAACGGTCGTTGGCGCGAATGGAGTCCTGTAACGCCTTCGCATAGTCCGTGGCCGCGGTGCCGCTGCCACCAAACGTCCGTACGCGCACATAGCCGATGGTGGTGGGCACGACCGGTGCGACGACCGATGCGGCGCTGCACGTGCGGTTTGGGACGTACAGCACTTCCCCTGAGACGGCGCGGTACGAGCTGTGGCCGTCACCGATGAGGGTGAGAGCGGCCGTGATCGCCTTGAACGTGTCGGGAATGGTCCGTGCGCCCTCCGCTTCGCCAAACATCGTGGTGCGAATAAGCGTCCAATTCGCCGTGCTGCGCTTGATCGAGTAGTTGCGCATGAGGAACATCATCTGCTCGAGGTAGCCATTTGCCTCAGACGACAGGCCGGTACCGGGCTTGGGACCGTCAACATTCAGGTAGCACGAGGAGACGAGCAGCCCCAGCGCGACCGGGGCGAGCAGTCGATGCCGAATGTTTCGCATCCCGGAATATGCGGTAGCGGACGGTCGCGAGTCCAACACATGCCCACTATCATCAGTGGGTCACTAATAGACCGCAATGCCTCTCGCACTCGCAGCGCGGCTGCGTCTCCCACAACTGCCTATTCGAGCCACCGATGAAGATTTCGGCCATCCGCGCCTATCAGGTCGATCTTCCGCTCACCGAGGGCAGCTACAAATGGTCCGGCGGGAACTCGGTCTCCGTGTTCGACTCCACCGTGGTCGCCGTGGAAACCGACACGAACATCATCGGCTGGGGCGAGATCTGTCCGCTCGGCCCGGCCTATTTGCCGGCCTACGCGCGCGGGGCGCGGGCGGGCATCGCCGAGTTGGCGCCACAACTGCTTGGTATGGATCCCCGTCAGTTGCTCGTGATCAATGAACGGATGGACGCCGCGATGCGCGGACATCCGTACGTGAAGTCGGCGATCGATATGGCGTGCTGGGACATACTCGGCAAATCGTGCGGACTGAGTGTTGCCACACTGATGGGCGGACACGTGGGCCAGGACTTCGCACTCTATCGGGCCATTTCACAGGACACGCCAGCGCGCATGGCCGCGCGTGTCGCACAGTACCGGAAGGAAGGCTACCGCAAGTTTCAGCTCAAGGTTGGCGGCGATCCAGACACGGACATCGCGCGCATTCATGCGGCGGCGGCAAAGCTTCATGCGGGCGACGTGCTGGTGGCCGACGCCAACACCGGCTGGACGCAACACGAGGCCATGCGCGTGGTCGACGCCGTGCGCGATGTGAATGTGTACATCGAGCAGCCCTGCTTGACGTATGAGCAGTGCCTCGCGGTGCGACGTCACACCAACCGCCCGTTCATTCTGGACGAGGTCGTGGACGGGATCGACATGGTCGTGCGCGGCATCGCCGATCAGGCGATGGACGTCTTCAACCTCAATATTTG
>JANMKU010000365.1:0-7687 GCA_031372205.1 Gemmatimonadaceae bacterium | reverse complement strand
ACGGCGGCCACGCGGTCGCTGCGATCCATTTCGTTGCACCTGTTCGTGGTCACCGGCCTGCTGGCTTGTGGTGATTCGAAGGGTTCAGTGACCATTCGGGGCGACGCGCCCGGACTGGATTCGATGGGTCGTGTTGGAGACCAACTTGCCGCGCAGCTCGGCAAAGGTCCGCCGTCGATTGACTCCATCCGCGCCCAACTCGATGCCACGATTCGTGCGGCGAAGAAACGTGGTATGGTGGACTCGACGCCTGTCGGCGGCGTCTTTGATACCGTCAATCCGGTACCGTCACCTACCCGCTCATCTGACGCCGGCGACCTCATGACGAAGCGCGCCCAGGCGCGCGGTGACTCCATGGCCAAGGCCGCGGCGGCGCGCTTTTCCGGCGGGATCAACGCGAAGGGAGTCGCGAAGGGGGATACGATCCGCGGTGTGCTCACGCTCGTGGGTACAGGTCTACCCAAGCAGGTCGTGCTGCGAACAATGGGGGGCGCATCGACGGTCACGCTCAGCGGCATGGCAACGAATGGGCTGGCGCAACTCGCCGGCACCGAAATCATGGTCCGCGGACTAAAGACATCACCCCGCGATATTGTCGTCCTCAGTTACGTTGTGCGCGCCGTTGGCGGTGTTCCGGCCTGGGACGGCGTCTTGCAGTTGACCGGTGGCCAGTGGATGCTCCGCCTCACCGAAGGCGGGTTCAAGAAGGTCGCCAGTGTGCCTGAAGTGCTCAGGAGCAGGCCCGGTGCGCGCATCTGGATGAGCATCAAGAAGGGCAGCAGCCGGCCCGAAGCATACGGCGCTATTCCGTCTCGGTAGGGAGCGTTACACATTGGGTCGCGCCACGTAAGCGCGCGCGGGCGTGCCCACTTCTGACCGTGGCCGCGGCCGGAATCTCAGCTCTCCCGTATTGCCGCCATCGGCGTCGCTTTGTAGACGTCCCGACTCGTCAACAGCCCGATCCCCATCGTGAGAAGCAGCATACCGACGGCAATGGCCAACGTTGGCCACACGGCAGGGTCGAAGGGATCGTTGAAGACGAATCGCGTGAGCCCCCACGCGCCGGCGAAGGCGAGCAGCATGCCGGTGAGCGCACCCAGCATACCGAGCGCGCCGTACTCGGTCACGAGCACGCGCGCCACCTGCGCACGCGTTGCCCCGAGTGTCCGCAGCAACACGCCTTCGCGAAGGCGCGCGCGACGGGTCGCGGCGACGGCGCTGAACAGCACCGGAATCCCCATCGCGATCGAAAAGATCCCGAGGAACCGGATAGCCAGCGTGACGCGATTGACGATGGCACCAATCGTTTGGCGCACTTGCGACAAATCAAGGCTCGAGACGTTCGGGAATCGTCGCACGACATCGCGCTGAACCGCCGCGAGCGTCGCGCCATCCGGCACGTTCGCCACAATCACGAACTGTTGCGGTGCGCGTCGAATGGCTTCTGGCGCAAAGACGACGAAGAAGTTCGCCTCAAATCGCGCCCAATTGACCGTGCGCACGCTGGTGATCACGCTGCGCACCGGCACGCCTTGCACGTTCCAGGTGATGGTATCGCCGAGGCCAACCGCGAGATCGGCGGCGAGGTCTTTTTCAATCGACATCGGAAACGGTGCGTCGGGATTCGCGATGCGTGCCTGTACCCGCGCCGTGCTGTCCGCAAACCATTGCCCTTCAACCACCGTCTCCGATCCGACAATCGTCTCGCGATACGTGGACCGGTATTCGCGACGCAGCGCCCATCGTGCGCGACGCACCGTCGTATCGTTCGTGAGCATCAACACACTGCGGCCGTTCACGGCATCGATGCGCATCGTGACAATTGGCGTCTGCTGTACAATTGGTTGATTGCGCGCGCGCAACAGCGAGTCGAGCGGTGCCGCCTGATCGTCCTGCACGTCGAAGAACAGCAGATTGCCCACCGACGCATCCGCCGACGTCTGCACGCGACCGAGCACGTTGGCCTGCACGAGGTACACCGTACTCAGGAGAAACGCGCCGAATCCGAGCGCCAATGTGACCGCGCGTGTCTGATTAGCCGGACGATGAAGGTTGGCCACGCCCTGGCGAAGGGCGAAGGGCCATGACGGACGTGCACTGCGTCGCGCTGCCGTGATCAACAACGACGCGGCGACCCACAACACCGCCATCGCCGCCGTGATCCCCGCGCTCACCACAAGACCATCGCGCACACTACCCAAACGCACGACGATGATACTGACGACACTGCCGACCAGCACGCCATCGACGGCGAGGCGCGCTGCGTCTTTCCACTGACTCGGCATTGCCGCCTGATCGGCGTTGCGACGAATGGCCTGCAGTGGCGAGATGCGACGGAGGGCAAGTAGCGGACGCAGCGCAAATACCAGTGACACCCACACGCCCGTGGCGAGTCCCATCAACAGTGGTCGCGTCTCCACCACCAGCTGTACATCGATCGGCAAGAAATCCGCCACCACACGAGGCAGCAGGAATTGCACACTCACGCCAAGGAGTGCGCCGGCCGTCGCACCCACAAACCCCATCACCGCTGCCTGCACGACGTACAGCGCGAGTACCTGTCGACTGGTCGCACCGAGACAACGCAGCACGGCGACCGTATCGATCTTCGCGGAGACAAACGCATTCACACCGCTCGCCACTCCGATGCCGCCGAGTAGCAGCGCAATCAGACCGATGATACTGAGAAAGTCGGCGAGCCGGGAAACGGCTTCGGTAAAATCACGCTCGGTATCGGCCACTGTTCGCACACGGACGCGCGTCCGGAACGCACCCGATGCCAGACCGCTGGTATCGGCCGCACCGACGCTGCTGGCCGACGGCCGATCGGCGTTTCCTCTGGTGGTGTCGGCCGCGGGTCGCGCGGCGGCGCGCGAGTCTTCTGCGGCGGCTGGTGCATCAGCGGCCGGCCCACGACGACCTCGCGCACCATCACGCGCGTCCGCCGCTTCCTGCAGCGCCGCGGCTTGCGGGTCGATGCGACGCCGAAGCGCGCGCGCCATGCTCGCCGCGTTCGACTTCGCCGCCAGCGCTGGTGGCAGACGCAGCAGCACGTCGTACTGTGCTCGGCTGCCGAATCGCAGCAGGCCGGTGGACGGCATCCACTTCGAGGACACATACACACGGGGCCCAATCACTGACGAGATGCCCGCATCACCCGGTGCGTTGACCACCGTGCCGGCGATGCGAAACATGCCCGTGCCCAGATGCAACGAGTCGCCGACGCTTGCGTTGAGCGCGATGAGCAACGAAGGATCAACGAACACCAGCGGCGAGTCGTGTACCGTCGCCCACCCGCCCACCGGCGCTGTTTCGATCTGTCCGTAGAACGGATAGCCCGGCGAGACCGCCTTGATCTGTACGAGTCGCGTACCACCAGACGGTTCAGCGAGCGCCATCGACGCGAACGTCGTGACTCGCGTATTCGGGATGCCGTTTTTCGAAAGGGAATCGAGCAACGTGTCGACGACCGCCGGCAGAGTGGCCGAGGCGCCGAGTGACATGTCGCCTCCCAGCAGTGTGCGCGACTGATCGCGAATCGAGCGCGTCACGTTGTCGGCGAACGAATCGATGGCGACCAGCGCGGCCACGCCGAACGCAATCGAGGACATGTACAACGCCAACCGTCGGCGGGCTGTTCGACTCTCCCGCCACGCAAGCCGGAGCAGGGTTGCAGCGGTCACCGCGCGTGCACCGCGAGCGGCTCGATCGCTGTATTCTCGACGATGTCTGACACAGGCCCGTGCAGCACGTCTTCAACAATGCTGCCGTCGCGCAATCGGATCGTGCGTTGTGTCCGTGCCGCTAACGCCGCATCGTGTGTCACCAGCACGATCGTACTGCCACGCTCGCGATTGAGCTGCATCAGCAACTCCACAATGCGCTCGCCGGTCGTTTCATCCAGATTGCCGGTCGGCTCGTCAGCAAACAAGACACGCGGTTGATTGACAAAGGCGCGCGCCAGTGCAACGCGTTGTTGCTCGCCGCCGGAGAGTTGCTGCGGAAAGTGGTGCGTCCGATCGCCGAGCCCGACGCGCGAGAGGAGGTCGCGGGCTCGTGCGGTCGCCTCGCGAACCGGCACGGCTCCCGATAGTTCGAGCGGGACTTGCACGTTTTCCAGCGCCGTTAACGTCGGGATGAGCTGGAAGCTCTGGAAGACAAACCCAACCCTTTCGCCGCGGAGTTTCGCCCGCTGATCTTCGTCAAGATTGCCGAGGTCCGTGCCATCAAGGGTCACCGTGCCTCGACTGGGGGTATCCAGTCCGGCCAGCAACCCGAGTAACGTTGTCTTACCGCTGCCGGACGGTCCGACGATGGAGACAAACGCTCCCTGCGCAATGGTGAACGTGACGTCCCGCAGCACGACAAGCGATTACGTGCCACTTTGGTATTCCTTAGTCAACCCGTTGGTGACAAGCATGCGTAGAGAGCAAATGGGACAGAGGTGGACGGGGGCGGTTCTGCTGAGGTTCGCCGTCGTGGGATTGATCGTCTGCGGACTCGCATCATGCCGCAGCGACGCCGCCTCCGCACGGTCATCGGAATCAACCGACCGCGGGGGGGCGCAGGCAACGGGCAAAAACCGAGTTGGTGCGGTGGCTGACACCGCGAACGCTCGCGGGCGGCGCAAGCGTGTCGTGCTGCTCGGCACCAGCCTCACCGCCGGACTTGGCCTTGATCCTGACAAGGCCTATCCGGCGCTCCTGCAGCGCAAGGCGGACTCGGCGGGGTTCGTCGTCACGATTGTCGGTGCCGGTCTGAGTGGGGAAACGTCAGCGGGGGCCAGGCGCCGCGCGGCGTGGGTGCTCGACCAGCCCGCGGATGCGGTAGTGCTCGAGGTGGGCGCGAACGACGGCCTGCGCGGCGTCGATCCGGACTCCACGCGCGCCAACATCCTGGCACTGATTGCCATAGTCCGGGCGACACAGCCGTCGGCCACGGTGTTGCTGATACAAATGGAGGCGCCGACCAACCTTGGGCGAGACTACACGACCCGCTTCCACGAGGCGTACGGGCGGGCTGCGCGGGAGGCCGGGGTGCCGTTGTTGCCGTTCCTGCTGCAAGGGGTTGCCGGGGATGCGCGGTACAACCAGGCGGACGGGATTCACCCCAACCCGTCGGGATCCGCCATCGTGGCGAACACGATGTGGGACGCCCTGCTCCCCACACTGCGTACGCTCGCCGCTTCATCTGGGCCGCGATAGGGACGCGGGTGTCGCGGATGCGGTAGCGGGTCGTGCCCTCCCGTCGGGGAAAATCGTCGAACTACTGCCGGCACGCATAGGCGCTGGAAGTACGCCCACCTCTCCGACGGAACCGATCAGGCATGCGCTCGCTCCAACTATGGCTCGAAGAGATTGCGCAACGGGAGTACGGTCAGCCCGCGCTGGCGGGGATTCGGGCCGTGGCGAGCGAACGCCAATCATCGAATAGGGCAACGACAAAAGCGGCGGCGTTCATTGATGCAATGGCGGAGGCGCGTCATCGCACGGTGTCACAGACATACGCGATGGTCGGTCGGCGCCTGGTAATGATCATGTACCGCGAAATGCCTCGCGGGCTCAGACCGGTCGACTCGTCGCGATCTGCGCTTCTCCGGATCAACGAGCTCGCCGCCCTCGTTGTCACTGCACTTTTGCCCGGCATCCAGCCGCCACAGATTGACCTGGAGCTGGTAGACCCAGTGACGATGCGGTTGACGTTTACCGGTGATAGTCGAACCGCTGCGTTACTCGATGGGGTCATTCAAGGGCTGGCTGAGCATTTCTCAGAACAGCTGATTGTTACCGGTAGCCTGGTGCTGTACTTCGGGAATACACGACAGCGTCTCGACGTGCGATTCGCCGTTGAGCGACGCCAGGGCACGTCTTCGTCGCCACCGCTCGAGCGTCGGGCCGAGGCGCTTGGAGGTGTGACTACGGTCCTGCGTTGACCAGCGGAGCGGCATCGGTTTATTTTTCGAGGCTATGCTTCAGTTGGTCTTTGCTGACGTTGTGCGAGCGGTACGCGCGACATCGGTCGTCCCTTCGTCCTAAGGTGTAGTTCGCATGGCCATTCCGGCGACCCAGATCCGCCGCGGCATGGTCCTCGTGTTTGAGGGCGATCCGTGCCGCATCATCGAATTCCGTCACCATACGCCCGGCAACTTGCGCGCGATGGTACAGGCCAAGATGAAGAACCTGCGCACCGGTTCGAACTTCGAGCACCGCTTTCGGGCGGCCGACGCGATCGAGAAGGCGTCGATGGAAACGCAGGAGCTCGAGTTCATGTATCAGGGCGGGGACTCGTATCACTTCATGAATACGCAGAACTACGATCAGTTGGAGATGGACGAGGAGGCGCTGGGGGATTCTGCGCCGTGGATGCAGCCGGGGATGAAAATTCTCGCCGAGTACTACAACGGCCGCCCGATTGGCATCGAGCTGCCGAACTCGTTGGTGTTTGAGATCGTCGATACGGCACCGGTGGTACGCGGCGCGACGAAGAACGCCTCGTCGAAACCCGCCAAGCTGGAGAACGGTGTGGTGATCAACGTGCCAGAGTTTGTGGAGTCGGGAACGCGCGTGCGGGTGAACCCGACTACGAGCGAGTATCTGGAGCGCGCGAAGGACTGAGTGCAGGAGGGTGGCACGCTTGCAAACGCGTGTTGGACTCGTTACGATTTCGACCTTCGATACACATGCGCAATGCACGCGCAGCAAAAGAAGGGATTGCTTGGTGTCGTGGCCTCGTGCGCACTGCACTGACCATGGTGGCCGTAGCTCAATTGGTTAGAGCACCGGATTGTGGTTCCGGGGGTTGCGGGTTCAAGTCCCGTCGGTCACCCTGCGCGCACCGGCTCTGATGGTGCGTCGGAGGTCCGTAGCTCAATTGGTAGAGCACCGGTCTCCAAAACCGGCGGTTGGGGGTTCGATTCCCTCCGGGCCTGTTCAGGACAACAGTTGTACGCATTACCGCGGCGTGGTGGTCTGCGGTGCTCGGCCCAACGGCGGTATCGTCTAGGGGACTAGGACACAGCCCTCTCAAGGCTGGAACACGGGTTCGAATCCCGTTACCGCTACTGGCAGGTGCTGTTGTGGCATCGGCCCCATCGTCTATCGGTTAGGACGGGACCCTTTCAAGGTCCAGAGACGGGTTCGACTCCCGTTGGGGCTATCGATACCCGTGGGGGTTGGTGAATCGCAGGTGCGGGATAAGTTTGCTGGACCGAAGTCGGGCAGTAGCGGCAACGCTAAGACGCCTCGGGTTCGTTTGTGGGGGGCGTAGCTCAGTTTGGTTAGAGCACTCGACTGTCACTCGAGAGGTCGCGGGTTCGAGCCCCGTCGCTCCCGTTGGTACATGCAGGTGAAGTCTGGGTTTCGGCCCGGGAGTCATGGCGTCGCAAGACGCGGTGGCCCACGGTGATCCTCCGGGGTCAATGGTGCCGATGTAGCGCCCTCGTGGTGGAATTGGTAGACACGCTACTTTGAGGTGGTAGTGCTGCAAGGCGTCGCGGTTCGAGTCCGCGCGAGGGCATCCTAAAGGGTCAGGGCACGGCTCCTCCCCGTGCGCAGGTGCAGGACACGACGGTGGTCGTGCGAGGGCTGCCACAGTAGCTCAGTGGTAGAGCACCCGATTCGTAATCGGGCGGTCATCGGTTCAATCCCGATCTGTGGCTCTTACATTCGACGACGCATAGCGGTACCTG
>JANMKU010000345.1:0-10878 GCA_031372205.1 Gemmatimonadaceae bacterium | reverse complement strand
GGAAGTCGTTGGCACCCTGTTGCGCACGCGACTCGCCGACGACAAGAGTCCGATCGTCTACGGCGTGCCGGATAACCTCGCTGTGTTCAGCAACGATGGCATGGCACTCAGCGTCAGCAATTCGCGCGGTGGTGGTCGTGGCGGCGGCGGCGGTGGCGGTCGCGTGGGTGGTGGTGCGCCGGCGCGTGCAACCGGACGCGGCACGCCAGACGATCCCGATGTGGTGCAGGGTCGGCCACTGCTCGTCGCACGCGTCGATACGCAGCCAACGCCACCACCTACGTCGCCGTGGCAGGTTGCTGTGCCAACACTGGATCAGATGCGCACGCCGCTCAACATCATTCCACCCGACCAGCGACCACGCGTTCCGCTGCGCTTTGCGGAACAGAATGTGTTGCTCGTCTCGGGGTTGCTGGACGGTGGTGCACAGATCGCGCAACGACCGGTTGTTGTTGATTCGCCAATGGACAAGGGGCATGTGGTGCTGTTCGCCAACAACCCCGTGTACCGCGGCACGACGATCGGCTCGTACTTCCTCGTGCTGAATACCATTCTCAATTTCGACAACCTGAACGCGGGTCGGGTGAACGCTGCCAGATAGCAACAGCAACTGCGTGAGGGCTGCGCCCTGATAGGAACAGATTTTGGAGGATAGAACGGATACAACAAAAGCTACTGTTTTTGCTTTGTCCGTTCGCTGTATCTGTTCTTATCCGTCAAATCCGTTTTCTTATCGGGGCGCAGCCCCCAAATTGCTGTTCGGTTGTTGTTCAGTTGTCGTTCAGTACCCCGCCGTGTGTCCGTCCTTGCGCGGATCAGAGCCCACTACCCAACCACGCGCCAGTTTCATGATCGACTGCGACCAAAAGCCAGACATCGGTGCCGAGCCAGCAGCGTTAGCCCAACCAGCCCAATGGCGAATAGCACAGCCGATTCCGGCTCAGGAACGGTCAACGCAAACGTGAGAAGCTGGCCACCTACATTCGTGCCATCGGAAGTAACCGATATGGAGGAAACGGCGCCGCTAAATTCGATGACGCCGTTAAAGAATGCATTACCGGGCAGGCTAAACACGTTGCCGAACGGAGAAATGCCGGTGAAGCCGGACAAGATTGTAAACGGCTGCGACAATGTGTACGTCGTCGGACCGTTACCTGTGCTGAAGTAGATTCCACGCCAGCTCTGGGCGTACAGTCGCAAGTTCGTAATGGGGCTCGCAAACGACACCGTCCAATTGTCTTGCCAGCCGTATTGCAGCGCCGTCACATTGGTCAGCGGGTTCGCGCCATAGTCCACGTCGAGAAATGACGCACTACTTAACCCGAAAAATGAACTGAACCCGGTGGTGGTGAAACTCACACCCGCGAGACTGCCGTTCTTTACGGACGACCACACGGCAGGTGTTACCTGAGCGACAACAGGGGTCGCGACTGAGACCAACAGGGCAAACAGCACGGTTAATCGACGCATGAGCCGGTCTCCGAACGAGCAAGGGTTGACGTGTTCTGGTTCGGCGTTAACCGGCGATCGGCTCATACTTTCTCGTGCTGAATACCATGCTCAATTTCGAAAACTGAACGCGGGTCGGGTGAACGCGGCAAGATAGCAACAGCACTGCATGGGGGCTGCGCCCTGACAGGAACAGATTTTGGAGGATAGAACGGATCCAACAAAAGCTACTGTTTTTGTTTTGTCCGTACGCTGCATCCGTTCTTATCCGTCAAATCCGTTTTTTATCGGGACGCAGCCCCCAAATTGCTGTTCGGTTGTTGTTCAGTTGTCGTTCAGTACCCCGCCGCGTGTCCGTCTTTGCGCGGATCCGAACCCGCCACCCAGCCACGCGCCAATTTCATGATGGCTTGGCTTCCACCAAACTGGTTCGGTAGCGCGTATCCCACGTCGTGACCTAGCGCGCGTAACGCCGCGGCCACCCCTTCCGGGATCGCCTGCTCGATGATGACCCGTACGCCGCTCTGATGCCGAAACCGGCCGGCGTCTTGCGCTTCCTGCACATCCATGCCGAACACCAAATGATTGATCACAAATTGTGCATGACCCTGCGCCTGCATCGCGCCACCCATCAACCCAAAGCTCATGTACGGTTCGTCGCCACTGCCGTCGGCCGTGACGCGAGCACCAGGCTTTGTAATGAACGCCGGGATAAGGGTGTGCGATGGACGTTTGCCCGGAGCGACGGTGTTGGGCAGTCCTTCCGTAAGCGAGAAGCCAGCGCCGCGGTCATGCAGCACGAAGCCCGTGCCCGGGATCACGACGCCCGACCCGAACTCGTCGTAGTTGGAGTTAATGAAAGAGACCATGTTGCCGAACTTGTCAGCGACGGTGAGATAGATCGTCTCTCCGCCCACGCGTTCTGGTCCGGCTTCTACACGCGTTTGCGCCTTGGTCAGGTCAATATGCGAGCGACGCTCACGAATGAACGCGTCCGCCAACATCTGCGCGGGCGTCAGAGCGAGATGGTCGGCGTCGCCAACAAATCGGGTGATGTCGGCGTAGGCGAGTTTCTTCGCCTCAATCAGCAAATGCAAGTACGCGGCCGAGTTCTGTCCCATGCTCTTGAGATCGTACGGCTCGAGGATGCGCAGCATTTCCAATACGGCGATGCCCTGATTGTTCGGCGGCATCTCCCAGACGCGATAGCCCTTGAACGTCGTCGAGATAGGCGTCACCCAGGTAGGCGCGTTCGCTTTCAAGTCAGCGAGCGTGACGAAACCACCGAGTGCTTGAATGCCGGTGGCAAGTTTGGCGCCGAGCGCACCGCCATAGAAGGTGGACGGTCCGAGTCGGGCGACGTGGCGAAGGGTACGCGCGTAGTCGTGATTAACAAACCAGTCGCCGGACCGCGGCGGCTGACTGTCGCGCAAGAAGGTGGCACGCGCACCAGGGTCGCGACGCAGAATGTTCACTTGGCCGGCCCAGTCCTCGGCGATCACCGGGGTGACGACGAACCCACTATCCGCATAACCAATCGCTGGCGCGAGCACGCGGGCCAGCTTCATCGATCCGTACTTGTCGAGCAACGTTTGCCAGCCGGCAAGCGCGCCCGGCACGGTAACGGTTTCGATGCCACGCGGAATGCTGGTCGTGCGGCCGCGCTTGAGCAGCGTCTCCCGGGTCATCAGTGAGCCGGCGCGACCACTGGCGTTGAGCGCCACCAGTCGGTGCTCCCGAGCGAGCCAGACAATCGCGAACATGTCGCCACCAATACCCGTCATCATTGGTTCGACAACCGACAACACTGCTGCCGCGGCAACCGCCGCATCGATCGCGTTGCCACCGGCGTCGAGCACCTTGATCGCGGCCGTCGTGGCCAGCGGCTGACTCGTTGCCGCAACGCCGTTGGGTGCGTAGACCGGCGACTTGCCCGCCATGGTGGGGAGTTTCGGCGGCAGCTCACGCGCTTGCCCGCGCCCTTGCCCGTGCAGTGACGCGGCGCCGAGCAGTGTGGCCGATAGCCACGCAGCGAGGTGCGACAACGCGGATCGAGAAGTGATGTGCATGTGGTTCGCCTGTGAGGAGTATGCGCGACGGCGCGAGGACACGCCGATCGGCCAAACAATACGCGGATATGTTGGACGCAATGCGCCTTCGACGATAGTATGTTGCGATCGAATCCGTGCATCGATTCCGTGCATCGATTCATGCGCGCTCGCATCGACCACACTCTCGCCCGCTTTCATGACTGCATCGCCGCTGGCTGATGACCTGCAGCCCCCGCTCCCGCTGCTCGTCTGGGTCTTTGCGCCGTCTCTCGAATCGGCCGATCCCAACCTCGACTACTACAACGACTACAGCCAGAGTCACGACGAGTACGCCCGGGTGTTTGCGGCACTGGGGCTCGAGTGGCGGTGGGAGCTGGTGACGATGGAGAATGTCGATGCCACTATTGATCGGGTGCTTCGCGAGTCGGACGGGCGAACGCCGGTCGTCTTCAACCTGTGCGACGGCGACGAGCTTAACGGAGTGCCCGGTGTGGGCGTCATACGTCGGATGAACGCTCTCGGTCTCTGCTACACCGGCGCCAGCGAGCGCTTCTACGAACTGACGACCTCCAAGATCGTCATGAAGGGGGCGTTCGATGCGGCGGGTGTTCCGACACCACCATGGGAAGTGCTGTCCCCACAAGTGACGAATGCGAGCGGTGTGTTGAAGCGTCTGGGTGCGCCGGTCATCGTCAAGCCCGCCGTGTCGGCGGGGAGCATGGGCATCACGATCAAGTCCGTGGTCGGTACGGCCAAGGCGCTCAAAGCCGAGGTGCAACAGCTGTACGACGGCTATCACGGATGGAATCTCACCGGGGGTGGTGTACTCGCGGAATCGTTCATCGTCGGTCGCGAGTTCACCACATTTATCGTCGGGTCGTTCGATGCGCCGAGCCGCCGCCGCATCTATCCGCCGGTTGAGCGCGTCTTTCACCACGCGCTGCCCGCGACGGAACAGTTCCTCTCCTTCGACCGTCTCTGGGAGATTTACGAACGGGAGACGCCGATCGGCGCTGACGAATACTTGTGGCAGTATGCCGCCGCGCCCGAGGCGTTGCTGGAGCAGATCTGCGACGTGAGTTGGGCCGCGTATG
Organism: Gemmatimonadaceae bacterium; assembly: GCA_031372205.1. GTDB lineage: Bacteria > Gemmatimonadota > Gemmatimonadetes > Gemmatimonadales > Gemmatimonadaceae > Gemmatimonas. Next base: position 6,284 of record JANMKU010000345.1, on the reverse strand, counting down.
CCGCGGTTGACGGTACCGGCTACGGACGAGTGGACTTGCGCTATGATCCGCTGTCCGGCCAGCTGTACGTGTTGGAGGTGAACGCCCAGTGCGGCATCTCCGAAGACGAGAACTACACATCCATTGGCGCCATTCTGCGGTTCGCCAACCGCACTTTCCGCGACGTAATCAGCGAGATCATCGATGATGCGTTGAGGGTGAGCCCACCGCTCGCTCCTGTCGCGGTGTCATGAAGATCTGCGTGCTGCTGCCGGACTATTCCACGTCCGCGGTCGACTATCAGCACTATGACCCGCCTCGCGATCTCTCCGCGCTGCTACCGCAGCACACGGTGCACCACGTCGCGCTCAACAAGCTGACCACCTATAAGCAGCTCAAGCAGCTCGCCCGCGACGGCTACGACATCTTCGTCAATCTTTGCGAAGGGTACCTCGACTGGGACGTACCCTCGATCGACGTGATTCAAGCGCTCGACCTGCTCAATCTGCCGTACACCGGACCGCCGGCGCATCTCTATGATCCGCCCAAGGCGCTCATGAAATACGTCGCCTATACGGCCGACGTGCAGACGCCCGCCCATGGACTGGTGCGCACGGTGCACGACGCGCACGACGTGGCCGATCGACTGTCCTTCCCGCTGTTCGTCAAACCATCGCACGCCGGAGACAGCCTCGGCATCGATGAGCAGTCACTTGTGCACGATGCCGATGCTCTCCTGACGAAAGTGCGCGCCCTGCTGGTCGAGTACGACGAACTGTTGGTGGAGGAATACATCGACGGTCGGGAGTTCACGGTGCTCGTTGTGGCCGGAGCCGAGGCATCCGCGCCGAGCGATGCGCAGAGCGATGCGCTGATGCCCGTTGAATACCGCTTCCCTGAGGGGTCGCGCTTCAAGACCTACGCGCTCAAGACGTCCGATCTGCACCCAAGTGCCAACGTACCGGTTGACGACGTCGCGCTGCGCGAGCGCTTGCAGGATGCCGCGACGCGCGTGTTCGCGGCCTTCGGAGGGATTGGCTATGCGCGCCTCGACTTTCGCATGAACGCGGCGCACGAACTGTTCTTTCTCGAAATCAACTTCACCTGTTCGGTGTTCTATCGCGACGGTTACGAAGGGTCCGCTGATCACATTCTCGCCCACGACGGCATCGGACAGCAGGGGTTTGCCGAACGCATCATTGCCGATGGGCTGTCACGGTACCGACAACGGCAGCGGCCCTACCGCATGCAAGGCAACGGCGTATCGGGGTATGGGATTTTCGCCACGCAGCGACTGGACACACACGATGTGGTCTTCCGCGGTGAGGGGCGGGCGCATCGTCTGATAACCAAGCGCTACGCGGACGCCCAGTGGCACGGTGACGCGGCGCGCGCTTTTCGGCGCTACGCCTATCCGCTGAGCAGCGAAGTCTATGCCTTGTGGGATGACACACCGTCCGAGTGGTCTCCGCAAAATCACTCCTGCAGCGCCAACACCACGTACGACGGATTGAACGTGGTGGCCACGCGACACATTGCGGTGGGCGAGGAGTTGACGCTCGACTACGCGCAGCTCATGAATGAGCAAAGCGAACCGTTTCAGTGTTCGTGCGGCGTGGCCGAGTGTCGGGGTACCATTCGCGGCCAGCCCGGAAACTCTATCACGGCGCGTGAAGTGTTGCAGCGCGCCCCAGCAGCGCCTGCATGACCCGACGATGAACACGTTGCGCGCTTCGCCCCAGATTGTGCAGGTCCTGCGTGCGCATCGATCGCAACTCGCCGTGACGTACACGCTGTTTGCGCTGGAAATGCTCGGCACGCTCACCCGTCCGTTCTTTCTCGGTGTTGCGGTGGACGGACTGCTCACGGGACAATACCGCGGTCTCGTTGTGCTGACGGTGGTGCACTTGCTGTGGTTGCTAATCGGCACGGCGCGACACATGTATGACACTCGCACCTTTACGGCGATCTACACCGCATTCGTGACCGGTGTCGTGACACGGACCTCGGGCGAGCGCGATGTCTCCAAGCTCAGTGCACATTCGACACTGGCACGACAAGTGGTGGACTTTCTGGAGTTCGATTTCAACTACATCATCGAGGCATTGTACAACGTTTTCGGTTCGCTCATCATCCTGTTTGTCTACGACAGCACCATCGTGGCCATTTGTCTTGCCGCGCTGATGCCGGTGCTCGGGCTCAGCTGGCTGTATGGTCGCATCACCGCGCGGCTCAACCTCGGCCGGCATGACGAACTGGAACGGCAGGTCGATATCATCGCTGGGACGGACGGAGTGGTCATCGAACGGCACTACCAGGCGCTCCGCCAGTGGCAGATCAAACTCTCGGATCAGGAGGCATGGAACTTCGGGGTAACGGAGGTGCTGGTCCTGCTGGTTATCACAGGATCGTTGTTGGTGACCACGCAGTTTGGTCACAGTGCGCTCGAGGTTGGCGCCATCATCATCATTTACAACTACATCCTCAAATTCGCGTCAGGGCTCGAAACGGTGCCCTACACCATTCAACGTCTCAGTGCCCTCAAGGACATCATGCGCCGCATGTCACCGACGGAGTCACCACTATGATCGAATCGCAACTGCAGGCGCTCCACGTGGTCCACGATGCGGACCTCAAGGGTAAGCGCGTCATCACGACCGTCGCGATACGGAAAGGGGAGTTGGTCGCACACATCAGCGGGCACCGCGAGGTGAGTGCGCCCAGTCGGTTCACCGTACAGGCTGGCGTGGACCGGCACGTCGACGGACTGGCGCAGCTCACCTTCATGAATCATTCGTGCGCGCCGAACGTGTTCCTCAACACGTCAAACCTGACGCTCACGGCGCTGCGCGATCTGGCCGCTGGGGACGAGATCACGTTCTTCTATCCGTCCACCGAGTGGCGCATGGCCGAGCCGTTCGCGTGCCTGTGCGGTGCGGCAGAGTGCATCAGCTACATCGCCGGCGCTGATGCGATGCCCGACGACGTGCTCGCCCGATACGACATCAACGAGCACATCCGCGAGCTGCGACAGCAGCGCGACGCGGTCGGGATTCGCGCCGACGACTACACGGCTAGTACGTGAACTGCAGTCCCGTTGTCAGCAGTCCGTCAAACTTCTTGTACCGCACGGTCTGCGGTGTCGTGCCAACCTTGGGGAGGAGCGGCGGCGCGTTATTGAAGTTGATGAGGTAGCCAACCTTCATGCCGATCTTCGACGACAGCGGCGCGATGAGGGCGGACTTCGACGTGAAGAGCCACGCCGGCGACGTGGTGAAGTTTGGGGTAAACGTCGCCGCCTGTTCGAAGAACGCGACCTTGGAGAAGGCGTGCCGATAGAGACCGTCCACGCTGCCCACCAAATCGTTCTCACGGTCGGTGACCCCGACGAATGAGCGCTGCAGCGCACCCATGCCAGCCGACAGCTGCAGTTTGTCCGTCTCTGTATCCAGTACCTGATACGCAAAACCGGCGCCCTGCTGCGTCTGGCCGCGGAGCCCCGCCGGCGTATTGCGCAAGCCGCCGATGTTCACATACGCCGTCAAACGTTTGGTCAGGTTGTAGTCGCCACGCAGTCCACCTTGATACAACTCGGCGTTCTTGACGCCGTTCGCAGTGCCACGCAGCACCGACGCCGTTTGCGACAACTTCCAGATCGGAAACTTGTACGAGTACCGTTCGCCGAGTGCGATCGTGGTGACTGCTTGATTACCCTGACTTGCGGCCAGCGAAAAATCTGAGACGAACTCGTAGTTTTTCTTCGGAGCGTCCTGCGCGTGTGCGACCGACGCGGGTGCGACCGAGGCCAATACGAGGAGAAGTACGGTGACTGGCGTGCGCATGGGCGAACGAAGTTGGGGTTGGTACCAGAAATTGCGTGAGCAGCGTGAGCCGGATGTTTGCTCGGCGCGCAACGTAGGGAAGGGGTGTCACGCGGTGAGTCGTTCGTCAACCCGCCCCGGTCTGGTCCGTCATCAGCGCGCGCTCGGCTCACGATTTTCGCGTGTCGGCGGTACGTTGGTTCGCATGAAACTCAACAGCTTCTGCCTGCTGCTCCTCGCGAGCACCTCGGCGTGTGTGATGCATCGTACACAGCCGCTGCCCGCCAGTATCCCTGTGGTGTCGGGCACGCCCAAGGTGGCATTTGCCCTTCGTATGCTCGACATCAAAGCCGGGACCGGCGCATCCATGGCGCCGCGCAAGTGCGTGTTTGTCCACTACACCGGGTGGCTCACAAACGGCACCAAGTTTGATTCGTCGAGGGATACGATGCCCGACGGGAAGCCCAAATCACCCCTCGTCTTCGCGCAGGGCGCACGACGTGTCATCGCCGGGTGGGACGTTGGGTTTGAAGGCATGCAAGTTGGCGCGCAACGTCGACTGTTCATCCCATATCAACTGGCCTACGGCGAAGCCGGTCGCCTCCCAGTCATTCCAGCCAGGGCGGAACTCATTTTTGATGTGGAACTGATGGCCGTGACGGATACGCTGCCGCGCGAGGCTGCTACGGCGCGAGGACAACAGGCACCACCACCGGCCTGCCCAACGTGGGCTGCCGTGAGCGGAGCCAAGTAGACTCCAAGAGGTTCGCATGCTCCGCGCGAACGCTGCAAGCGCGCATCGGCGCGCACCGCGATTCACGTTGCTGGAATCCACGAGGCGCACCACACCGCGACACGTGGTGTTGGGCGCAATCTCCGTGAGCGCACAGCTGGCCACGGTGGCACTGTTGGTTGCCGCAACGTCGCTGCTGCAACAAGAGGCGCGGTCGGAACCATCGACAGTGCTGACGTTTCTCGCGCCGTTCAAGCGACCCGCGTCGCGTGCTGTCCAGGAGAACATCACCTTTCTTGGGCCGGGCGGCGCCCCCGTCGCACCGGTGGCGCATGCACCAGCCGTGAGTTCGCCTACGCCGGTCCCCGAGATCGTGCCAGGCGGTGACATTCCGCGCATTGCGACCATCGTTGCGCCAGATGAACCGCGGGTGCTATCGGAGGTGGAAGTGGACTCCGTCGCTGAACGTGACCCAAACAGCGAGGGACCCGCCTATCCGCCGCACCTGTTGGCCAAGAACGTGCAGGGTGCGGTGTTGGTGCAGTTCGTCGTTGACACCACCGGACGACCGGACTTTGCCTCGTTCCGGGTGATCGCTGCCACCGACTCGGCGTTCGCGAGTGCGGTGCGTCAATCGATGCTGCATATGCACTTCCGTCCCGCGAAGTTGCAGGGACGACCAGTGCCACAGCTGGTCGAGCAGAATTTCATTTTCAAGATCAGCAAGCCGCCGGGCGTGACCTGACGGCTGCTCACACGTCCCAACCATTGCGCAGGAGCCCAGCAGTCGAGAGAGTTCCGCTGATGATTCCCGCAGTTCTGCGTGCCGTCGTACCAACGCTACTGGCGCTGATGACGTTCGCTCAACCGGCGTTCGTTCAGTCGACGCGTTCTGACAAGTCCAGTACAAGCGCCACCGCCAAACGGAAGAAACCAACGACGCTGTCGGAGCGATTCGATAGTCTTGGACTTCTACGCTGACGCTGTAATATGTATGATATAACAGTAGTGTCCGGTTTGAAGTCGAAGCGCGGTAAGCAGTTAGGTGCGTGCACCACCGGAGAAATGTGCACTGGCGTGTCGCTGAGAGGGAAATAGGCGTGTGTTGCGGTGTTGGTGACGCGCCAGATGTGTAATGCTGTCACGGCGCGAACAACAGGACTTGCTGCGCTGTTTCCAGGGGCGACGGTGGCACGCGATCGGGCTGGATCGCGCCGACGAGCTCGATTTTCTCGAAGAGCGACACCGACAGGACTTGCAGACAGGTGTGCAGGGAGGCGTCGAGCCGCCGTTCGTGTTTCACGATCGCGATGAGCACGTAGGTCGCGATCGCACACCAGATCTGCGTCTTCACCGCGTTCTCGCTGGTGCCGAAGAAGCGTTTGATGCGCAGATGTTGTTTGATCCACTTGAAGAAGAGTTCGATCTGCCAGCGACGCTGATACAGGGCGGCAATCGTCAACGCCGGCAACGTGGTGTTGTTCGTCAGAAACGCCAGCGTCTTGGCGGACGCAGGATCCTTGAAGCGGATGCGGCGCAGGTGCTCCGGATAGTCCTGCGCCGCGTAGTAGCCGTTGAGGCGGATCCGCTGGTCGCAGATCACACCGTCACGGCGGTCCGAGGGGGCCGAGTACACGCGTCGCGCGTTCATGTTCTGCTTGGCGCGGGTGACGAAGAACGCGCCGGTCTGATGCAGCGTGTACAGGCGCTCATAGTCCACGTAGCCGCGATCCATCACATAGAACGCGCCC
>JANMKU010000341.1:0-4098 GCA_031372205.1 Gemmatimonadaceae bacterium | reverse complement strand
ATGCACGACGGACAGCGCGACCAAGGCCACCATCGCGCTAAAGTGCCAGTAGCGCGCCCACACATATCCGCCAAGAAGAGTGGTGAGCCAGCCGAGCGACACGGGCTTCCAGATGGCGATACCGGACACGACGATGACCGCGGCGATGATCGGCATGACGAAGTACGTGCCTTTCTGCAGCGCGTTGTGCTTGCCCTGCAGCGGATGATCTGGTCGCGCAAAGGTGTAGAACTTGATCATCTCCCAGGCGTCGCGCAAATCACCGCGTCGCGGCACGAGGTCACGCCACTCGCCGTGCAGATAGATGAACGCGACGTACACCAAACCCGTGGCGACGAGCACCCACATCATCGCAAAGTGCCAGTGCCGCGCGCCACCAAGCCAACCGCCAAAGGTGAGCCACGACGGAATGGGTTTCCCCTCGAACGGATAGCAGCAGAACGTTTCGCCACGACGATGAAACGCAGGATACGCATTGAAGATGCGCAAACCACTGCCCACCATGATCGTAAACGCGAGCGCATTCACCCAATGCGTGACTCGCACAACCCAGTGGTGCCGCGGCCGCGCGCGACGAGTGCTCCCGTGCTCACTCACGTGCTCACTCACGTGCTCCCTCACATGCTCACTCATGAGCGCCTCCCGCATCGCGCATCGCGCTCGACCCCTGCTCCAGTGCCGCGCGGACACGCGCGCGCAGCCCGCTGCTCGCCCCATCCTGCGATCGCGCCGCCTTGAGCGCCGCCAGAAACTGCCGTTCGAACGTAAAGTGCGGCGGACAGTTCGAGCAGGCCGCCAGGTGCGCGTCAACAGCCGCCATGTCGTCGTCCGACAGTTCGCGATCGAGATAGTCCCACAGCCGGCGGACGGTCTCCATGCAGTCGAACACGGGGACGGTGTGATGCAGGATGTCGGAGGTCATGCGGCTCCGCCCAACGGGCGTGTGGACGTTCCGAAGTAACCCGCGTCGCGGGCGTGCGACAACAAGGATTCCTGCAACTGCCGCCGAGCGCGAAAGAGGCGCGATCGCACGGTGCCCACCGGTACGCCGAGCAGTGCGGCGGCCTCGACGTAGCCGTACCCCTCCATGTCCACGAGCGATACAGCGAGTCGAAAGGGCTCCGTGAGTTGCTGCATGGCGCGCGCGATCGCCGGTGCCACGTCAATACGATCGAGCAAGAGAGATTCGCCGTTCGCGACCATCGCATTGTGCAGCCGCACCGCCGCGTACGTGTCGTTCATCGGATCGTCGTCGAGCGATACGGTATCCCGCTCATGCTCAGCGCCACGCAGAAAAACGTTCTTGCAGATTGTGAACAGCCACCGCCGCATATCGGCTCCTTCCTTGAACGTGTGTCGACCGCGCAGCGCGCGGAGGTACGTCTCCTGCACCAAGTCGTCGGCGTCGTCCGGCGCTCGCGTGAGTGAGCGCGCGAAACGCGCAACGTCATCCAGACAGCGGAGGGCGTCGTCGTCAAATGAGAGCGCGGGCTCCCCGATCTGCTGCGGTGTGTGCGCGGTCGACTCGTCGTGCGGGGGGGCGTGTTGCAGTCACTCAGCCGGACGTATCCGCGACGCGTCAGAAAAGTTCCACGTGCGCTCCGACGTGCCGTCGAACGTGCCGATTGGCGTCAGGTTCGCTTCAGGTTCGCGTCAGCGCGTGACGACAATCGTGCTCACACTCATGGCTGGCAGCGTGTAGGTGAGCACGTTCCCCGCGATCGTTGTCAGCTCCGGCTGACGCACGGGATCCGGCGACGCGACGGTGAGCGTGTACGGTCGCGCGCTGCGAATCGCGGTCAGGCCGGTGATGGTAATGCGCGCGCTCTTGGCCGTATCGGTCTTGTTGATCGCGACCACCACGATGTTCCCCGCTTCGTCCCGGCTGGCATACACAGAGCTTGCGGTCGCGTCGGAGGTGGTCGCCGTGAGCCCCGTATCGCCGAACCGCCCGCCCGCACCATCATAGTTGCGAAACATCCGGAACGCGCCAAACACATACGCGTACGCCTTCTTGCCGTCACCGTTATACGGTTGCGCAAACACGCCAGCGATCGGCCAGATCGCCGCTGCGAACACGCCTTCCCGGCCGAATACGCCAAGCACATCGGCTTGCGCGATGCCACCCGAAATGTCACCGCCACGGCCGTAGAAGTATTCGCTGATGGCGATCCTCGTTCCGGGATAGTGCGCGGCGATCTGCGCTTTGAGGCGCGGCAGCAAATTGATCGGCCCAGCGGTCACGTCATTGATCCAGCTGCGTTCGTTGTACGTCGCGTCCCAGAGCGACCGCGGTGCCTGCAGACGTTTGGAAATCATGGCGCTATCCTGCGGCGCAAAATCATTGGTGATTGCGCCGTTGTTGGTACCGGTGGCGGGGTACCAGTGCAGGTCGAGTACATCAAGCAAGCGCCGACCGTACGTGACTTCCGCGGCGCGCATACGATCGAGGTATACGTCGAAGAAGTTCTGGTTACCAAACTGTGGGTCGGGCGACGGAAAACGACCCAGTGCGGCCACGCCAGCGTACGTCGCGACGGCGGGGCCAAATACCAACGCGTTCGGCACCACACTTTTCACGGCCCGCGCATACACAATGCTCGTATCGGCAAGTCCGGCGTACGTTTGCAAGCGCGGCGTGTTCGCCCGGTCGCCGATGTCGCTCTGGATCTCTTTATGCGTCGAGTGCCAGATATCCGGTTCATTGTCCAGCGAAAAAAACACCGGCGTGGTAGGGTCGCCGGCGTGCCCAGGGAATCGCCGGTCAAACCAGTTGACAAACTCGTCCTGATAGACGAACGCATCGGCGCTGTTCGGCGTGGTTGAAAGCGCCGACCCTTTAAACGCTCGACTGACACGGAACCGCAACGCTAGGCGCGCCGCGCGATTCGCATCGGTGGTGTCGAGCGGAATACCCGATGCATCAGCGGCAACGTAGCCGAGCATGGGCACGGTAGCCATGAAGGCCTGATTTCTGGCGAACGACGTGGTCGCGTGCGTCGCCACTGCCTGTCCTGGGGTCGTACTCGTGCTGAGATACTGATCGTTTTGATAGCGGAAGTCGTTGCCCGCGTTGCTGTAGTTGTTCTCCCAGTTGTATGCGGACAGTCGATTGCCGCCCATCCGGTTGAATGTCATCTCGGGCGGCGGTGTCGCACCGGCGTAGTTATCCGGTTCGTCAATGAAGTTGCCGCCGTAGATGAATCGCGAAATGCTGAACGTCGCGGCCGCATCAACGGTGAAGGAGAAATCGGCAGACGGGATCGGCAGACGCGGCCTGGGCTCCACCGGCGGCGACGCAGGAACGTCGACAGGCTCCGTACTATCGGGAACGCGTCCGCTGCAGGCGAGCGTACACAGGGCCAACGCGATCGCGCACTTCCGTACACGCATTGTAGGTACCGCGTCGGCGTCGGCGCGAGTCGTCATGGAGTGGTGCTCTTCGTGAGTGCGTGCTGGGCGCCTTGGCGTCGCCCTCTGCAATCTGACACCGGAGTGCCACCGAAGTCACCTCTTCGCCGTTACGGTGCTGGCCTGCGATAAAGGCCGACGAGCACGCCTTTCCCACGAATATGTCCGGCCATCGCCGCCATGATCGCAGCTCGTGTTGCCGGTACGGCGAGCCCGACCGCGGGAACGTTGACTATCGCATCCAGCGCATAGAGCTCGAACTGGTAGTGGTGCATTGGTCCGGTTGCCGGTGCAGCAGGCCCGCGATAGAACGGGCCAGTGGCGCCGATCTGGCGCATGCCATTGGCCATCGGCCCCTGCGCCAACCCCTCGGCGAGCGATGTCGCCGAGCCGGGAATGCTCCAGACCATCCAGTGCAGCAAGTCGTCCGTGCCGTCGCCGATCGCCACATCGGCATCATGGACGAGGAGGACAAAGCTGCGCGTGGAATCTGGTGCGCCACTCCACTGCAGCGGCGGTGAGACATCGCGACCGGTCTGCGCATACTTCGCCGGAATTTGTCCGCCGTCTGCAAAGGCCGTCGTTGACAACGACATCACGACAATACCGCGCGGGCGGCCGCCGCCACCGCCACCACGTCCGGGTTGTGCTGCGGGTGGCGTTGCGGGTGGAGTCTGCGCCAGCGCC
>JANMKU010000332.1:0-3999 GCA_031372205.1 Gemmatimonadaceae bacterium | reverse complement strand
CGACTCGCCCACCAACGACTCCGGTGGGATTGACGCCTGCCGACGCGAGCGCCTCCGTCGTCATCACGGTCGTCGTTGTTTTCCCGTGTGTGCCGCTGATGCCAATAAGTGTTCCGCCACGCACCGCTTCGGCCAGCGCTTCGGCACGACGGATGAGTGGAAGACCAAGGGACCGGGCCATCTCCATCTCAGGATGCGTCGCCGCAATCGCCGAGGAGAATACAACAGCGCGTGCGGCGCGCACTGGCTGCACGTCGGGCGGTGATACCGCAATACCGAGTGCTGCGAGGTCTGGTGCACCTGACGCGTTCGCGTCAGTGCCGGTGACGCGGACGCCGCGCCGCGCGAGCAATTCGGCCAGAGCGCTCATGCCGGCGCCGGCAATGCCGATGAAGTGGATCGGGCGTGGATCGGCCGGATCGACGAGCGTGAACGGGGTCGGCACGGACGTGGGCATCGGCGTCACGCGGAATGGAGCAAGTCAGCGAACGCACGCGCAATGTCATCGGCCGCACCAGGCCGGGCGCGCAGCAACGCGGCCGTGCGCATGGCGTGAAGCGTATTGGGTCGGGCCATCAATTCGCGAACGGTCGCGTCGACGCTCTCCGCGGTGAGCGCCGACTGCGGCAGGTGAATCGCGGCACCGCTCGACTCCAACGTGCGCGCGTTGAACGTCTGATGATCCTGCGCCGCTGATGGCAACGGCACGAGGACCGAAGGAACACCCCACGCGCAGAGCTCAGCGATGCTCATCGCACCGGCACGGGTAATAGCGATATCGGCCGCGGCATATGCGTCGGCGATCGGCGCCAGATACGCTCGAACACGCACATTCGTCGCCTCGTTTTTCGCATATCGCGCGTGCTCGGCGCGCCCAGTCCCCCAAATGACCGCCACACCGGCGGGGAGTCCCAGCGCACACCATTGTGCCATCGCGTCGTTCAGTGCACGAGCCCCCTGACTCCCACCGAACGCCAACACAACGAATGCGTCGTCGGGTAAGCCCCACGCGCGACGTGACTCCACGCGCGATTGACGCATCGCGGGCGGCGGTTCGATGGGGCAACCCAGTGGCAAGACGCGAGCGGTTGCCGACGTGCGCAATCGCTGCGCCGCTTCGGGAAATCCGAGGTACACATCGCGCGCGCCCGCCGCAAAGACACGCGTGGTGAGTCCTGGTCGGCTGTCCGGCTCGTGCAACGCGGTTGGCACTGCATGCGCGCGCGCCCAGGCCAGTGCCACGCCTGCGGCATAGCCACCGGTGCCTAGTACGGCCAGCGGCGCTGCGTCGGCCGCAATGTGTGAGATCGCACGCCACGCGCCGACCGCACCGAACATCGTGCGCCAATTGTTCCAGGGCGCTTTCCGATAGAGTGGGTGGAGCGACAGCAACGCATACGGGAACCCAGCACTCGGCAAAATGTCGCGCTCAATGCCGCGTTCGGCGCCGATGAAGAATGGTTCGACGTGTGGTGCGCGGCGCACCAGTGCCCGCGCGATCGCGAGTCCGGGATACAGATGACCGCCTGTTCCGCCACCAGCAAAGAACACGCGCGTGCGTTGCGCGCTCACGCTACACGCGCGTACGACGGATCGGTCGCGTGTTCGCCGAAGACGCGCTCACGCTCACTGCCGATATTCACCAGAATGCCCGTCATGCCGAGCGTCAGGATGAGGTTCGATCGACCCAACGAGACGAACGGTAGCGTCAATCCAGTGTTGGGCAGCAGGTCGATGGCGACTCCGATGTGCACGAAGGCGGTGAGCACGGTGGTAAAGGTGAGCCCCACGGCGAGCAAGGACGTGAACGGCGATCGTGCATTTTTCGCAATACGGAAGCCAAGCCAGCCGTACAGTGCAAAGCCCAGTGTGAGCCCCGCAATACCGAGAAAGCCGAACTCTTCGCCCACCACCGACGCGATGAAGTCGTTGTACGCCAAGGGTAGCCAGCCGCGCTGTTGGTTGCCACGACCAAACCCCTTGCCCACCACACCGCCGCTGCCAATCGCAATCAGTGACTGCTCCTGCTGATCGCCCGCACTCGACTGTTTCGCCGTGGTCGAATCCGTCGGCGCGCGATTGAGAAACACACGGACACGATCGGCGACATACTGCTTCTGTTGCACCTGTTGCACGGTCAACAGCACCGCGAGGAGCCCCAGAAAGACGAAGTGCGCGATGCGGGCGCCGCCGACAAAGAGCAACACGGCCATCAACAGGCAGAACGTCATCGCGACCGAGAGATCAGGTTCCTTGAGCGCCATGTAGCTGAGGGAACCAATCACCAGCAGAAACGGCAGGATGCCTTTGCCGAGTCGCCGCACCGCCTCGCCCTTCTTCACCAACAGCATGGGCGTCCACACAAGCACGGCGAACTTCGCAAATTCCGAAGGCTGGATGGAGCCGCCACTAAAGAAGCGTCGCGATCCACCCTTGATTGGGACAATGCCCTTCGAGAATGGCAAGACGGTGATGAGCATCAGTAGCAGACTGATGATCATGATTGGCCACGCCACGCGCTTCCAATGTTCCGCATCGATTTTTGCTGCGAACGCGAACCCCACGGTTCCGGCAATCACGCCGCTCAACTGTTGCACGAAGAAGTACGAACTGGGCTTGCCTAGCCTGATCGCCGAAAACGTGCTGGCGCTATAGAGCACCGCCAGACCGAACGTGACCAACACCGCGGTCACCAGCAGAAGGGCTCGCGCCTCGGCGCTCATGCGCCACCGCACACGTGCATCGCGAGCACCGGCAGTGCCGATCCTTGGTCGACTTGAGCGCGACGGTGCGTGCAGCTCCGCGATCGAGCCAACCATGGTCATCCATCGCCCCGCGCCAGGGCGGCAAACTGTTGCCCACGATCCTGATAGTCGCGAAACATGTCGAAGCTCGAACACGCCGGTGACAGGAGGATCACATCGCCGGCCACCGCCAGTTGACGCGCTCGCGCGATCACCTGTGAGAAGGTTGCCCCCGGCAGCTCTTCGAACGTCACGTGGCCGGCGAGCGCAGCGGACAGATCGGCGGCAATACGTGGTGCCGCTTCACCAAAAGCCAGCACGGCGCGCGCTGTTCGCAGCAGTTCGGCAGCCAGCGCAGAGTACGGCTCTCCCTTGTGCCGTCCGCCGAGCAGCACAATCGTCGGTCGCGTCATCCCGGCCAGCGCCACGTGTGTGGAGGCGACATTGGTCGCTTTCGAATCGTTCAGCCAGAGTACCCCGAGGCGGTCAGCAACAGGTTCGAGACGATGCGGCAGCGCGCGAAATGCGGCAATTGCGTCTGCAAGCTGCAGGCGCGCCGCCGGCGAACGATGCACGCGATCCGCGATCATGACGGCCAGCAGAGCGGCGAGGGCGTTCGCGACGTTGTGATCCCCGGTCAGCTGCAAACGTTCGCGCGAGACGAGCGGCTCACCGAGCACGTGCAGCATCCCCGTTACTCGATCGAGGTATGCATCGACATCGGTGCGCTGCGTTGAGAACCGATGATGAACGCCGACGACACCGACCAACATCGCATCGACCGCTGCATTGTCCGCGGTGGACACCCAGTGCGACGCCACCGATGCATTCGCGAACAAGAGACGCTTGTCCGCGTAATATTCCGCCACATCCGCGTACCGATCCAGGTGATCCGGGCTCAGCGTCGTCAGCACCCCGACATCAGGAAGTAGTCCGGGTGTATCGTGAAGCTGAAACGACGAGATCTCCAATGAGGCCCACTCGGGCGGTGCGGATAGCAACCCGACTTCCGACACCGGTGTCCCGATGTTGCCGACGTCTACGGCCGCATTGCCGAGCGCGCGCAGCAAGTGCCCGATGAGTGCCGTCGTGGTGGTCTTGCCGTTGGTCCCCGTGGTGGCGATGTACCGTAGGGCCGGTTGCAGTCGCAGCGCGATCTCTACCTCACTGACGACCGGTACACCCGCGTCATGCGCCGCACGCAATGGCGCGGCATCGGGGGGCACACCCGGACTCACCACCACGACCGCGGCAC
>JANMKU010000315.1:0-2883 GCA_031372205.1 Gemmatimonadaceae bacterium | reverse complement strand
CGTGCGCGTGCAAGGCCCCGGCAGCGGTCGCGAGTCCGCCATTCAGGCGTTGGCCAGTGCCGGCCTGCAGGTCAAGTCCATTCGTGACGTCACGCCGATTCCGCACAATGGCTGCCGTCCCCCCAAGCGCCGGAGGGTCTGACTATGGCTCGGTATACAGGTCCAAGCTGCCGTCAGTGCCGCCGCGAAGGAACAAAGCTGTTCCTCAAAGGCACCAAGTGCTTCACGGAGAAGTGCCCCGTGGAACGCCGTCCGTACGCGCCCGGCCAGCATGGCCAGTCCACGGCGCGCCGCAAGAAGGTGTCCGAGTACGCCAAGCAGCTGCGCGAAAAGCAGAAGATCAAGCGCATCTATGGCATCAGCGAAAAGCAGTTCCGCAATACGTTCGAGCGTGTTGCCTCGACTCCAGGCATCACCGGCCACAACCTGTTGGCGGCATTGGAAACGCGGCTGGACAACGTGATCTATCGCATGGGTTTCGCGCCGAGTCGCAAGGCGGCGCGTCAGCTCATTCGGCATCGCCACGTGGAAGTCAAGCAACGCATCCTTGATGTGCCGTCGTATCAGGTCCGTCCGGGGGAGGAAGTGCGCGTCAAGCAGTCGTCTCGGGAGATGGTGCTCGTGATGGCGGCGATGGAGCAGAGCGCACGTGGCACGACGCCGTCCTGGATTGCTGTCGACCGCGAATCGTACAGCGGTCGCGTGCTCGAGAAGCCGCAACGCAACTCGATTCCGCTGGCGGCGCAGGAGCAGCTCGTCGTCGAACTGTATTCCAAGTAGTTCGTTTGCACTGATGTACTCGATCGTGTGCGCGTCCCAGCGAGCGCATACGACGGTCGGGACCCGAACTCCCATACGAGTCTGCCGCGCGTTCGGGGCGGGGTAGAGCGTCGCCGGGGCCGCATTTCCCCGGTGTGACCATCACAGGACTTTCTAACTTTATGGCGAACACGATCGATCTTAGTGGGCTTGTCCGCCCACAGCTTGTCGAAGCGACGAAGCGCGAGGACACGCCAAACGTTGCGGAATTTCGTCTGCAGCCGCTTGAACGCGGTTTCGGTCACACGCTGGGCAACGCCATGCGTCGACTGCTGCTGTCGTCGTTGCGTGGATCGGCGGTGTGGGCGTTTCGCATCGACGGCGTGGTACATGAGCACCAGACCATCGCCGGTGTGGTTGAGGATGTACACCAGATTATCGGCAATTTGAAGACCCTCACGCTGGCGTTGCCGGACGAAGTGGAGCAGAGCGTGCTGCGCCTTCGCAAAACCGGGCCTGGTCATGTCACAGCCGCCGACATCGAGACGGCTGGTGGGGTCAAGGTGATCAACCCGTCGCATCATCTGTTCACAATCACGGACGATCGCGAATTGAACGTCGAGTTGCACGTCAACAAGGGTCGCGGCTACATCGAAAGCGATCAACATCCGCCAGAGAAGAGTTTGTCGGTGGACGTGGTGCGCATTGACGCGATCTACAGTCCCGTGCGTCGTGCCAACTTCACGGTGGCCGAGACGCGTGTCGGGCAGCGTACCGACTATGATCGCTTGTCACTGACGGTTGAGACCAACGGCACCATGTCGCCAGAAGAAGCGGTCAGCTACGCGGCGGCGTTGGCGCAGACGCACTTCCAGTACTTCGTCGGTTTCGGCTCGTCTGCGTCCGCGCAGCCGGGTGCCGCAGGTGACGGAGCCAACAGTGACGCGCTGCGATTGGCGGAACTGTTTCGGACACCGATCGACGACCTCGAGTTGTCGGTACGCTCCGTTAATTCACTCAAGAATTCCAACATCCGCTCGCTCGGCGATCTGGTACGTCAGACCGAGGCGCAGATCCTGCAAGTCAAGAACTTCGGGAAGAAGTCTTTGCAGGAGATCGCCGCGCTGCTCGAGAAGGAAGGGCTCAATTTCGGAATGCGCTATGAAGAGAGTGCGGACGGTGTCCGTATCCTCGACATGGGTACGGCGCCCAGCCGCGCCGCCGAAAATGCGCCAGACGACGACGACGACGAGGAGTAAGACTCATGCGCCATCGCAAGGCCAATCGCCAACTTCGGCGGACCAGTGAGCAGCGCTTGGCGCTGTTGCGTAACCTCGCCACCTCGCTCATCGAGCAGGGCGCGATTGAAACGACCGAGGCGAAAGCCAAAGAACTTCGTCCGTTCGTCGAGAAGCTCATCACCAAGGCTCGTACCGGCACGCTCCATGCGCGTCGGCTCGCGGGCAAGCACGTCCACAAGCGCGAGGCAGCCGACAAGTTGTTTCAGGAAATCGGGCCGAAGTTCGCCACGCGCCAAGGTGGGTACACGCGCATTCTGAAGACCGGGCACCGCAAGGGTGACGGCGCGGAAATGGCGCGGATCGAACTGATCCTCAGCTGACAGGACGCACGCACATGGCCATCAATCGTAGCCGTTGCTACCACTGTGACAAAGGCGTCGCGTTTGGCAACAATGTCTCGCACGCGAACAACAAGACACGTCGAACCTGGAAGCCAAATCTGCAGGTTGTTCGTACGCTCGACGGCGCCAAGATTATCAAGGTGAAGGTGTGCACGCGGTGTCTGGCCGCTGGCAAAGTTCCGCGTGCTCCTCGCGGGCAGGTCGCCGCCGTTTGATGCGCGCGGAGGCGCGACACCGCCTCCACATCGCGAGCCGCACCGGATGCCGCCACGGGCACGCCGGTGTGAGCACAAGGCGGGGAGTTCGCGTACGTCGCGCTCTCCGCTTTCGCGTATCTGCTCGTGGTTTGGGTTGTTCCTAAATCAGCTTCCCTCACGATATGAAAACTGCACTGATTACGGGCATCACTGGCCAGGACGGTTCCTACCTGGCCGAGTATCTGCTGAATAAAGGCTATCGCGTGGTCGGGGTCGTCAGACGTT
>JANMKU010000302.1:0-14561 GCA_031372205.1 Gemmatimonadaceae bacterium | reverse complement strand
GCGCGCTCGCGCTCGCGCTACAGTCAGTGCTGATCGCGCGCTGGGCTATCCCCGGGGCACGCGCGGAACATGTGGACGAACGCTACCTGTTGCAGGGGACGATTGGGCGCGTGACGCGCGCGATCGACGCGACGTCTGCGGGCGAAATGCGGTACGCGCTCGATGACCGCGAGTACGTGTTGCCGGCGCGCAGTCTGGATGAAGGTGCGATCGCTGTTGACGTTGACGTGGTGATTGATCGCGTGGAGCACGGTGTCGCCTATATCGAGCTCTGGGCGAACGTCGAACAGCGTTTGTAATCGACCTCTCATCGCGCCGCGCTCGCATGGTTGGCAACTTCAGCTGGACAGATGCCGCGATTTTCATTGGCGTTTTTGTCGTCTTCCGGATCGTCGTCATCTGGATGGCGACCAAGGCGTTCATCGTCATGATTCCCGATGGCGACGTCTGTCCACTGTGTGATTCGTACACGCTGCCCATCACCCGCGACGGATGGTGGCGGTTCCTCGGGCCGCGCTTCCGCCGCAGCTGGTGTCTGGGGTGCGGCTGGGAAGGAGTGCTCCGGCGCAGTGCGGCGCCGCAGTTGCTCGATCCCGACGTTCGTCTCCGTCCGCGGCGCTGGAAGAAGTCCGAAATCAGGTGATTGACCCGCAGCGATTAGCCGGCGGTTGTCATCGCGAACAGTCCGAGCCATTCCGGCCAGTTGCCGCTTAGTTCGAAGAAGTCGTCGAAGTAGACAAGACCGGCGCGCTCCAACGCATCGATCAGTTCCGTAAGCGCCGTCTCGCCGACCAGTGGCCCAACGGCGATGAGCGCCCCTTCCAGCCGAAACTCATCGTCGGTCAGGCCGAGGGCTTCATCGAGCATCTGACGCGTGAGGCCGACGCGCTCGAACGCACTCCGTCGAATGAGCAGTGTTGGCGCGGTGTGTGATAGCGGAATGGGCATGACTGGATTCTCGGGTGGCGGTAACTGCTGCACCAACGATAGAGCCCTCGCGCCATGCATGGTACCTTGTACGCATGGTGCACGCACGTTTCATCGTATCAACACCCGCATGAGCGATCGCATCGACTCGCCAAACAGCGCAACCATGGAAGCGGCCTTTGACGTGATTGTCATTGGTGGCGGGCATGCCGGCACCGAGGCCGCCGTGGCTGCCGCGCGCAGTGGCGCGACCGTGGCGCTAGTCACCGGTGCCCTCGAACAGATCGGCCAACTCTCATGCAATCCCGCCATCGGCGGCATCGCGAAGGGTACCGTTGTTCGCGAGGTGGACGCATTGGGCGGCATCATCGCTCGTGCGACGGATCTCGCCATGGTGCAGTTTCGCATGCTCAACCGCGGCAAGGGGCCGGCGGTGTGGGCGCCACGTGCGCAGTGCGATCGCGGATTGTATCGCCGTGCCGTGCGTTCACTGCTGGAAGCGCAACCGCGGTTGACGACGATTCAGGGCATGGTAGCGCGATTGCTGTTTGACGCATCGGGCGCACGCGTGTGTGGTGTGGAGACGCTCGAAGGTCGACGGTTCGGCGCACGCGCGGTTGTGCTGACGACTGGCACGTTCGGCCGAGGTAAGTTGCACATCGGGACGGGGACACAGATTGGTGGCGGTCGGGCCGGTGAGGCACCGTCAACATTGCTTGGCGAACAACTCGACGCACTGGGATTGGAGACGGCGCGCTTCAAGACGGGCACACCGCCGCGTATTGATGGTCGTTCCGTTGCACTCAACACACTCGACGAACAACACAGTGAGATTGAGACGTTCGACTTCGAGTGGTCGCACTTCTGGCCCACACGTCGGCGTGACGGCAACACGACTCGGCACCCTGTACAGATGCCGTGCTGGATTACGTGGCTCGAAGAGAATGGCAAAGCGATCATCGCCGAACATCTGCACGAGTCGGCGATGTATGGCGGAGCGATCGCGTCGCGTGGTCCCCGCTATTGCCCAAGTGTTGAAGACAAGGTGGTGAAGTTTCCGGACGCCAGTCGACATCAATTGTTTCTGGAACCGGAAGGACATGACACGGCCGAATTGTATGTGAACGGTTTGTCGACGTCGTTGCCTGCATCGGTACAACTGGACGTGTTGCGATCTATTCGCGGACTCGAGCAGGTGCGCATGACGCGCGCTGGATACGCCATTGAATACGACTACTATCCGCCCACACAGCTCGATGCGACGCTAGCATCGCGTGCCGTGCAGGGTTTGTGGTTTGCCGGACAGGTGAATGGCACCACCGGATATGAAGAAGCGGCGGGTCAGGGTGTGGTGGCCGGACTGAACGCGGCCCGTGCGGTGTTGGAGCGCGCACCGATCGTGCTTGGTCGCGAGAGCAGTTACATCGGTGTGCTCGTGGATGATCTGGTGTCGCGTGGTGTGGATGAGCCGTATCGCTTATTCACGTCGCGCAGTGAGTTTCGGTTGACGGTGCGTCAGGACAATGCGTTGTCGCGATTGTCGCCGATTGCCGAGGCAGCGGGATTGTATGACGCGCGTGAACAGATGCTGGCAGGGCACCGCGTGGCGTTGGTACAACGCGCGCATACGCTGGCCCAGGCGACGAGCATGACGCCGGCAGTGGCGCTACCGGTGTTACAGGCGGCGGGTTCGGCGCCGCTGTCGCACGCGGTGCGCGCCTCGGAATTGGCCGGACGGCAACATGTGACGCTGCAAGCGCTCTTTGACGCGGCCGGTGTCGGTGCGGACTTGCCGAGTGAGGCCGTGCTGGGTGCGGAGCTTGAGATCAAGTACGCGGGCTATTTCGAGAAGGAGCGTTCGCGCGCGAACCGACTGCTGGCGTTGGGCGGTCTGGTGCTGCCGACGGCGCTGGACTATTCGCGCATGCAGACGCTCTCAATGGAGGCACGGCAGAAGTTGACGGCGCTGCGTCCGGTTTCGATGGCACAGGCAAGTCAGATCCCGGGGATCAGTCCGGCCGACCTGCAGAATTTGTTGTTGGAGCTTCGTCGCCATGGCCGCGAATTGCAGGCCAGTTTAGTTGATTTGGACTCTAAGGCGTGATGGTGGCTTGATGGTGACTCGTAAGTGGCTTTACAATTCCGATTCCGTAACCGCTTCGTCCCTGGTCCGCTCACTCTGTTTGCCGCACTGATTTGTCCAATAGTGAACCCAGGCCGCGTGGTGGGGTTAGACAGGCCGCGCCAATTGGCGCTTCATATCCGCGTTTCAGGAGCACTCATGTTGGCTGATTCATCGAAGTTTGGCGTTGGTCTGTTGGCGTGGGGATTCGCCGCGTTTGCGAGCCTGGCCACTGTCAACTCGGCTGGGGCCCAAGTTGCGGCCGCCCCACTTCCGCAAATTGCCATTCAGGCACGAGGTGAGGTGCAGGTCGCACCCGATCGCGCCCGCGTTCAGGTTGGCGTTGAGACTCAGGCAAAAACCGCCGCCCTGGCCGCCGCGGAAAACAGCAAGAAGCAAACGGCGGTGCTGGCGGCCATCCGCGCGTTGGGCATTCCGTCATCCTCCATCAGCACGCTCAACTTCAGCGTGTCTCCGGTACAGCGGTACGACGAGAAGGAGCGCAAGGTGATCGTGGACGGGTACACCGTCAGCAACATCGTGCAGGTAGAGACGGACAAGATCGAACAGACCGGCAGCATCATCGACGCCGCGCTCACCAATGGCTCCAACCGCATCGCCGGGCTCGATTTCCTGGTCAAAGACCCGTCCAAGGCGAGAGACGCGGCACTCACACAGGCCGTCGAGTCCGCGCGTCGTCAGGCCGACGTTGCCGCGCGCGCGGCCGGTGGACGGATTGTCGACTTGCTCGAGCTGTCCGTGAACGATTTCGAGCGCCCCGGGCCGCGGCAGACGATGATGGTCTCGCGTGCAATGGCGGCGGACGCTGCGCCAACGCCGATCAGTGAAGGGACGAGCACCGTAGCAGTAACCGTCTCAACGCGGTGGCGGTTCGAGCGCAAGTAGGACGGGGGGGACTCAATCGTGGGAGGCGGCGAGTGGGTTACGCCGCCTTTTTCGCGCGTGTGGGTATGTGTTTCACGTGAAACGCTGTGATCGGTAGGTCGGTGGATCGGTGGATCACGCGGAGGCGCCGAGATCGCGGAGGCGTCATTGGTTGGTTTGGGTGAGGTCGGGTGGTGTACGTACCATGCCATTGCGTCCGCATGCGGACAGCGCAAACGAAGACGCATCCGCCTTTTGCCGGACTTGAGGACAATGGTCACGCGGAGGCGCGGAGCTCGCGGAGAGGACACCGACGAGTGGGGTTGCTGGTTCGTTTGCTGATGGGTTGCATGCCCCTGCCGCGTCGCGGGAGACTCGCACCACCCCAATGTTCAACCACGTACCCGTCTTCGTTCAAACCTCCGCGATCTCCGCGCCTCCGCGTGATCCCAACCCCGACCACATCTCGGGACACACGTCTGGCAGCCGCTCTACGTCGCCCGCCGCCGCACCGTCCACCGCTAAGTCACCCGCGTTTCACGTGAAACCCATCGGCGTGCACTCTTTCCATCCAAATTACAGCCTTTCGCCATGGTCCCCCGCCATCGGCGACTCTATACTTCGCCTCCCGCAAACCCTCTACCTGACCCGTGGGACGCATACTCGCTATCGCCAATCAGAAGGGCGGCGTTGGGAAGACCACAACCGCCGTCAATCTCGCAGCCTCGCTCGCCGTGGCCGAACAGCGCACGCTCCTCATTGATGCCGACCCGCAGGGGAACGCCACCAGTGGGTGCGGCCTCACGCGCTCCGACTTCACCGCCACGACCTACGACGTCCTGATCGGCGACGCGACAGTGGAGGACGCCATCATCCACGCTGTACACTTCAGACACCTCGATCTCCTGCCCACCACGCCAGACCTGGCGGGCGCCGAAGTCGAGCTCGTGGAAGCTGAAGACCGCGTCCGTCGCATGAAACGCGCCTTAGGCAACATCAGGGAACGTTACGACTACGTCCTCATCGACTGTCCCCCGTCGCTCGGCCTGATCACCCTGAACATGCTCGTCGCGTCCGACGCTTTGCTTATTCCTTTGCAATGCGAGTACTACGCGCTTGAAGGGCTGTCCCAGCTGCTCGGAACCGTGCACCGCGTTCAGGACGAGCTCAACCCCGCGCTTGAAGTCGATGGCGTGCTCCTCACCATGTTCGATTCGCGCCTCAACCTCTCCCGCCAAGTGGTTGCCGACGCACGCGAACATTTCGGCGATCGCGTTTTTGAGACCGTCATTCCGCGCAATATTCGACTGGCCGAAGCCCCAAGTTTCGGAAAACCCATTGTCGTGTATGACATCAATTCGGTGGGGGCGCAGGCCTATATGGCGGTCGCGCGAGAGATGATCGATCGTGACCGAACACATGCCGAACGCGCCTGACCTTGGGCGACGGTCGCCCACTCAGCGCTCAGCATCACTTCCTCCCGGCCCTTCAATGGCATCATCGGAAACGCCCCGCCGACTCGGTCGCGGACTCGACGCACTTCTCGCTGTACGAGAACCGGCGCGCGACTCATCGCCGACGGCGATCAGCGAAACACTCCGCCCGCCCAGTGCCCTACAATCGCTGCCAATCACCGCGATTCGACCAAACCCGTTCCAACCCCGACGCGAATTCCGCACCGGGGAACTGGCAGATCTCGAAGCCAGTCTGCGGAGCAATGGGCTCCTCCAGCCGGTCACCGTGCGACCAGCGCCGAGCGGCAACGGCTACGAACTCATCGCCGGCGAGCGACGCCTGCGGGCCGCCACCCGCTTAGGCTGGACCGAGATCGCGGCCGTCGTCCGCCCCACCGATGATCGCGCCGCCCTCACTCTCGCTATGGTCGAGAACCTCCAGCGGGCCGACTTGGGTCCGATTGAAGAAGCCGACGGCTACCAACGTCTCGTCGACGACTTCAAACTTTCCCAGCAGGAGGTCGCCGATGTAGTTGGCAAAGACCGGTCCACCGTCGCCAACGCCCTCCGCCTGCTCCAACTGCCTGCCGCCGTCCTGCGCCTGCTGCAGGAACAACAGATCTCCGCGGGACACGCGCGTGCCCTGTTAGCACTCGGCAATGACCGCGCCATGCTCGATTTGGCACGCGACGCCGCCCAAAACGGCTTATCGGTGCGAGAGGTCGAGCGACGGGTACAAACGCAGCGACCGACGCCAGCCACGACCGGCCGAAAGTCCGCTGGCGCCACCAAATCCGTGCCGGTGAACGCACCCACGGCCGAAGTCCGTCGCATAGAAGCGCTGCTCCGGAAGAAGCTCCAAACGGGTGTATCACTCCACATGACCGGCGCGGCCAAAGGTGAGGTCCGGATCGAGTTCTACTCCAACGACGACTTGGAACGCGTTCTCGACGTGCTTGGTGTTTCCATCGATAGCTAGTACACCATCGTCACATCAACGCGCCATTTAGGGGCCATTACCGTGAACTTTGCGAGATTTACCGTAACAGCGTGTCTGCTCCTCGCGGCGTGTGCAAAGGGAACGGACACACCGAAAGCCGCGGACGGTGCGCCCAAAGCATTCCGTGTCGCGCTGCTCACGCCCGGTCCGACCACCGATCATTCGTGGAATGGGGGCGCGCTCGATGGCCTGAAAGGGCTCCGCGACTCTCTCGGAGCGGAGATCTCAAATATCCAGACCAAAACACCGGCCCAGTTCGAGGAGAACCTGCGGCAGTATGGCGCCCAGAACTACGATCTCATTATCGGGCACGGCTTTGAGTACCAGGATGCCGCCAGCCGCGTCGCGCCCTCGTACCCGAAGGCCGTCTTTGTAGTGACATCGGGTCGGGTCACCGGGCCCAATCTGGCCGGCAACAGTTTCGCTTTTGAAGAGTCGTCATACCAGGCCGGGATCATCGCCGGCGCCATGACCAAGACCAACATCATCGGTCTCATTGCCGGACAGGAAATTCCGCCCGTCAAAGCCAGCTTTACCGCGTTCGAAATGGGCGCGAAGTCAGTCAACGCCAAGGTCAAGGTGTTGACCGCCTACATCGGTAATTGGGAAGACGTGAGCGCAGCAAAGGAACTCGCCCTCGCGCAAATCAACCGCGGCGCTGACATCATTTTTCAGAATGCTGACGCCGCCGGACTCGGCGTCTTTCAGGCGGCGCGCGAAAAGAAGGTGCTGACCTTCGGCACGAACTCGAATCAGAATGACGTCGCACCGGACGTGGTCATCGGCAGCGTCTTCATCGATCTGCCCAAAGCATTTCTGCTCATCGCGCGCGAAGTGCAAAGTGGGCAGTTCAAAGGTCGCGTCTTCAATCTCGGGGTGCGACAAGATGTCGTCGCCTTCATTCCCAATCCGGCGATGAGTGCGCGCATCCCAGCCGCCGCACTCGCCGCGTCGGATTCGGTGCATCAGTTGCTGCGCGCTGGCACATTCCGTGCGCTCGATGTGCTGTTGCGGGGCTCCGACGCTGCGAAGCCCATCACCCCGTGAGCGCGAACGCCGTCAGCGACGCGAGCGATGGTGCCATGAGTGTGGCGCTGCGCGATGTCGTGACTGCACTCGATCGGGAACTGCGCACCACACAGATTCCCGACTACACTGGTGCGGTGAACGGATTGCAAGTAGCGAACGCCGGAACCGTGCAGCGCGTCGCGGTTGCCGTTGATGCGTCACGAGCCGCGATCACCGAAGCGACCATTTGTGGAGCCGACTTACTCATCGTGCACCATGGATTGTTTTGGGGCGGCGTGCAGCCACTCGTTGGCGTGCACTATGAGAAGCATCGCATGCTGCTCGTCAACAACATCGCCGTCTACTCCTCCCATCTACCCCTCGATCTGCATCCCGTGCTGGGCAACAACGTGCGGCTCGCCGAATCGCTGGCGCTCACACCCAGTGGTGGATTCGCCAGTTACAAGTCGCTCGACATTGGCGTGATGGGCACCACAGATGAACCGACCGATGATCTCGTGCATCGTGCGACGGCATTCAGTGCACGGTACGGTGGCACGGTCCGCACGTCCATTCCGACCGCTGGACGTCGCTCGCGGCGCTGGGCCATGTGCTCTGGCGGCGGCGCCTCGTCAGACACGCTGCGTGAAGCGCGCGACAAGGAGATTGATACGCTCATTGTTGGCGAGGGGCCGCACCACACCACCGTCGACGCCATAGAGCAGGACCTCTGTATCATCTACGCCGGTCACTACGCCACCGAAACACTTGGCGTGCAGGCGCTTGGACAATTTCTTGAGACAACATTCGCGCTGCCTTGGACCTTTCTGCACCTGCCCACAGGGTCGTGACCGTCGCTGAGGTCCACGCGCCGTTGCTCTCGCTCGATAGCGTTGTGCATCGCTTCGGGTCATCGTTGGCGTTGGACAACGCATCACTCACCGTGCAGCCTGGCACTGTGCACGCGCTGCTCGGCGAAAACGGCGCCGGTAAGACAACGCTGATGCGCGTCGCCTTTGGTATGCTTGCGCCCACACGCGGCACAATCCGATTGCGCGGTGCTCCCGTGGTGGTGTCGTCTCCTGCCGCAGCATTGGCGATGGGGATCGGGATGGTGCACCAACACTTCACGTTGGTGTCGGCGATGTCCGTTGCCGAAAACGTTGCGCTCGGTCGCCACGGGTTATTTCATCCCGCGGCGGCTGCCGCGCGCGTACAGGAGATATCAGCGCAAGCTGGTCTCGCGCTCGACCCGCACGCGTTCGTTCACACGCTATCCGTGGGCGCACAACAACGGTGCGAGATCGTCAAGGCACTCGCGCGCGACGTACAGTTGCTCATTCTCGACGAACCCACCGCGGTGCTCGCGCCGAGTGAGGCGGCTGAACTATTACAGTGGATTCGCCGGTTTGCCGATGCGGGACATGCGGTGGTGTTGATCACGCACAAGTTGCGCGACGCACTCGCCGTGGCCGACGAGGTGACCGTGCTCCGGCGTGGTCGAACGGTGCTGACCAAGCGCGCCGCCGACACCACGCATGCGGAACTGGCGAGCGCCATGTTTGGTGATGATGCTCGGCCGGCGGAGGTCGAACACATTGCTGGTACCGACGCCGATCGCGACGAACAGGCGAGCGCACAAACACCCGCGACGCGCAGCGGAACCGTTGTGCTGGCGGCCATTGGCGCTAGCGTGACGGACGCTCGAGGAGTGACCGTTGTGCGTGATGCATCACTGCATGTGAACGCGGGTGAAATCGTCGGTGTCGCGGCGATTGAAGGCGCGGGACAACATCAGATGATGCGCGTACTCGCGGGACGACTCGCGCCAACCGCTGGGCGAGTCACACTCCCAGCCGACGTCGGGTTCGTGCCGGAAGATCGACATCGCGACGCGCTCCTGCTCGACGGCACACTCGACGAAAACATTGCCCTCCGCGGAGCAGGAGCTCGACGCGGTCGACTCTCATGGGGTTCGTTGCGCGCGGCAACCGCAGACATCGTCACGCGATTCGATGTGCGCACGAGTGGCGTGTCGGCCACCGCGCGCGCGCTGTCTGGTGGCAACCAACAGAAGCTGGTGTTGGGGCGGGAACTTGCCGACCGACCCGATGCACTCGTCGTCGAGAATCCAACACGCGGACTGGACTTTCGCGCTATTGCGTCCGTGCACGCGGCGTTGCGCGCGGCACGCGATGCGGGCACGGCGGTGCTGATGTATGGGAGTGACATTGACGAAGTGCTCGCGCTCGCAGACCGCGTGTATGTCATGCACAACGGTGCGGTACTCGAAAGCACGCACGACCGTGACGTCGTTGGTCGCGCCATGCTCGGTGGCAGCACCATATGACGTCCGACGGCGCATCGGTCCGAACGCAGGCGGAAGTCTCGTCGGGTCGGCGATCGTTGGCTACCATGCTGCTGGCGGTGGCGCGCGTTGCAATACTCGCGGGCCTCACGATCACGTTGCTGATCGTGCTGCTGCTCGTCACGGGACACGACGCCGGTGCGGCGTTGTCCGCGCTCGCGCGTGGCGCCTTCGGCTCATGGTACGCCATCACGTCGGCGACGTTGGTGCGCATGGTACCACTGGGCTTGGCGGGACTGGCCGTGGTGGTCGCGTTTCGCGCTGGCATCCTGAACATTGGCGCGGAAGGACAGTTGCTCATGGGAGCGAGTGCTGCGGGCGCGGTGTTTGCGGTGCTCGGTGCCACGAACGCGGTCCTCGCGCTGCCGCTCATGCTGCTCTGTGGCATGCTCGCTGGCGGGGCGTGGGCGGCCATCGCAGCATTTCTGCGTCAGCGCTTTGGTGTGCTCGAAGTGATCAGCACGATCATGCTCAACTTTGTCGCACTATCCTTGATGGGATGGTTGGTGCGTGGCCCTCTGCAGGAGCCCACGCATATCGCGCCGCAGTCAACATCGCTGCCCGTCTCGCTGCATTTACCAACGCTGCTGCCCAACTCGCAGCTGCATGTTGGCGCACTGGTTCTGGTGATGCTGGCGATTGCCCTTTGGTGGTGGTTCCGAAGCACGGCGAGCGGCTTTCGTGTACGCGCCGTAGGAGCCAATGCGGCAGCGGCGGCAAGTGCCGGACAGATCAATGTCGCCCGTACCACGGCGACTGCGTTTGTGCTGAGCGGCGCATTGGCCGGACTGGCCGGCTCGGTGGAATACACCGGCGTGACCTACGCGCTGTACGACAGCTTTTCGCCAGGATACGGCTATACCGCGATCGCGGTCGCGCTGCTCGCCGGGCTGCATCCGCTCGGCGTGCTGGCGACGGCGCTGTTATTTGGCGCGCTGGAAGCAGGCGCGAGCGCCATGCAACGGGACGCGGGCGTGCCGAGTGTGGTGGTATCGGTAGTGGAGGCCTCGTTGATTTTGGCTGTGGTGGCTGCACAGCAATGGCAGTCACGCGCCGTGACCCGCGCCGAGGCGAGCGCATGATCGCCGACATGAGTCTGACGTCCGGATTTCTCGACGCCACCGTGCGGTGGGCAACACCGCTTGCCTTCGCCGCACTTGGTGAGTGTGTAAGCGAGCGGGCTGGCGTGATCAACATCGGCCTCGAGGGTGCCATCATTTGTGGTGCACTCGGCGCCACGGTGGCAGCCGGCATTGCTGGCGTGGGCGCGGGATTTGTTGCCGGTGCGCTGGCCGGCGTGTTCATCGCCGCGATCTTTGCGCTGTTCGCCGTCTGGATGCGCGCCGACCAGATCATCACCGGTACTGCCATCACGATGCTCTCGCTCGGGCTGACGGGCACGATCTACGCCACGTACTACGGCGCCAACGGCGTGGCACTGTCCACGCCCACCATCCACCCGCTGCCGATCCCAGGCCTTTCGGCCATTCCGATCGTCGGGGGCGCGCTGTTCGCGCAGCCGGCCATCACGTATCTGCTGTACGTCCTCGTCCCTGTGGTCGCGTGGTGGATGGCGCGCACCCACGCCGGGCTCGCGCTCCGGGCTGTCGGTGAGCACCCCGAAGCGGCGATCGCCGCCGGCATAAAGCCGCGGCGCGTCCAGGCGGCCGCCGTGCTCTTCGCTGGGGCGACGGCGGGGTTGGCTGGCGCGACGCTCGTGCTCGCGCAGGCGGGCACCTTTGTGGAGGGGATGTCTGCCGGGCGCGGCTTCATTGCGATCGCCATCGTCGTGCTCGGCCGGTGGCGTCCGTGGGGGGTGGCCGGCGCGGCGCTGCTGTTTGGGGCAGCGAATGCGTTGCAATCTCTCTTTCAGGCCATGGGGTGGGAGCACATCCCGTATCAGCTGTTTCTGGTGGTGCCGTACGTGCTCACCTTGGTGGTGTTGGCCGGGGCCAGTGGACGAGCAGCGGCGCCCGCGGCATTATCGCGCCGCGACATCGGCGCATCGTAGCGCGTACTTGCAGCGTAAATAGGTCTCCGACGAACCCCCTCCCATCTACCACGTCCTCATGCGCTTGCCGATCCGAACCTTCACCGCTCCCCTGCTGTCCCTGGTGCTTGCCGCTCCGCTGGCCGCGCAACCAGGCAACGACGCCGCGCTGATCGCCAAGGCCAAAGCGATTCACACCAAGGTGCTTTCGCTCGACACGCACGTCGACATCAGCCCAGCAAACTTCACCACGACGCTCCCCAACTACACGCAGAAGTTGCCGCGGACGCAGGTGGACTTGGCGAAGATGGAAGAGGGTGGCTTGGTCGGGGCGTTCCTCGCCGTGTACGTCGGCCAGTCCCCGAACCTCGATTCCGCCGGGTTTGCGCGCGCGAATGCGCAAGCGCTCGAGAAGTTTGCCGCGGTGCATCGGCTCACGGAGACACTGGCGCCAGCGCGTGCTGGGCTCGCGCTCACCGCAGCCGACGCGCGTCGCATTCACGCGCAGGGTAAGCGGGTGATTTTCATCGGCATCGAGAATGGATTCCCGATCGGCGCGGACGTGACCAACGTCAAGAAGTTTTATGACTTGGGCGGTCGATACATGTCACTGGCGCACAACGGACACAGCCAGCTTTCCGATTCCAACACCGGCGAGCGCGACGGCGTCTGGCTGCATCATGGCTTGAGCGCGCTCGGCCGTCAGGTGATCGCCGAAATGAACCGCGTTGGCATGATGATCGACATCTCGCATCCGTCGAAGGAATCGATGATGCAGACAATCGCCTTGTCGAAAGCGCCGATCATCGCGTCACACTCCGGCGTGCGCGCGCTGTGCAATCACAGTCGCAACCTGGATGACGAACAGCTACTCGCCATGAAGAAGAACAATGGCGTCGTGCAGATCGTGGCGTTCAACAGTTATGTGAAGTGCGATCCCGTGAAAGACGACGCACGCACCGCCGCCCGTGCCGCCGCGAACGACATGTTGCGCAAAGAGTACGGCATCATAGCATCACGCCGCGATTCGGTGACCACGCAAGTGCAGGCGCTACCCGAGGCCAAGCGCAACGAATACCTCGCCAAGCAGGAAGACATTACCGCGCGCCGCTATCCGTCGGATCCAGCGGCCACCGTTGCCGACTTCGTCAATCATATTGACTACGCTGTGAAAATCATGGGCGTCGATCACGTCGGCATCAGTTCAGACTTTGATGGCGGTGGCGGCGTGGACGGCTATCGTGATGCGACACAAGCGTTGAACATCACGACGGAGCTCGTGAAGCGCGGCTACAGCGAAGGCGACATCGCCAAAATCTGGGGCGGCAACTTGTTGCGTGTGCTTACCGCTGTTGAAGTGGAAGCCCGGAAGGAGCAGAAGGCGAGCAAGTAACTCACGGGCTGGTGCGACGCGGTCCGAGTAACGGCAACTGACTGGGGGCTGCGCCCTGATACGAACGGATTTTGACGGATTGAACGGATACCACAAACATTTTGTCGTTGTGTTTGCCGTATCCGTTGCTATCCGTCAAATCCGTTTTGTTATCGGGGCGCAGCCCCCCATTGCTGTTGTCAACAGTTTGTTGACGCGATCTTAAACCGCTTCCGACAAACTCGTGAAATTAAAATCGCGCGCACGAATGGCTGGCATAACGACGTCGCCACCCTGCTCTGTGCCAGCGAGCCGTTCCGCCTTGCCCAGCGCATCGAGATTGTTGAGCATGAACAGCGGTGACTCGTTGAACCGGAAGTTGCGGAGCGACTTGGTGATCTTGCCGCCTTCCACGAGAAACGTGCCGTCGCGCGTGAGCCCGGTGTAAAGAATCGTGCGCGGATCCACTTCGCGCAGATACCATAGTCGCGTGACCAGCACGCCGCGCTCGGTGCCCTTGATGAGATCCTCAATGCTCTGCGTGCCACCGGCCATCTTGAATGTGGTCGGTCCACCGGTGGCCGTCTTACCCTGCTTCTTCGCCCAGAAGCGAGAGTAATACAACTGTTTCAAAACACCGTTCTCCACCCACACTTGCCGGCCGAGTGGCATACCTTCGCCATCGTACTCCTGGCCGAGCAAGAGTGGATCGGTGGGATCGGAGCTGAGCGTCACGCGTTCATCGCAGATCTTCTGGCCGATCTTGTTGCCACCGCCTTCCTTCACAAACGGACTCCGGCCTTCGTCGGTGGAGCGCGCATCGGCGTAGTTAGCGACGAGTTGCACCAGGTCGCCAACGGCCTGCGGTTCAAGAATCACCGTATAGCGACCTGGTTCAATCGCTACCGGATTGCGCGACAATCGCGCTTTCTCGGTCGCACGTTCGGCCACGCGACGCGCATCGAGTTGCGACCAATCCGGATGATCTGCAGCGGCCCAGCCCGACCCGGTGCCATCGTCGGACCGCACTGTGAGCGTGTAGTTCGTACTCGTCGTGCGACGGTACGCGAACATTCCCGCCTTGTTGCCAATCGCACTCGCGCCCATCCCCGTCACCAGATATCCGGCCGACTTGAGGTCGCCAGACTTGCGCGTCATCTGCAGTGCGACCAACGCCGCGCGTGCGCGATCGTCTGGCGTAAGGTTGGCCGTCGATTCAAAGTAGGCGTTCACCGCCGCGTAGGTCTGCGCGCCGAGCGGCGGCATCACTTCAGGATCGTCGGGAGCGAGTTTTGCCATGCGTTCACTTTGCTCAACACAGCGACGGATCGCGTCGTCGGACAAATCATTCGTGGTGACGACAGCGTGCTTGGGGCCAAAGCTGCTTTGAATGGCGAGGGCAGCGTCGGTGGTCGCGCCAGAGGTTGACACTTGA